>NZ_JARVSI010000029.1:0-152904 GCF_030209255.1 Pseudomonas sp. CFBP2511 | reverse complement strand
TCTACAAGGCTTTTTCGTTTCCGTCTGCGCCGGAAGTGGGGCGAATTATAGACACATCACAGAGGGCGTCAACCGTTAATTTCAAAAACCTGCAATCTATTTCCTGAACCCCGGTAAACACGGGAGATCGTTCTATAAAGACGATCTCCCCTCCTCGGAATTTACAGGCTGGGGAACGCAAATTGCGATGCTTCATGGCTGGCACGCTGCGGCCAGCGCTGGGTAATCGCCTTGCGGCGCGTATAGAAGCGCACACCATCCGGCCCATACGCATGCAGGTCGCCAAACAGAGAACGCTTCCAGCCGCCGAAGCTGTGGTACGCCACCGGCACCGGCAGCGGCACATTGACCCCGACCATCCCCACTTCAATCTCGTCACAGAACAGCCGCGCCGCTTCGCCATCCCGGGTAAAGATGCACGTACCGTTGCCGTATTCGTGGTCGTTGATGAGCTGCATGGCCTGCTCAAGGCTATCGACGCGCACGATGCACAGCACCGGCCCGAAGATCTCCTCTTTATAGATGCGCATTTGCGGCGTCACACGATCAAACAGGCAGCCACCCATAAAGAAGCCCTGTTCGTGCCCGGCCACCTGAAGGTCTCGCCCGTCCACCACCAGGGTAGCGCCCGACGCCACGCCATCGGCAATGTAACCACTGACCTTGTCGCGATGCTGACCGGTGACCAGCGGCCCCATGTCCAGCCCGCAGGTGGTGCCCGCACCGATCTTGAGGCTCTGAATGTGTGGAACCAGTTTGGCCACCATCGCATCGGCAATCTGATCACCGACGCAGACCGCGACCGAGATCGCCATGCAGCGCTCACCGCAGGAACCATAAGCGGCGCCCATCAAGGCACTGACAGCGTTGTCCAGGTCGGCATCCGGCATCAGCACAGCATGATTCTTGGCCCCGCCCAAGGCCTGAACGCGCTTGCCCCGTGCTGCGCCTTCCTTATAGATGTACTCGGCAATCGGTGTTGATCCGACAAAACTCAGCGCCTTGACCTCAGGCGCTTCGATCAGCGCATCAACCGCAACCTTGTCGCCATGCACCACATTCAATACGCCCTTCGGCAGCCCGGCTTCGTGCAACAACTCGGCAATCAAAAGCGTAGAGCTCGGATCACGCTCGGAAGGCTTGAGGATAAAGCAGTTACCACAAGCGATGGCCAGCGGGTACATCCACAGCGGCACCATCGCCGGGAAGTTGAACGGTGTAATACCAGCAACGATACCCAGCGGCTGGAAGTCGGACCACGCATCAATGTTCGGCCCGACGTTGCGGCTGTACTCGCCCTTGAGGATTTCCGGCGCAGCGCAGGCGTACTCGACATTTTCGATACCGCGTTTCAGCTCGCCCGCAGCGTCTTCCAGTGTCTTGCCATGCTCTTCGCTGATCAGTTGGGCAATGCGCGCTTCGTTCTGCTCCAGCAATTGCTTGAAGCGAAACATTACCTGCGCACGTTTGGCCGGCGGTGTATTACGCCAGGCCGGGAAAGCCGACTTGGCCGATTCGATGGCCTTTTGCACTGTTTCGCGACTGGCGAGCGCCACTTGGTGGATAACCTGCCCGGTCGATGGATTGAAGACATCGGCGGTACGGCCATCATCGGCTACAAACTTGCCGTGAATCAGATGCTGGATGCTGCTCATGGGAAAAACTCCAAAGAACAGCATCAGGTGCGAATCACTTCGCGCCCGACGCTGTAAAAAATACCTACATAAGAAGAGCGCCTGTCGGCACGATCAATCGATCAGGTTCAACGCCTCGCCAACCGCGTCGAACATCCGGTCCAGATCCTGCGCCTGGCTATTGAAAGTCGGACCAAACTGCAGGGTGTCGCCACCAAAGCGTACATAGAAGCCGGCCTTCCAGAGTTTCATGCCCGCCTCGAACGGCCTCACGATCGCATCGCCATCACGGGGCGCAATCTGGATGGCACCCGCCAGCCCGTAATTGCGGATATCGACAACGTTCTTCGCCCCTTTGATACCGTGCAAAGCGCTTTCAAAATGCGGGGCAATCTCTGCCACCTGCTGCACCAGATTCTCACGCTGCAACAGCTCCAGCGCTGCAAGCCCGGCAGCACACGCCACCGGATGCGCCGAATAGGTATAACCGTGGGGGAATTCAACGGCGTAATCCGGCGTCGGTTGATTCATGAAGGTCTGGTAAATCTCGCTGCTGGCAATCACCGCGCCCATGGGTATCGCGCCGTTGGTGATTTGTTTGGCGATGCACATCAGGTCAGGTGTCACGCCGAAACTGTCAGCACCAAACATCGAGCCGGTGCGCCCGAAACCGGTGATGACTTCATCGAAGATCAGCAGAATATTATGTTGATCGCAAATCTCACGCAGCCGCTTGAGGTAGCCTTGCGGCGGAACGATCACGCCGGCAGAACCTGCCATCGGCTCTACGATGACTGCCGCAATGTTCGACGCATCGTGCAGTTCGATCAGTTTCAGCATTTCGTCGGCCAGCGCGATACCGCCTGCTTCAGGCATGCCCTTGGAGTACGCATTGCTGGCCAGCAGGGTATGCGGCAGGTGATCGACATCCATCAGTTGCCCGAACATCTTGCGGTTGCCGTTTACTCCACCCAGGCTGGTACCACCGACATTCACGCCATGATAGCCGCGCGCCCGACCGATCATCTTGGTCTTGGTCGCCTGCCCTTTCAGCCGCCAGTAGGCACGCACCATCTTCACTGCGGTATCTGCACACTCAGAGCCCGAGTTGGTATAGAACACGTGATTGAGATTGCCCGGCGTCAGTTCGGTAATCTTTTCTGCCAGTTGAAACGACAACGGATGCCCGAACTGAAAGCCCGGCGCGTAATCCAGCACGCCCAGTTGGCGGGAAACGGCTTCCTGAATTTCCTTGCGCGTATGCCCAGCGCCGCAGGTCCACAGACCGGAAAGCCCATCGTAAATCTTGCGGCCCTTGTCGTCTGTCAGATAGCTGCCATGCGCGGCGACGATCATGCGCGGATCGCTGTGGAAATTGCGGTTCGCGGTGTAAGGCATCCAGTGAGCATCCAGCTTCAACTGACTTGTGACCGGCACATCAGACAATTCGAACATATTCATGGGAGCGAGCCTCGCAGGCGCTTGAGCTAACGGTGATTGCAGCCAAAGTGACACGCGGCTAAAGTTCATAAAACATGATTTTTATGATCTTTAGTTTGTCTTTCACTAAACAATGAGCAACTAAACAATGAGCATCCGCCGCTCCGACCCGTTGGCCCAGGTCAGTGATTTTGACATTCGCTTGCTGCGCATCTTCAAGAGCGTAGTCGAGGCTGGGGGCTTTTCAGCTGCAGAAAGTGCGCTTGGCATCGGCAGATCGGCGATCAGCCAGCAGATGAGCGATCTGGAACAACGCCTTGGTTTGCGTCTGTGTCAGCGGGGGCGAGCAGGGTTTTCACTGACCGATGAGGGGCGCGAAGTTTATCAGTCATCGCTGCAACTGCTCAGTGCGCTGGAGAGCTTTCGCACTGAGGTCAACGGCCTGCACCAGAACCTGCGCGGCGAGTTGAACATAGGCCTGACCGATAACCTCGTCACCCTCCCCCACATGCGCATAACCCATGCACTGTCGCGCCTTAAAGAACGTGGGCCTGGCGTGCATATCAATATCCGCATGATCGCGCCCGCCGAGGTCGAGCAAGGCGTACTCGACGGCGGCCTGCATGTTGGCGTGGTGCCGCAGGCCAGCGCGCTGCCGGGGCTGGAATATCATTCGCTGTACAGCGAGCGCTCGCTGCTTTATTGCGCGGTGGGTCATCCGTTGTTCTATGCAGAAAACACAATGCTCGACGACCAGCGTCTCGCGCTACAGGAAGCCGTTGCTCCAACCTTCCGCCTGCCGAACGATATTCAGGAGCACTACAAGGCATTGACATGCACCGCCAGTGCCTCCGACCGGGAAGGCATCGCGTTCCTCATTCTGACCGGGCGCTACATCGGCTATCTGCCGGATCATTACGCCAACGCCTGGGTGCAGGAAGGCAGGTTGCGCGCATTGAAACCGGACGCGAAATTTTACGACCTCAATCTGGTCACCGTCACCCGCAAAGGCCGACGCCCTCATTTGGTGCTCGAAGGCTTTCTGGAAGCGCTTGCTGCTACCCGATGACACATTCTTGCCAGCACCCGCCGTATTCGCCCGGTCAGGAGAGCAGCCTGAAAACGCTATCCGTCTGATATAGCAGGCAATAGAGGGGCTTACTGGGAAATAACCTGAGCAGGTGGACAGTTTTTTGCAGTGATCGTGAATACCAATGCGCCAGCACATGGCACTTCCCATTTCGAGACTTCGCCATGCAGCCCGAAACTTCTGACAACGACGACCTGATCTACGGCCTGAATGACCGTCCCAAACCGCTGACGGCCATACTGGCTGCATTCCAACACGTGCTCGCCAGTTTCGTCGGGATAATCACGCCGCCGCTGATTATCGGATCAACCCTGGGGCTGACCGAATACCTGCCTTACCTGATCAGCATGGCGTTGATGGTGTCCGGAACCGGCACGTTCATTCAGGCGCGCAGGCCGTTCGGCATCGGTGCAGGCATGATCTGTCTGCAAGGCACCAGTTTTGCGTTTTTAGGCGCAGTGTTGTCGGCAGGCTTTCTGGTCAAGCAGCGCGGCGGTAGCCCGGAGGACATCATGGCGATGATCTTCGGCGTCTGCTTTTTCGGTGCACTGGTGCAGATAGTGCTCAGTCGTTGCATCGGTCAGTTGCGGCGTGTCATCACCCCGCTGGTCACCGGGATCGTGATTACCCTGATCGGCGTGAGCCTGATCAAGGTCGGCGTGACTGACCTGGGTGGCGGCTTCAATGCACCGGACTTCGGCGCACCGCTGAACCTGGCGCTGGGGGTGTTCGTACTCGCAGTGATCATTGTGCTCAATCGCTCCAACACTCCATGGGTGCGCTTGTCGGCGATCATCATCGGCCTGGCTGTCGGCAGCCTGGCCGCATGGTTCAGCGGCAAGCTGATCCCGCAGCCGATTCACGATCTGCCGCTGATCAGCGTGCCAGTGCCGTTCCGCTTCGGTTTCAATTTTGACTGGACCGCTTTCCTGCCGGTCGCGCTGATTTATCTGATCAGCAGTATCGAAACCGTCGGCGACCTGACCGCCAACTGCATGCTGGCCCGCCAGCCGATCAGCGGGCCGAGCTATGTGGCGCGGCTCAAGGGTGGCGTGCTCGGCGACGGTGTGAGCTGCATGATTGCCGCGACGTTCAGTGCCTTTCCCAACACCACGTTCGCGCAGAACAACGGAGTGATTCAGTTGACCGGCGTTGCCAGCCGCTATGTCGGCCTGTACATCGGTGCCGTGCTGTTCATCCTCGGACTGTTTCCGCATATCGGCGCCATCGTCCAGCAGATCCCCAAACCGGTGCTGGGCGGCGCAACGCTGGTGATGTTCGGCAGCGTTGCGGCGGCAGGCGTTCGCATCCTCGCCCAGTCGCCACTGGATCGGCGTAGCATGCTGATCATCGCCACCTCATTTGGTGTCGGCCTGGGCATTGCGGCGCAGCCGGCGCTGCTGCATCAGATGCCCAAGCTGGTCCAGAACCTGTTCGATTCGGCAATCACCAGCGGCGGCATTACAGCCATTGTCATGTGCCTGCTGATTCCGGAGGGTAAAGTCGCCGTGACGACGACCCAGGCTGCGACGGAACGCAAACCCCTTGAACAACCACGATAGGTTTCCATAGCCGCACTTGCGAGATAGTCGCCGGTGCATTACCTATTCAGTCATCATCAGCTCAATCGTCGCGCCCTACGACCTGTCCGGAATAGCCCATGACCCTTGAAGTTCCAGCACACAGCGCCACCAAGCCTGCGAGCCGTATTCGTCAGAAGAACGAAGAAACGATCATCCAGGCCGCCGAAGACGAATTTGCCCGCCACGGTTTCAAGGGCACCAGCATGAACACTATTGCGCTGAAAGCCGGACTGCCGAAAGCCAACCTTCATTATTACTTCACCAACAAGCTGGGCCTGTATGTCGCGGTGCTGAGCAATATCATTGATTTGTGGGACAGCACGTTCAACAACCTCAGCGTCGACGACGACCCGGCAGAAGCGCTGGCCCGCTATATTCGCGCCAAGATGGAGTTCTCGCGCCGGCAACCGCAGGCATCACGAATCTTCGCCATGGAGATCATCAGCGGCGGCGAATGCATGAGCGAATATTTCAGCCAGGATTACCGCCTCTGGTTTCAGGGGCGGGCAGCGGTCTTTCAAGCCTGGATCGATGCCGGAAAGATGGACCCGGTCGATCCAGTGCACCTGATCTTTCTGCTGTGGGGCAGCACCCAGCACTATGCCGACTTCGCCTCGCAGATCTGTCGTGTCACCGGCCGCTCTCGCCTGACCCGGCAGGACATGGATCAGGCCAGCAACAATCTGATCCGGATCATCCTCAAAGGTTGTGGGCTGACACCGCCAGCCTTGTAGAATCGGCACCTTGACGCCAGCTGGACACACGCATGCCTTTTACCCTTGCCGGCCCTTGCGAATTTCGTGAAGAAATCCGCAAGAGCCGCTTCATCACCCTCGCCGCGCCCATCGCCAGCCCGGCCGACGCACAAGCGTTCATTGAGCAGCACAGCGACTTGAACGCCACCCACAATTGCTGGGCCTGGAAACTGGGCAGCCAGTACCGCAGCAACGACGATGGCGAACCGGGCGGCACAGCAGGCAGACCGATTCTGGCCGCCATCGAAGCGCAGGAATTCGATCAGGTGGTGGTACTGGTGATTCGCTGGTACGGCGGCATTCAACTGGGCACCGGCGGCCTGGCCCGCGCTTACGGCGGCGGCGCCAACAAATGCCTGCAGCAGGCCGAGCGTCTGCCGCTGATACAGCGCGCTGCATTCCACCTCGAATGCAGTTTCAGTGAACTGACGCTGGTCAAGCTGCGCTTGGCGGAGCTGAACGGCCTGGTGGAAAACGAAGAATTCACCGCCAATGGTGTGCAAATGGCAATTGCCATCGGCCCTGAACATGTCGATACGCTGCAACGGCAACTGGCCGATCTGAGTCGCGGCAGAATCCTTTTGCACAAGGCCGCAACGGAGTAGACAGCACAACGGCAATTGCCCACATCTACTGTGCATCCGACTGTGGATAAGCTGAGCACACTCCACTGCGCGCCTTGCTGGACGCGGCTTTCAGAAGAATGATCATTTTTTGTACAATCTGTTGCGGAAACCGCAAAAACGGCGCAAAAACAGTCTGTTAGCGCGCTTTAGCACCTTTGGGCGCTAACCCGTGTGACGTTATTCTTCACATTTCGGCTTGCGCACAGTAACTGTGGAATAACCTGTGGATAACAGGTGCAACGTTCGCGCATCGGTTCACTGCATCTCCCTCGCCGCGCGCTGTACATTTTTTACTCAAATCAATAAGCCATGTTTTGCACCTTCGCGTTATCAGCGCGCCCCGAACTGGTGCTGAAATGGCAAAACCGACCGCCGCTGATGCGATCTGCGAAAGTACAAAATCCTCGTTCTGGCTTGATTCAGCGTATCGCGTCTGAAACCTGACCCATTGGCCAGGATTTTGCTTTATCCACAGGCGACCCACTTTGCCTCAGAGCCTTTCATGTCAAACCACGCGATACCTGCGCGTCTCCAGTTGCGCCATATCACCAAACGGTATCCCGGTTGCCTGGCCAACGATGCTGTCGACCTGACCATTCAGCCAGGCGAAATTCATGCCCTGCTGGGTGAGAACGGTGCTGGCAAAAGTACCCTGATGAAGATCATCTATGGCGTTACCCAGCCAGATGCCGGGTCGATCATCTGGCAAGGCCAGGCGCAGATCATGCGCAATCCGGCGCAGGCCAGAAGCCTGGGGATTGGCATGGTGTTCCAGCATTTCTCACTGTTCGAGACCTTGAGCGTGGCGCAGAACATTGCGCTGGCGATGGGCGCGGCGGCAGGCACGCCCAAGCAACTTGAACCGCGTATTCGCGAGGTCTCGCAACGCTACGGCATGGCCGTGGAGCCCCAGCGTCTGGTGCACAGCCTGTCGATCGGCGAGCGGCAGAAAGTCGAAATCATTCGCTGCCTGATGCAGGACATTCACCTGTTGATTCTCGACGAACCCACCTCGGTCCTCACACCTCAGGAAGCAGAAGAACTGTTCGTCACCCTCCGGCATCTGGCCAGCGAAGGCTGCAGCATTCTGTTCATCAGCCATAAGCTGGGCGAAGTTCGCGCCTTGTGCCACAGCGCAACCGTGCTGCGTAACGGCAAGGTCTCCGGGCACTGTATTCCGGCCGAATGCTCCGATCTGGAGCTGGCACGATTGATGGTCGGCGATGCCGAGGGCCTGACCGCGCACTACGAAAAAGTCAGCGGCGGCGCGGCCTTTCTGCAAGTGGACAGACTGTCCTGGCACAACCCGGACCCGTTCGGCTGCTCCCTCAAAGACCTTAGCCTTGAGGTGTGCAGCGGCGAGATCGTCGGCATCGCGGGCGTGGCCGGTAACGGTCAGGATGAATTACTCGCGCTGCTGAGCGGCGAACAAACGCTGCCTCATGCGCAGGCGGCGACCCTGCGTTTCGCAAACACACCGGTCGGCCACCTGCGCCCGGATGCCCGCCGCAAGCGCGGTCTGGCGTTTGTCCCGGCCGAACGCCTGGGGCATGGCGCAGTGCCGGAATTGAGCCTGGCGGATAACGCCCTGCTCACCGCCTTCCAACAGGGGCTGGTGAGCAACGGGCTGATTCAACGCGGCAAGGTCCGTGCCCTGGCCGACGAAATCATTCGCCGCTTTGCCGTCAAGACGCCCGACGCACAGGCCCCGGCGCGCAGCCTGTCGGGCGGCAACCTGCAGAAATTCATTCTCGGTCGGGAAATTCTACAAAACCCGAAGCTGCTGATCGCGGCGCACCCGACCTGGGGCGTGGACGTAGGGGCAGCAGCGGCGATCCACCGGGCGCTGATCGCCTTGCGCGATGCGGGGGCGGCGATTCTGGTGATTTCCGAGGACCTGGACGAGTTGTTCCAGATCAGCGACCGACTCGCTGCCTTGAGCGGCGGCCAGCTTTCCGACCTGATCCCCACTGAACAGACCAGCACCGTACAGATCGGCGGCTGGATGGCGGGACAGTTCGATCATTCTCAAACCCAGGCCCACACGCCGGGTTAACGGAGCAAAACATGCTGCTTTCTCTGGAACCGCGTGGCCAGCAATCGCGCGCCATGTTGTGGTGCTCGCCGCTGCTGGCTGCCGTCCTGACCCTGATCTGCGGCTCGCTGCTGTTCATCGGCCTGGGGCTGAACCCGTGGGTGACGCTGCACACCCTGTTGATCGCACCGGTCAGCGATCTTTATGGGCTGTCGGAGCTGATGGTCAAGACGTTGCCGATTCTACTGTGTGCACTGGGGCTGGCGGTTGCCTATCAGGCACGCATCTGGAACATCGGCGCCGAAGGCCAATTGTTGCTCGGTGCGCTGGCGGGCAGTGCCGTGGCGGTGAATATCATCGAGATGGAAAGCCGTTGGGCGCTGGTGATGGTGCTGTTGGCCGGGACGCTGGCCGGGGCGGCCTGGGCAGGCGTGACGGCATGGTTGCGTACTCAATTCAACGCCAATGAAATTCTCACCAGCATCATGCTCAACTACATCGCCCTCAACCTGCTGCTGTATTTCGTGCATGGCCCGCTGAAAGACCCTGCCGGCATGAACTTCCCGGAGTCCGCGACCTTTGGCGACGCGAGCCGTCTGCCGCTATTGATGGAAGATGGCCGCGCGCACATCGGGGTGTACTTTGCCCTGTTCGCGCTGGTCGCGGTCTGGGTGTTGCTGCAACGCAGCTTTGTCGGCTTCCAGATCAAGGTGCTGGGCCTGGACAAGCGAGCGGCTGGATTCGTCGGCTTTCGCGAGAAACGCCTGGTGTGGCTGGCGCTGTTGATCAGTGGCGCGCTGGCCGGTCTGGCGGGTGTGTCGGAAGTCGCCGGCCCGATTGGCCAACTGGTGCCGCAGGTTTCGCCGGGTTACGGCTATGCCGCAATCACCGTGGCCTTTCTCGGTCGCCTCAACCCCATCGGCATTCTGTTCTCCAGCCTGCTGATCGCCCTGCTGTATCTGGGGGGCGAAAGCGCGCAAATGACCCTGAACCTGCCGTTGGCCATCACCCAGTTGTTTCAAGGGATGATGCTGTTCTTCCTGCTCGCCTGCGATGTGCTGATCCTCTACCGGCCGCGCCTGAAACTGCACTGGGCCAAGCGCCAGATGACACCCGTCACAGGAGCCGCATGATGGATATCGACCTGCTGAGCAATATTTTCTATGCAATGGTCCGTTGTGGCACGCCGTTGCTGCTGGTCGCACTGGGCGAACTCATTTGCGAAAAAAGCGGCGTCATCAATCTGGGCCAGGAAGGCATGATGCTGTTCGGGGCGGTGATCGGTTTCATCGTTGCGCTGAGCACCGGCAATCTGTGGCTGGGCGTCTTGCTGGCGATGCTGGCGGGCATGTTGCTCTCGGCCTTGTTCGCGCTGGTGGCGCTGGTATTCAACGCCAATCAGGTTGCGACCGGGCTGGCGCTGACTATTTTTGGTGTCGGGCTTTCAAGCTTCGTGGGTGCCGCCTGGGTTGGCAAACCGCTCAGTGGTTTCGAGCCGGTGGCCATCCCCTTCCTCAGCGATATACCGCTGATCGGCCGCATGCTGTTTGCCCAGGACCTGCTGGTCTACCTGTCTTTTGCACTGTTCGCGCTGGTGGCCTGGGCGCTGCTGAAAAGCCGCGTTGGGCTGATCATCCAGGCGGTCGGCGAAAACCCGGACGCCGCCAGTGCCATGGGCTTGCCGGTATTGCGGGTGCGAACCCTGGCGGTGTTGTTCGGCGGTGCAATGGCCGGGCTGGCCGGGGCTTACCTGTCGCTGGCCTATACACCGATGTGGGCGGAAAACATGAGCGCTGGACGTGGCTGGATCGCCCTGGCGCTGGTGGTATTTGCCAGCTGGCGAGTCTGGCGCCTGCTGCTCGGCGCCTACCTGTTCGGCCTCGCCAGCATCCTGCACCTGGTGGCACAAGGCATCGGCCTGGCGATCCCGTCCAACCTGCTGGCGATGCTGCCTTACGTGGCCACCATCATCGTCCTTGTCCTGCTCTCCCGCGACGCCCTGCGCACCCGGCTGTACGCGCCGGTTTCGCTGGGCCAGCCGTGGCGGGCGGGGCATTGAGGGGGCTTCAACTTTTGACTAGCGTGCGACGCTCTGCGTCGCATGCCGTTCTGGACGCTCTGCGTCCTATCCCTGATGAGCGGCGCGGCGCAGATCTGTGACGCGGAGTGTCACCCAAGGCGTTCCGACGCTGGAGCGTGCGCAACGATAATCCAAACTATGAACGTTTCTGGCTGACAGAGATTCCAACAATTTATAGGCAGGAGTACGCTGCAAGGTCGAAACTGTCGAGAGGCGTGCTAGCCCTGCCATGGAATCTGTCTCTCAATCTGCCAAGGAATCCTTCATGACCACTACCAAAAAAACCGCCCTCATCATCGGTGCTTCGCGTGGCCTGGGGCTCGGGCTGGTTCAACGCCTGACTGAACAGGGCTGGCAAGTTACCGCCACCGTGCGTGATCCGCAGAACGCTGAAAACCTCAGGGCCGTTGACGGCGTGCGGATCGAGACGGTGGATATGGACGACACCGCTTCGCTGGAAGTACTGGTCCAGAAGCTGCGCGGCGAGGTGTTCGACGTGCTATTCGTCAATGCCGGGATCACCGGCCCCAAACATCAGAGCGCGGCGCAGTCGACTGCGGCCGAGCTTGGGCAATTGTTCCTGACCAACGCGGTCGCGCCGATTCGTCTGGCCGAGCGTTTCATCGGGCAGATCCGTCCGGGTACCGGCGTGCTGGCGTTCATGAGTTCGTGGCTGGGCAGCGTTGCCTGCCCGGATGGCGCAGAACTGGCGCTGTACAAAGCCAGCAAGGCGGCACTCAACTCGATGACCAACACCTTTGTCAGCCAGTTGGGTGAAAACCGTCCGACCGTGTTGTCGATGCATCCGGGTTGGGTGAAGACCGACATGGGCGGCGATAACGCGGCCATCGACGTGCTGACCAGTACCACCGGCCTTGTAGAGCAACTCAACACCTACGCAGGCAAAGGCGGGCATCACTTTATCGATTACCAAGGCAAGGCGATTGCCTGGTAACCGGCAGCTCAACTAAAATCACTGCCCTTCGCCGGGGCGCACAAGCCCCGGCCACCCTGGATCAGCAGACAGGGCAACACTGAGCTGGCTAACCCTGAACCTGTCTTTCAGAGGAGCCGGCCCGTGCCTGCGACCCGTATCTGGTTGAAAAACCCTCTTGCTTTATTTACCGCCAATGACCTGGACGCCCGTGGCGGTCTGGTCATCGAAGATGGCGTCATCACCGAACTGCTGGCTGCCGGGCAGCAACCTTCATTGCCCTGCACACAGTCGTTCGATGCTCGCGAGCATGTGTTGCTGCCAGGCTTGATCAACACCCATCACCATTTCTATCAAACCCTGACCCGCGCCTGGGCGCCGGTGGTCAATCAGCCTTTGTTCCCGTGGCTCAAGACGCTGTATCCGGTCTGGGCGCGCCTGACGCCGGAAAAACTGGCCGTGGCCAGCAAGGTTGCGTTGGCTGAGTTGCTGCTGTCGGGCTGCACGACGGCTGCCGACCACCACTACCTGTTCCCCGACGGGCTGGAACACGCCATCGATGTTCAGGTGCAAAGCGTGCGCGAACTGGGCATGCGCGCGATGCTGACGCGCGGTTCGATGAGCCTTGGCGAAGCCGATGGAGGTTTGCCACCCCAGCAAACCGTGCAACAGGGCGAGGTGATTCTGGCCGACAGCCAGCGCCTGATCGAGACGTATCACGAGCGCGGCGACGGGGCGCAGATTCAAATCGCGCTGGCGCCCTGCTCGCCCTTCTCGGTCACACCGCAGATCATGGCCGAGAGCGCAGCCCTGGCAGAAAAACTCGACGTGCGCCTGCACACTCATTTGGCCGAAACCCTCGATGAAGAGGACTTCTGCCTGCAACGCTTCGGCCTGCGTACCGTGGATTACCTGGACAGCGTCGGCTGGCTCGGCCCGCGCACCTGGCTGGCCCATGGTATCCACTTCAACCCTGATGAAATCGCCCGCCTCGGCGCTGCGGGCACCGGCGTCTGTCACTGCCCCAGCTCGAACATGCGCCTGGCCTCTGGCATTTGCCCGACCCTGGACCTGATTGCTGCAGGCGCGCCGCTTGGCCTCGGCGTGGACGGCTCGGCGTCCAATGATGCCTCGAACATGATCCTCGAAACCCGCCAGGCGCTGTACCTGCAACGCCTGCGCTACGGCGCGGAAAAAATCACCCCGCAGTTGGTGCTTGGCTGGGCGACCAAAGGCTCGGCGCAGTTGTTGGGCCGCACTGATATAGGTGAACTGGCGGTGGGCAAACAGGCTGATCTGGCATTTTTCAAACTCGATGAACTGCGCTTCTCCGGCAGCCACGATCCGCTTTCAGCGCTGTTGCTGTGCGGGGCAGACCGTGCCGATCGAGTGATGGTTGGCGGTCAGTGGCGAGTGATTGACGGACAGGTTGAAGGCCTGGATATCAAGCAGCTGATTGCCGACCACAGCCAGGCTGCGCGAGAGTTGATTCAGGGCTGACAGTGCGCAGCGAGAGTTGAACGTGCCATGCCCATGCTCCGCGCTCATCGTTATAAGCAAGTCCCGACAAGCCCGAAAAACGGGGCTAAGAGCCGCATTAGACGGCTAGACATAGATCTTTGTAGGAGTGAGCCGGATTTGTGCGTTCAGAATTTCACCTGAAACCTCAAAGCCCCAGACACGACAGCATGATAAACGTCGCGAACAGCACGAAGTGGGTCATGCCTTCGATGGCGTTGGTTTCGCCGTCATTAAGGTTGATGGCGGACACCAGCAGGGTGATGAAAATCATCACGGTCTGCACCGGGGTCATGGCCATCTGGAACGGCTGGCCACTGTAAAGCGCCATCGCTTCCATGACCGGAACGGTCAGGATCACGGTGGAGAGCGACGCACCCAACGCGATATTGACCACCGACTGCATGCGGTTGGCGAGTGCTGCGCGCAAGGCGGTCAGAATCTCCGGCGCAGCAGAAATGGCGGCGACCAGAATAGCGGTCATGACCGGTGGCGCGCCCGTGCCCTCCAGCCCCAGATCAACGGTCTTGGACATCACCTCGGCCAGCGCGCCGATTACCACGACGCCGGTGATCAACGTGGCAATGGAGCGGGTCAGGTTGACTGGCTCGGCATGTTCTTCAGTCTGATCCGAGCCCTGACGTTTTTTCTTTTCCGGGTAGCTGTAGCTGAAAAAGTAGCTGTGCGGGCCGACCTGCATACGCAGGAACAAGGTGTAGAGCAGAATCATTGCGCCGATGGTGAACGCCGAATAGATCTTCCAGTCACCCTTGGGAATGAACTCGGGCACCACCATCGACACGCCCATCGCGGTGAGGATCATCACGCTGTAGGTCCGTGCCGAATCATCGTTGTACGACTGCTCGCCGTGCTTGATGCCGCCCATCAGCGCGGCCAGGCCGAGGATGCCGTTGATGTCGAGCATTACCGCCGAGTAAATCGTGTCACGCACCAGCGTCGGCGATGGCTCGTTGCTCATCATGATCGCCAGGATCACCACTTCGACCAGCACCGCCGAGAGCGTGAGGATCATCGTGCCGTAGGGGTCACCGACCTTTTCCGCGAGCATCTCGGCGTGGTGGGCAACGCGCATCGACGCGCAGACGATGAAGCCGACCAGCGCCAGCCCGGAGACCAGTGCGACGACCTGGCCGTTGCCCAGCAACACATGCTCCAGCGGATAGGCGACAAACATGGCGATGATTGCCAGCAGCAGAAACTTTTCTTGCTTGAGCAATGCGCCCATAACTTCCTCCAAAACCTTGCGACACATCGTCGCGGATGCTCATGACCGTGCCTGTCATTGAAGCGGTTGAGAGTGCGGTGTGTGACAAAAGGTTTCAACAAATGACCTGAATGAGAACTGCACCCACGCGTAAATGACTTTTGATCCCGCCGTCACGATGTGAAATAGTGCCCGCCGTTTTCTTCGCGCCTTTTCTGGTGCGTCTGTTTTTCACGATTCAGCTTCTGTTTAGAAAGGACATTCGCCGTGCGTGCTTTTCGACTTCCGCATTTATTGGCTTGCGGCCTGCTCACGCTGCTGGCGAGCGCCGCTCAGGCTGCGCCCATCGACATCGATGACGGCCAGCACAAGGTCCATCTGCCAGACACCCCCAAGCGCGTGGTGGTACTGGAATTTTCGTTTCTCGACGGGCTTGCTTCGGTTGGCGTGACACCGGTCGGCGCCGCAGATGATGGCGACGCCAGTCGTGTGCTGCCCAAGGTGCGCAAGGCCGTGGGTGAATGGCAGTCGGTGGGGCTGCGCTCGCAACCCAATATTGAAGTGATCGCACGGCTCAAGCCGGACCTGATCATCGCTGACCTCGGTCGTCATCAGGCTCTTTATAACGACCTGGCCAGCCTGGCTCCGACGCTGATGTTGCCGTCACGCGGCGAGGACTATCAGGGCAGCCTGAAATCTGCCGGGCTGATCGGCATGGCGCTGGGCAAAGGCCCGGAGATGCAAGCGCGAATCGCAGAAAACCGTCAGCACCTGAAAAACGTTGCCGAGCAGATTCCTGCCGACAGCAACGTGCTGTTCGGCGTTGCCCGTGAAGACAGTTTCTCGGTCCACGGCCCGCACTCCTACGCAGGCAGCGTGCTGCAAGCCATCGGTTTGCAAGTACCGGAAGTGCGCAACAACGCCGCGCCCACCGAGTTCGTCAGCCTGGAGCAACTGCTCGCCCTGGACCCCAACTGGTTGCTGGTCGGCCATTATCGTCGCCCGAGCATTGTCGACACCTGGAGCAAGCAGCCGCTGTGGCAGGTGCTCGGCGCTGTACGTAATAAACAGGTGGCCGAAGTCGACGGTGACAGCTGGGCGCGCAATCGCGGAATCATGGCGTCCGAGCAGATCGCTGACGATGCGCTTGCCGTACTCAAGGGCGGCAAGGCCGTGCTGAACCCTTAAATGCGCCGCTGGCTGATGGCGGGCGTGATTGCCGCGACCTGCCTGGGACTGTTCTGGGTGTCGCTGTTCGCCTTGTCGTCGTTCAGCATTCGCCAGATAGATGCCTGGAACGGGCTGTTCACGCAGGGTCGCGAGGGTGGCAATATCGCGTATATCGTCGCGCAACTGCGGGTGCCGCGTGCCTTGTGCGCAGCATTGGTGGGCGCGTGCCTCGGTGTCGCCGGGGCGTTGATGCAAGGCATCACGCGCAACCGTCTGGCCTCGCCGTCCTTGTTTGGCGTCACGGCAGGCGCGGCGTTGGGTCTGGCGCTGTTTTCCACCGGGCTGGTCGCGCTGCCCTTTGCCGGTGGCGCACTGTTGATGACCTGCATCGGCGGCGCACTGGCGTGGATTACCGTGTTCAGCCTCGGTGGCGCATGGTCGCCGACCACCGCGCGAGGGCGACTGGTGCTGGCGGGTGTCGCCGTTGCGGCGCTGTGCGCAGCATTGACTCGCCTCACGGTGATTCTGGTCGAAGCCCAGGCGCAGAGTGTCCTCAACTGGCTGGCCGGCTCACTGGCCAATGTCGGTGCCGAGCAACTGCAACTGCTCTGGCCCTGCACACTGATCGGCCTGGTGTTGGCGATTGCCTGTGCGCCACGTCTGAACCTGATCAACCTGGGTGAAGACGCCGCCCGTTCGCTGGGCGTGCGTATCGGCGCCCTGCGGCTGTTGGTGTTTGTGGTCAGCCTGCTGCTGGTCGGTGCCAGCGTCTGTGCAGTCGGGCCGATTGCCTTTGTCGGCCTGATCGCACCAAACATCGCTCGCCAATGGCTGGGCAATGACTACCGCTGGCTGGTCCCGATCAGTGCCGGTCTGGGCGCGGCCATTGTATTGGCTTCCGACCTGATCAGCCGCGCCGTGGCGTTCCCCGTTGAAACACCGGCTGGCGTGGTGACGGCGTTGATCGGCGCGCCGTTCTTTCTGTTTCTGGCGAGGCGTGCGCTATGAACCAGCCTCGTTCCCGGCTGTTATTGCTGATCATGTTGCTGGCACTGGCGCTGTTGTTGAGCCTCAGCGCGGGTACCGTGTGGCTTAAGCCTGGCGCGGTGCTTGATCACTTGATTGCTCACGACAGCAAAGACTTTGAAGTATGGAATCATCGCCTGCCACGCGGCCTGATCGCGATCATGACCGGCTGTGCGCTCGGCCTGGCGGGCGCCATCGTGCAAGGCGTGATTCGCAACCCGCTGGCCTCGCCGGAAATCCTGGGTGTGACCCAGGGCGCAGGGCTGGCGCTGACCATCGCCATTATCGGCCTGCCGCAATTGCCCGTGGCTGCGCTGCCGTTTGTGGCATGTCTGGGCGGTGCGGCGGGCGCATTGCTGCTGGCTTTGTACAACACCGGCGTGCAGTTTTCCGGGGTGCGTTTTGCGCTGTCCGGGGTGGCGATTGCGGTCACGCTGTCGAGCATCACCGAGTTCCTGATCCTGTCCAATCCACTGGACATCAACACCGCGCTGCTGGCCTTGACCGGCAGTTTGTGGAGCCGCAACTGGCACCACGTCTTGCTGGCCACACCGCTTTTGCTGCTGATCCCGCTCAGTATGCTGCTGGCCAAACCACTGAACCTGATCGGCCTTGGCGATGAGGCAGCACAGAGCCTGGGCACAAGCCTGAAACGTATTCGCTGGCTGGCGATGGGCAGTGCCGTGCTGCTGACCAGCCTGGGCGTGGGCATTATCGGGCCGGTGAGTTTTGTCGGGCTGGTCGCACCGCACATGGCTCGCCGTCTGGTTGGCGGTCATCATCAATACCTGCTGCCCGCGTCGATGGTGCTGGGCGCGCTATTGCTGGTGCTGGCCGATACGCTGGGCCGCACGCTGATCGCGCCCAGCGAGATCCCTGCCGGGATTCTCACCGCCGTGATCGGCGCTCCGTATTTTCTCTGGCTGCTGGCCCGATTCAAAGGTTGACCCATGAGCATTCTGAAGGCGCAGCACCTCGACATCGGCTACGGCGCAACGCGGATCGTGCAGGACCTGTCATTCAGCCCGCCCGCAGGGCAGGTCACGGCGCTGATCGGCCCCAACGGCTGCGGCAAATCCACGCTGATCAAGGCGTTCGCGCGGATCCTCACCCCGCAGTCGGGCAGCCTGAGCCTGGACGGTAAAGGCTACAGCCAGCTGTCGGCCAGGGAGCTGGCCTGCAAGGTGGCGTTTTTGCCGCAAGTGCTGCCGATTCCCGAAGGCGTCAACGTGCGCCAACTGGTGGCTTACGGCCGCAGCCCGCACAACAGCTTGTGGGGGCGTTTGAGCGGGGCCGATCAGCACAGTGTCGATCAGGCGTTGCAGCGCATGGAACTGGCTACCCTGGCCGAACGCCCGCTGTCCGATTTGTCCGGAGGGCAGCGGCAGCGCGCCTGGCTGGCGATGATTCTCGCGCAGGACGCAGCCATCGTTTTGCTCGATGAACCGACCACCTACCTGGACATCAGCCATCAGGTCGAACTGCTGGACCTGATGCGCGAGCTTAGCGCTGAAGGCAAAACCGTGATTACCGTGCTCCATGACATCAATCAGGCCTGCCGCTACGCCGACCATCTGGCGGTGATGCAGGGCGGACGTCTGGTGACCTGCGGCGCGCCGGGTGATGTGCTGACCGCCGAGCTGGTGTGTCAGGTGTTCGACGTGCACGTGCAGATCATGCGCGAGCCGGTGGCCGGCACGCCGATGTGCATTGTCGAACGCAGCACCCGCTGCACCAGTTGACAGCGCTGGCGCTCACAGCTGCACCGTCGCGCTGCACTCGCGTTGCCCTTGATTCTGGCCGAAGGCCGTTGGAGCGACCGGGGCGGCGATCAGCATTGTTTTCGGACAAGTCCGCTCCAACGCCCTTTGGGCAGAATCAAAGGCGCGCGGGCAGCATAGTTGTCCTGTTGGTCAGTTATTTGCATTGTCGGGGTATGCACTCCAACAAGACCGTAAGGAGCTAGACCCGATGCACCTGACCAACCCACGTCGTCCTCTGAAAAAACTGCTGTGCGCCATGGCCGCTGTCGTCGGCATCGGCTCCAGCCTGCTCGCCTCGGCAGCCGATCCGTTGAAAGTCGGATTCGTCTATATCGGCCCCATCGGCGACCACGGCTGGACCTATCAGCACGAGCAGGGCCGCAAGGCGATGGTCGCGGCGCTGGGTGACAAAGTCAGCAGCAGCTACGTGGAAAACGTCCCGGAAGGTGCAGACGCCGAGCGGGTGATTCGCAACATGGCCAAGGGCGGCTATGACCTGATTTTCAGCACCTCCTTCGGTTACATGAACCCGACCCTGAAAGTTGCCAAGCAATTCCCCAAAGTGAAATTCGAACACGCGACGGGCTACAAGCAGGACAAGAACATGGGCACCTATCTGGCCCGCACGTATGAAGGCCGCTACGTCAGTGGTTACATCGCGGCGAAGATGACCAAGACCAAGAAGATCGGTTACGTCGCCTCCTTCCCGATCCCTGAAGTGCTGCGCGACATCGACGCCATCCAGCTGGCGCTGAACAAATACAACCCCGGCACCGAGATCAAAGTGGTGTGGGTCAACTCCTGGTTCGATCCGGGCAAGGAAGCCGATGCCGCCAACGCCCTGATCGATCAGGGTGTGGACGTGGTGTTCCAGCACACCGACAGCCCGGCACCGATCCAGACCGCCGAGCGTCGTGGCGTGTATGCCGTGGGCTACGCTTCAGACATGGCGCACTTCGGGCCCAAAGCGGTGCTGGCCTCCATCGTCAACAACTGGGGCCCGCATTACATTCAGGCCGCCGAGGGCGTGATTGCCGGCACCTGGAAGCCGCAGGATTATTGGGGCGGCCTGAAAGAAGGCACGGTCGAACTGCCGATCAGCGACGTGGTGCCTGCTGACGTGAAAGCCGAAGCGCAGAAGCTCATCGCCAGCATCGAAAGCGGCGAGTTCCACCCGTTCACCGGCCCGATCAAGGACCAGAACGGTACGATCAAAATTGCTGACGGCGTGGTCGCGACCAATGCCGAGCTGGCATCGATGAACTACTACGTCGAAGGCATCAAGGCCGAACTGCCTAAATAACCGCCTGGCGTCACGTGCCCGTTTCGGCGGGCACGCTCATCGACACGCTACACCACAATGATTTCCAGGACCGGTTAATGGACCAGCTTCCCATCATCGACATCAGCCCGCTTTACGGCACTGACACCCAAGCCTGGCAGGCTGTCGCCACGCAGATAGACAGCGCCTGTCGGGAATGGGGCTTTTTCTACATCAAGGGCCACCCGATCACTGCCGAGCGCATCGAACAGGTGCAATCGGCAGCCAAAGACTTCTTCGCCCGCGATGCTGCCGAAAAACTGCGCATCGACATCACGCAAAGCACGCACCATCGCGGCTACGGCGCCATTGCCACCGAGCAACTGGACCCTGGCCTGCCGAGCGACCTGAAAGAAACCTTCGACATGGGCCTGCACCTGGATACCAATCATCCCGACGTGCTGGCCGGCAAACCGTTACGCGGCCCCAACCGGCACCCGGCAATTCCCGGCTGGAAAGACCTGATGGAGCAGCATTACCTGGACATGCAGGCTCTGGCGCAAACCCTGCTGCGCGCCATGACCCTGGCATTGGGCATCGAGCGTGACTTCTTCGATCAGCGCTTCCAAGACCCGGTCAGCGTGCTGCGCATGATCCATTACCCGCCGCGCCATACGGCGACTTCAAGCGAGCAACAGGGCGCGGGCGCACACACCGACTACGGCTGCATCACGTTGCTGTATCAGGACACGGCGGGCGGTTTGCAGGTTCGCGACGTACGCGGCGAATGGATCGACGCGCCGCCGATAGACGGCACCTTCGTGGTCAACCTTGGCGACATGATGGCGCGCTGGAGCAATGACCGTTACCTCTCCACACCGCACCGGGTCGTCAGCCCGCTGGGCGTTGATCGCTACTCGATGCCGTTTTTTGCCGAGCCGCATCCCGATACCCGAATCGAATGCCTGCCCGGTTGCCAGAGCGAAACTCATCCGGCCCGCTACCCTGTCACGACCTGTGCCGAATTTCTGCTGTCACGCTTCGCTGACACCTACGCTTACCGTCGCGAACAGGAGGCAAGTTGAACGCTCGGTCAGGTTTTACCCTGCGCAGCGACATGCATCTGTAGAATGCACGCGATCTGCACCTGATGAGAAAAGAATATGTACGACTGGTTGAACGCCCTGCCCAAGGCAGAACTGCACTTGCACCTCGAAGGCTCGCTGGAACCCGAGCTGCTGTTCGCCCTGGCCGAACGCAACAGGATTGCCCTGCCGTGGAATGACGTCGAAGCGCTGCGCAAGGCGTATGCCTTCAATAATTTGCAGGAATTCCTCGACCTGTATTACCGCGGCGCAGATGTGTTGCGCACCGAGCAGGATTTCTACGACCTGACCTGGGCGTACCTGCTGCGCTGCAAGGAACAGAACGTTATCCACACCGAGCCGTTCTTCGACCCGCAAACCCATACCGACCGTGGCATTGCCTTTGAAGTGGTACTGGCCGGGATTACCGGGGCCTTGAAAGACGGCAAGTCGAAGCTGGGCGTCGACAGTGGTTTGATCCTGAGCTTTCTGCGTCATCTGTCCGAAGACGAAGCCGAAAAGACCCTCGACCAGGCGCTGCCGTTTCGTGATGCGTTCGTCGCCGTCGGCCTCGACAGCTCCGAGATGGGCCATCCGCCGAGCAAATTCCAGCGCGTCTTTGACCGTGCGCGCAACGAAGGCTTCCTGACCGTCGCCCACGCTGGCGAAGAAGGCCCGCCGGAATACATCTGGGAAGCCCTGGATCTGTTGAAAATCCAGCGCATCGACCACGGCGTACGCGCCATCGAAGACGAGCGGCTGATGCAGCGCATCATCGACGAACAGATCCCGCTGACCGTCTGCCCGCTGTCCAACACCAAACTGTGCGTGTTCGATGACATGGCCCAGCACAATATTCTCGACATGCTCGAGCGCGGCGTGAAAGTCACCGTGAACTCGGACGACCCGGCCTACTTCGGCGGCTACGTGACCGAAAACTTCCACGCGCTGCACACCCACCTGGGCATGACCGAAGATCAGGCACGCCGCCTGGCGCAAAACAGCCTGGATGCACGACTGGTCAAGCCCTGAAAACCCCGAAAACAGCCTCTGCTCGTATGGCGTAGGAGCGGACTTGTCCGCGAAGGGCTGCGAAGCGGCCCCAAAACAGGCCACCTTGGTTGTATCTGGTGCGCCGAGGCGGCTGGTTTTGCTGCCGGTTCCCGACAGTTCGCGGACAAGTCCGCTCCTACAGGAGATAGCGGACAAGTGAAGCGTCGCCCGGTCTGCTCCCGCGGCCTTCGGCCAGAATCAAAAGCGGGCCTGCATGTAGCGCTGACCGCGTGGGAGTGCAGCTCTGCACGCTCTGCGTCCGCTTTTACGGTGCAGATGCGACTCAGGCCGCCGCCGCGATGCTGTTGATTTCCCGCTGCCCGCTGGACGAAACCTGCAGGGTGCTGGACTCTTCTGTTGTGCGCAGCCAGCCCATCTGGATGAACAGTTGTAGCAGCCCTGCCCCCAGCGCGCCCCCCAAATGCGGGCTGCGGTCGTTCCATTTGGGGCAGGCGCAGACCGTTTCGCGTTTGCGCTGCGCCAGTGCAGGTATGTAGATGCCGCGCTCGGCAAACAGGGCCACTCCCCTGCTGGTGACCTCGATGCGCTTCTCATGCCGTTCTATCCAGCCCGCCTCCAGCAGGCGCTGATACAGTTCGGCGGCTATTTCACCCCCCAGATGATCGGAGCAGACCCGCGCGCGACGTAGCGGCAAGAGTGGCATGGGTTGGGCAAAACGACGATTGATCTGATCAGCACTGGCCACCGACGCACAAGCCAGCGCTTCCACCGCAGCGCCCACCTCCGGCGCGGCCAGACGAAAAAAACGCTTGCGCCCTCGCGCCTCCTGCCTCAACAGACCACCACTGGTAAGGCGTGCCAGATGCGCGCCCGCAGACGCTGCCGAAACCCCCGCCAGAATGGCCAGCTCGTCGGCAGGGCGAGCCGTACCGTCCATCAGTGCCCAGAGCATTGCGCTGCGCTTGGGGTCGGCCAGCAATGTCGCAATCTGGCTGATGCCAGGTCCGTATTCCATGTGTTCCCTCCCTGTTGAAACATTCATCTATCGCGATGACTTAATGAAAGCGATCACGCCGCCGTAAAGTTCAACGCGGCTCTTATCTGAAATGACAAGTATAAACTCTATGCCCTCTGGCCTAAGGAAGTGAAAAACTTTTCGTACAAACTGTTGTCGCGCACAGGCAGGGAAAATAGCCCGACGCTGTAGCGATCAGGCCGATTGAAGGGCATCCTGTTATAACGCTGTAACCGCTCTGGAATGGGGCTCTCAGCCCTCACTCCAAGCACGACCCGAAAAGACAAGCGCAATGCCTATGACAAAAATGCCAAAACCACTTCACAACAGTCAGTTTCAACTTTGTTCTGGCACCGGAATCTTTCATTTTTTAAGTAAATTTAAATACTTTATTTTCCGACACTTCCGTAAGCCGTTTCCTACTTCAAGCCGGCCATTACAACAAACCAACAGGCGACTGGCCTACAACATGTTGCTTACAACGCGACCTGAGCATTTCCAATAACAGAATGACGGGCTTGCTGAGTTGAGCACGGTGCGCGCACAGCAAGTTCAGTGGTGCACGCTCGCCCATCAGGTCAGGCATTAACACTTTCAGGTGCCCGGCCCTTACATCGGCGGCAACGTCCAGCCAGGACTTGTACGCGACACCTTCACCTGCAACGGCCCAACGACGCACCACATCAGCATCGTCGCTGACGCGGGTGCCGCTGACCGTCACGCTGATCTCGCGCTTGCCGTCCTCCAGCGTCCAGCGGTCATGGATGCGATCACCCAGCATGAACAGCAGGCAGTTATGGTGTACCAGTTGCTCGACCTGCTGCGGCTCACCATGACGCTGCAGATAACCCGGCGCTGCACAGAGCACCCGCCGGTTGTCAGGCAACACCGGCAGCGCAACCAGGCTGGAGTCCTCAGGCGCACCGTAACGCAGCGCGACATCGACAGGCTGGCGGAACAGATCGGCAATACGGTCGCCCAGCAACAGACGCACGGTCAACTGCGGATGTTGCTGCTGAAATTCGTCCAGCCAGGGCAAAAGGACGTTGCGGCCAAAGTCCGACGGTGCGGAGAGTTGCAGCACACCCTCGCAACGGTCCTGACTGCTGGCCAGCAGGCGCCGCCCTTCTTCCAGGCTGCCGAGTGCCGCGCGCGCGTATTCCAGAAACCCTTCACCTTCGGCGGTCAGGCGCAGGCTGCGGGTCGAACGCGCCAGCAAGCGCGCGCCCAGTTGCCGCTCGATACGCTTGAGGGCCGCACTGGCAACGGCCGCCGACAGGTCCATCACCCGCGCCGCGGCAGAAAGACTGCCCAGGTCTGCTGCACGCACGAACAACTGCAGGTCATCAAAACGCAGCATCAACGCCTCGTATTATCAAAATAAGATTGAAAGAGACTGCCGTTTTAGCGGGTTTTATCTTTACTGGAAATAGCCAATGATCCGTCCATCATTTTCCTTTGAGGTCACTGACATGAAAGCCATCGCGTACTACCAGTCTCTGCCGATCAGCGACGCCCAGGCATTGCAGGACATCGAACTGCCCGATCCAGTGGCTGGCGCTCGTGATCTGCTGGTCGAGGTCAAGGCGATCTCCGTCAACCCGGTGGACACCAAGATCCGTCAGAACGTCCAGCCGGAAGACGGCGCAGCCAAGGTGTTGGGCTGGGATGTGGCGGGCGTCGTGAAAGCGGTCGGCAGTCAGGTCACACTGTTCAAGCCAGGCGACAAGGTGTTCTATGCCGGGTCGCTGACCCGACCGGGTGGCAACAGCGAGCTGCATGTGGTGGACGAGCGCATCGTCGGCCACATGCCCAAGACCCTGAGTTTTGCTCATGCGGCGGCGCTGCCGTTGACCGCGATCACGGCCTGGGAGCTGTTGTTCGAGCGCCTGCAGGTTGCGCAGCGCAAAGGCGAAGGTTCGCAAAGCCTGCTGATTGTCGGCGCGGCCGGTGGCGTGGGGTCGATCCTGACGCAACTGGCGCGACAACTGACCTCGCTGAAAGTCATCGGCACCGCGTCGCGAGCCGAAACCGAAAGCTGGGTTCGCGAACTGGGCGCGCATGAGGTACTGGACCACAGCAAGCCGTTGAGCGAAGAGCTCAAACGCGTCGGCCTTGACCAGGTGACCCATGTGGCCAGCCTGACCCAGACCGAGCAGCATCTGGACCAATTGGTCGAGGCGCTCAGGCCACAAGGCAAGCTGGGCCTGATTGATGATCCGAAGGCGCTTGACGTGTCAAAGCTCAAGCGCAAGAGCCTGTCGCTGCACTGGGAGTTCATGTACACGCGGTCGATGTTTGAAACCGAGGACATGATCGAACAACACAACCTGCTCAACCGGGTGGCCGAGCTGATTGACGCCGGTACGCTGAAAACCACGTTCGGTGAACACTTCGGCACCATCAACGCCGAAAACCTGCGTCGTGCTCACGCCATGCTGGAAAGCGGCAAGGCCAAAGGCAAGGTTGTGCTTGAAGGGTTCTGAAACGCTGCTGTGGTGTCAGTGCACTTTGCACTGACACCACCACTGCAACTGATCAGGCGGTCTGGGCCAGAACATCGCGCCTGGCCTGGGCACGGCGTGTCAGCACCGAAATGCTCACGGTCAGCACGCCGCACAGGCTGATCACCAGCGCCATCGGTGTGGCGGTGCCGTCATGCAGCACGCCGACCAGACTGGCCGCCACGGCGGCGACGCTGAATTGCAGGCAACCCAACAAAGCCGACGCACTGCCGGCGCGAGCCCACTGGCCATTCATGGCACAGGCAGACGCATTGGGGATGATGCAACCCAGGCTCGCCACACAAATGAACAGCGGCACCAGCAGCGGCCACAGTGCTTCGGTACGCAGCCCGGTGATCGCGAGCAAAACCAGCGCTGCCGCCAGGTAGATCCAGACCGTGCGTGACAGCAAAAACGCAGGGCCCGTCTTGCGCAGAATACGGGCGTTGATCTGCGCAACCAGAATGAAGCCCGCCGCATTCATCCCGAACAGCCAGCCGTAATGCTCGGCCGGCACGCCGTACAGCTTGATGAACACGAACGGCGACCCGGCGACGTAAGCGAACATACCTGCCATCGCGATGCCGCCCGTCAGGGCATGACCGATGAAAACGCGGTCTTGCAGCAGATTGACGTACTGGCGCAACGCGCCGTTCAACGGTTGGCGAGGCGTGCTGGCCGGCATGCTTTCCGGCAGCCACAGCGCAACCGCAGTCAGACAGGCAGCACTGAACAGCGCGAGGCTGGCAAAGATCGATTGCCAGCCGAAGGTGCTGACCAGTACACCGCCCAGCATCGGCGCCAGAATCGGCGCAAGCCCCATGACCAGCATCAGTTGCGAAAAGACCTTGGCGGACTCGACCGCATTGCACTTGTCGCTGACGATCGCCCGCGACAGAACCATCCCGGCACAGCCTCCCAGCGCCTGAATGAAGCGTGCACCGATCAGCCATTCGAGGCTCGGCGCAAAGGCGCAAGCCACTGATGCGAGCATGAACAGCGTCACGCCGACCAGCATCGGGATCCGCCGGCCAAAGCGGTCAGCCACTGGACCGTAAGCCAATTGCCCCAGCGACAGCCCCAGAAAATAGGCGGCCAGGGTCAACTGCACGTGTTTTTCATCGGTGCCGAAATACGAGGCCATGGCCGGAAAGCCGGGAAGATAAAAGTCGATGGCCAGAGGGCCAAAAGCGCTCAGTGAGCCGAGGATAAGGATCGTTCGTAGATTCATCGGGTGTCCATTAACGGGTACAGAGCAACGGGCAAGTTTAACCGGCTTACCTGAAAGAGAACGACGGACGGGAGAATTAATTCAAAATTTTTCAGCATGACTTTGGATACATGAATGGGGAAATCAACTGACTTCCCCGCTTTGAATCATGCCAATTGCGCCTGATAACCCTCTTCGCCGATCAGCCCGATGATCTGCTCCGGCGACAGGCAGCTCTGTACCTTCACCTGTTTACTGGCCAGTTCGACCTGTACCTCGGCGGCAGGGTCGTCATTTTTGATCGCTTCGGTCACGGCGCGAACACAGTGCCCGCAGGTCATGCCTTGAACAGTGAATAACTGCATGTTGTCACTCCTTCAATGATGGATGGCGCTCATCTTCAACCTTGCCATCATGTCAAGGTCAAGTTTCTGTTATCGCTGCCGGGCTGGTATTCGGACTGATCGTGAGCCAAGCTGACTCATCAACGTTTACATCAGGAGTATCAGCGATGCGCTGGTCAGCAGTGAGCCTCTTCAGCATTCTCGGTTTCTTGGCTATCGCACCGGCCACTCAGGCTGCTCAGGACTACGGCATTCTGATTATTTCCCGAGAGCGGCTGGAAGTGGCGACCTCCTGCGAAATCGGCATCTACGTTCAGGACCGCCTGGCCGGAAGGCTGTTTCAGGAGGACTCGGTGTCTTTCAACCTGCCGCCCGGCGAAGTGTCCGTGCGCCTGACCACACTGCGCGGCACCGTGGGCGGCTGCGAGGGCGGGATGGAAGCTGCGCGCAACACCAAGATCCAGCTGCATGCCGGGGATATCCTCAAGTACCGCATCGCCACCGACCTGAACGGGCTGTACCTCAAGAAAGCCGACCTCAACTATTGATTCGCGCTTGACCTTGCCCATGTGGCAAGGTTGATCCTTGCAGGCATTCAGTCTCAGGGAGTGTTACAGATGCAAGACATCACCACCTTCGACCTGCCGATCAGCGGTATGACCTGTGCCAGTTGCGCAGGTCGGGTCGAGCGTGCCCTGGCCAAAGTGCCGGGGGTCAACAGTGTGACGGTCAACCTCGCCAATGAACGCGCGCACGTCAGCGTTGCGCCGCAAACCGATCCGCACACCCTGATTTCAGCCGTCACCCGCGCCGGCTATGGCGCAACGCTGATTCAGGACCGGCAGGCCGACGCCGAGAAAAAAATCCAGCATCTGCACCGCGAGCGCTGGGCCTTGCTGCTGGCCATTGCGCTGGCGTTACCACTGATCGCGCCGATGCTCCTGACGCCGCTGGGCTTGCACTGGATGCTGCCCGCATGGGCGCAGTTCGCACTGGCGACACCGGTGCAGTTCATTCTGGGCGCGCGGTTTTATCTGGCCGCATGGAAAGCAGTGCGCGCGGGCGCAGGTAACATGGACCTGCTGGTCGCCATCGGCACCAGCGCGGGTTATGGCCTGAGCGTCTATCAATGGCTGCATGCCGCACCGGGCACTACGCCGCATCTGTATTTTGAAGCATCGGCGGTGGTCATCGCCCTGGTGCTGCTGGGCAAGTACCTGGAAAGCCGCGCCAAACGCCAGACCGCCAGCGCCATTCGCGCCCTGGAAGCATTGCGCCCGGACCGCGCCCTGCGGCTGATTGACGGCATTGAGCAAGACGTCGCGATCAGCGAGCTTCGGCTTGGCGACGCGGTGCTGGTCAAGCCAGGTGAACGCTTTCCAGTGGACGGCGAAGTGCTCGAGGGCCGCAGCCACGCCGACGAAGCGTTGATTACCGGTGAAAGTCTCCCGGTGGCCAAACAGCCGGGTGACAAGGTCACTGGCGGTGCAATCAATGGCGAAGGTCGCTTGCTGATTCGTACTGCCGCGCTGGGTGCGGAAACGGTGCTGGCGCGCATCATTCGTCTGGTCGAAGACGCACAGGCAGGCAAGGCACCGATCCAGAAACTGGTGGATAAAGTCAGCCAGGTGTTTGTGCCGACCGTGCTGGTTATCGCCTTCTTCACATTGGCGGGCTGGCTGCTGGTCGGTGCATCGCTGGAAGTGGCACTGATCAACGCCGTCGCGGTGCTGGTGATCGCCTGCCCCTGCTCGCTGGGCCTCGCGACGCCGACAGCAATCATGGCCGGAACCGGAGTGGCGGCGCGCTACGGCATTCTGATCAAGGACGCAGAAGCCCTGGAGCGCGCCCATGATGTGGACGCCGTGGTGTTCGACAAGACCGGCACGCTGACGTCCGGCACCCCGCGCATCACCAACATGAGCGCCGTGCTGGGCAATGAAGAGCACTTGCTGCAACTGGCGGGCGCACTGCAATGCGGCAG
The DNA here is from genome assembly GCF_030209255.1 of Pseudomonas sp. CFBP2511. NCBI lineage: Bacteria > Pseudomonadati > Pseudomonadota > Gammaproteobacteria > Pseudomonadales > Pseudomonadaceae > Pseudomonas > Pseudomonas sp. CFBP2511. The sequence continues at coordinate 123,608 of NZ_JARVSI010000029.1, read as the reverse complement.
CGAACATCCGTTAGCCAAGGCCGTACTGGACGTCTGCGATGAATGGCAACTGACACTCGACCCGGTCGAAAACAGCCACGCCCTGAGTGGCCGAGGGATCGCCGGCACGGTTCAGGGCCGCGAACTGGCGCTGGGCAATCGGCGCTTGCTGGACGAAAGCGGCCTGCCAATGGGCGAGCTGGCCGAATCCGCACGCATCTGGGAAACCGACGGGCGCACGCTGTCCTGGCTGATCGAGCAGGCTCCGGAGCCGAAAGTGATCGGCATGTTTGCGTTTGGGGACACGCTCAAGCCCGGCACTGATCAGGCAATCAAGGCGCTGAACGCGCGCGGCATCACCAGCCATTTGCTGACCGGCGATAACCGCGGCAGCGCGCAGATGGTTGCCAGGGCGCTGGGGATACACGACGTACACGCCGAGGTGCTGCCTGCCGACAAGGCCAATACCGTGATGCGGCTGAAAAGCAACCATGTGGTGGCCATGGTCGGTGACGGCATCAACGATGCACCGGCGCTGGCGGCGGCTGACGTGGGCATTGCGATGGGCGGCGGGACTGATGTCGCGATGCATGCCGCCGGCATTACATTGATGCGCGGCGACCCGCGACTGGTGCCCGCTGCTCTGGACATCAGCCGACGAACCTACGCGAAGATCCGCCAGAACCTGTTCTGGGCGTTCGTCTATAACCTGATCGGCATCCCGCTTGCGGCGCTGGGCTATCTCAACCCGGTACTGGCGGGCGCGGCCATGGCACTGTCCAGCGTCAGCGTGGTGGGCAACGCCCTGCTGTTGAAAACCTGGAAGCCGCGTGATCTGGAGGACAAACCATGAACATCGGCCAGGCAGCCAGGAGCAGCGGCTTGAGCGCGAAGATGATTCGCTATTACGAGTCCATCGGCCTGCTGAAAGCCGCGCATCGCAGCGACAGCGGTTATCGGTTGTACGGCGCCGAAGACCTGCACACCCTGGCGTTCATCAAGCGCTCACGGGACCTGGGGTTTTCGCTGGAAGAAGTCAGCAAACTGCTGACCCTCTGGCAAGACCGCCAACGCGCCAGCGCCGACGTCAAGGCTCTGGCCCGTCAGCACATCGTCCAGCTGAACCAGAAAATCGACGAGCTGGCCAGCCTGCGCGACACGCTTGAGGAACTGGTGGAACACTGCCAGGGCAACGACCGCCCCGACTGCCCGATCCTCAAGGACCTGGCGTCGGGTGGGTGTTGTTCATAGGTATTCCCGCCGCTCAACAGAGGACGCAGAGCGTCCAGAACGGCATGACGACGCGGAGCGTCGCACGATAGTTGAAATATCGTTGCGAACGCTCCAGTGGGACTGCCTGGCGTCAGACTCTACTGCAGCCACGGCGGCGGCGGTTCTTCGGCGGATTTGCCCGGAGGTGCGTCGTCTGCGGCGCGGGCTGCCTGGCGGCGGGCTTCGTCCAGACGCGCGGCTTCGATCTCGCGCAGTACGCCGCCCACATCGGCTTCGTCCTCCGGCTCATCAAACTCACCGGTCAGCACCGTGGTGGGCGACAGCGTGCCAGCCTCGTAGTACGACCACATCTCCTTGGCGTACTTGGTGCTCCTGAGCTCCGGCGCAAAGCGACCGAAGTACAGGGCCATGTTGCCGACGTCGCGCTCCAGCATGCTGAATGCGTGGTTGTTGCCCGCCGCATCGACCGCTTGCGGCAGGTCGATGATCACCGGGCCAGACGGCGCCAGCAGCACATTGAACTCGGACAGGTCACCGTGCACCAGACCGGCACACAGCATCAGCACGATCTGCTCGATCAGGAAAGCGTGATACTCGCGCGCCTGGTCCGGCTCCAGCACCACGTCGTTCAGACGCGGCGCCGCATCGCCATACTCGTCGGCCACCAGTTCCATGAGCAGCACGCCTTCCAGGAAGTCGTACGGCTTGGGCACCCGGACACCTGCACTGGCCAGACGAAACAGCGCCGCCACTTCAGCGTTCTGCCAGGCGTCTTCGGTTTCCTTGCGCCCGAACTTCGAGCCCTTGGCCATTGCCCGGGCCTGTCGGCTGTTGCGTACCTTGCGACCTTCCTGATACTCGGCCGCCTGACGGAAACTGCGTTTGTTGGCCTCCTTGTAAACCTTGGCACACCGCAGCTCATTGCCACAGCGCACCACATAAACAGCTGCCTCTTTACCACTCATGAGCGGGCGCAGCACCTCGTCGACCAGACCGTCTTCGATCAGGGGTTCAATGCGTTTAGGAGTTTTCATCAGCTTTTATTAAGGGTCCTTTGTTGCCAGATACGCGATTGTTGCCGTTATACGGCAATCCTCCGCCAGCGAGTAGGGGTAGGGCCTTGTGGATTGAAAGGTTTTTAAGCAAAAACCACGCAACACCCCGGTTTAAAGCACCTTTCGTGCCGCACGGCAGGTGAAAGATATTCCGGGACAAAATGTACAGTCGCAGAAAAAGACAGCACCTGGCGTCTTGTTAACTCCCGGCGCAACTTGGCCACAACATGAAACCCCATCGGGCAATCTCCCGAACTCAGCAACTACCCGCCTGCGCGGGATTGGTTACACTTACGCCCTGTTCCAGTGCAGAACGCACAACGACAGTGGCGCTGACTTACCCTACGGCCTTGTGTCGCCAGACGGCCATCGGGCACAGTACCCTGCTGATATTCCTGATTAAAAAGTTGTCCGAGCCTGCCATGCAATCACTCAAACACTTCAAGCGCGTTGCCACCGACTGGTTCCTCTGGGGCATGGTCCTGGCGACGGTTCTTGCCTACTTCCTCCCCCACTTCGGTGCCACGGGCGGCAGCATGCATGCCGAATACGTCATTAACATCGGCGTGTTCGTGGTGTTCTTCCTGCACGGGGTCAACCTGTCCAGCGAGCAGATCAAAAAGGGCCTGAGCAACTGGCGCCTGCACGTGATGATTCAGGTGTTCACCTTCGTCGTGTTCCCGCTGATCTGGCTGGCGTGCAATAAGCTGCTGGGCTCGCATGTGCCTGCGCTACTGATGCTGGGCTTTTTCTATCTGTGCGCCCTGCCCTCGACCATTTCGTCTTCGGTGGCGCTGACCGCAAGCGCGGGCGGTAACGTTCCGGCGGCGATTCTCAACGCCAGCATGTCCAGCGTCATCGGGATTTTCATCACGCCGTGGCTGGTGAGCCTGCTGGTCGGCACTGGCGCAGGCGGTATCGATCTGGGCGATACGCTACTGAACCTCTGCGCCATGTTGCTGCTGCCACTGGTGCTGGGCCAACTGTTGCGTCCGCTGCTGGGCAAGTTCTTTGCGCGACACAAGAAGTACACCAACCTGATCGACAAAATGGTGATTCTGCTGCTCGTCTATGCGGCGTTCTGCAACTCGATGATCTCCGGCATGTGGCAAAGCCAGGGCAACAGCGTGATCCTCACCGCATTTATCGGCACCGCGCTGTTGCTGGCGTTGATTCTGCTGCTGACCACCCGCACCGCACGGGCGCTCAAGTTCGATCACGCCGACAAGGTTGCTGCGGTGTTCTGCGCCACCAAGAAGTCCCTCGCGGCCGGCGCGCCGATGGCGGCCTTGATCTTCGGCAGCAATCCGGGGATGGGGCTGATTCTGCTGCCGATCATGATTTATCACCCGATGCAGTTGATCGTCTGTTCGATCATCGCCGAGAGCTACGCCAGTCGTCATCGCCAGCAGCTCTCGCAAGCCGCACTGGAAGAGGCTCGCGCCGCCTGAGCGCGGCTTACATCAGCGCGTCATCGTCCAGCATGACGCGCGCGTAAAAGACGATGGCCACGGTTGGGATCAACGCCGAATAACCTGGCCTGAGCGCCGTACCAAAATGCGTCAGCAAGCGCTGCACCGGCGCCTGGCGAATGGCACCCAATAACCCTTTGAGCCTGCCGGGGGCTTTTTCGGACTGCGCCGGCTTGAAAAACGCAGCAACGGTCAGGCGCTCGGCCAGCGTATCGACATGCGCGGCGTACACCTCCCAACTCATCGCTCTGACACTGGCGCGGGGCATCTGCACCAGCGGGTGCGCACTGTTGAACGCATGGCGAAAGAACGTTCTGAGCAGCAGTTCTTCCACCTCGACCACCGTGGCGCACTGGTGCAGCGCGTCGTCCAGGCCGTATTGCCGCGCCAGCATGCCCAGCGCTCGGGTATAGGGCACGCCTCGACGACGTGCGGCGTTGACCAGAAAATGTCCGGCGACCAGTTGGAATTCGCGCACGAATGCATAGGCACGGTCTGCTTCGGCATCGTGCAGGCGGGTCCAGCGGCTGCTGCGCAAATGCCTGATCGCTGCGTCCAGCAAGTGATCCGGCGAGCGCGCCAGCACGTCGTGCAGCAATGCGTCCTGCAAGATCGGGTCGCGGGTCGCCACGGGCAAAACCGCGACACCCGTTTCCAACCCTTCACACCCACTGAAACCGGTCGCGATCAGCACTTCCTGCAAACGGCGCCAGTAATGGTGATGGCGATACCCCGCCATGCGCACATTTTCAAAATGCTCGACCGGCGTGCGCCCCAGGCTTTTCTCGCCCAGGTTCAGCAGCAACACGTGGTCTTCGCTGGAATAAGCGTTGATCAGCCGCCCGCTGATGCTTTGTTTGAGCTGCTCGGCCTCGGTGGCATCGAGGCGCACCGCTGCGGCCATCAGCAGCACATCACCCACGACCAGGCCGTGTTCCAGGGGTTGCTCGGCGTTTTTGAGTGCGCTGACCAACAGCCGACCGCCCAGTGAATGGCCGATCAGGTTGACGCGCTTTACCTGCGGATGATGCTCGAACAGGTAGCGGTCCAGTTGCGTCAGCAGCACCTTGCCCATGTCGCGGGCACGATTGCGGATGCGCGCGAAATGAACCACACGGTCCCCCGCCAGCGCCGCCGCACCGGCCAGCGGATGCACACGAGCGGCGGCCATCAGCAGGCCACGGGAGCGGTTATCCATCTGGGTGAAATGGCTCGACGGCCAGAAAGCGAGGATATTCACGCTGTGGCGCAAGGCTGCGGGAATGCTGCTGGCCAGCATGCGCCGGTCATCCAGATCGTGCCCTGAGGAGTAGCCATGAATGAAGACGTTGGCGACCTCGCCCGAGGTCTTGGGCAAGGTCAGAAATTTGAAATGATTTTCCACGTTGTCCTGTCACGCACGGGCGGGTTGCGCGCTCAATTTCTGACGATGAAGCGTTTGGCGATCAGCATGATCAGCCGCAGGCAAAACATGATACCGGTCACGGCGATCACCCATTTGGCAACCAGCACAAAATAACCTTCGATCTCATCGGAAACCAGCCCCACCAGCAGCCCCATGCCGAAGATCAGCAAACCGATCAGCGCCAGGCCAATGTAAGGCCGCAACCAGCGGGTTCGCGCGCCTTTATCGAACAGATAGAGCACAGTGCCGATCAGAATCAGAAGGACCGATATCCCAATGATGAGCCCCATGTTTTACCTCGACGTTACAAAAAAATCCGCTTTTGATTCTGGCCGAAGGCCGTGGTAGCGCCGTCCTGGAAGCTCTGCGTCCGATCTTGACTGCGCTGGCAGCGGATTATGCCCATGACCGCCGCCATTTGCCTAACGCTCAAGAATCGCCGTCACGCCCTGTCCGCCTGCTGCGCAGATCGAGACCAGGCCACGTCCGCTGCCTGCCGCCGCCAGCAGTTTGGCCAGGTTGGCGACGATGCGGCCTCCGGTAGCAGCAAACGGGTGGCCCGCGGCCAGTGAGCTGCCTTTGACGTTCATTTTGCTGCGGTCAATCGACCCAAGCGGCGCATCAAGCCCCAGGCGGGTCTTGCAGTAATCGGCGTCTTCCCAGGCCTTGAGCGTGCACAGCACTTGCGCGGCGAACGCTTCGTGGATTTCGTAGTAATCAAAATCCTGAAGCGTAAGCCCGTTGCGGGCCAGCAGACGCGGAACGGCGTAGACCGGCGCCATCAGCAAGCCTTCCGTGCCTTTGACGAAGTCCACCGCTGCTGCCTCGCCATCGCGCCAGTAAGCCAGCACCGGCAAACCACGTTCGCGAGCCCAGTCTTCACTGGCCAGCAACACCACCGACGCACCATCGGTCAGCGGTGTCGAATTGCCTGCCGACAACGTGCCTTTGGCGCTGCGCTCGAAGGCCGGTTTGAGGCTGGCCAGTTTCTCCAGCGTCAGGTCCGGGCGCAGGTTGTTGTCGCGGATCAGCCCCAGGTACGGCGTCATCAGATCATCCTGCCAGCCCTCGGCGTAAGCGGCGGCCATTTTCAAATGGCTTTCCAGCGCCAGTTGATCCTGCGTTGAACGCTCGATGCCCCAAGTCTGTGCCATCAGTTCGCAATGCTGGCCCATCGACAACCCCGTGCGCGGCTCACCGTTGCGCGGCAGCTCCGGCTTGAGGTGATGCGGGCGCAACTGCAGCAACGCCTTGAACTTGTCAGCGGGGGTCTTGCAGCGGTTGACCTGCAACAGAATGGCGCGCAGACCTTCATTGACGCCGATTGGCGCATCCGACGTAGTGTCCACGCCGCCGGCAATGCCGCACTCGATCTGCCCTAGCGCGATCTTGTTGGCCACCAGCAATGCGGCTTCCAGCCCCGTGCCGCAGGCCTGCTGAATGTCGTAAGCGGGAGTCTGCGCGGACAGCCGCGAGCCGAGCACGCATTCGCGGGTCAGGTTGAAGTCTCTGGAGTGCTTGAGCACCGCGCCCGTCGCGACTTCACCCATGCGCAGCCCGTGCAGGTTGAAGCGCTCGATCAGACCTTCAAGTGCTGCGGTGAGCATGTCCTGATTGCTGGCATTGGCGTACGGGCCATTGGAGCGGGCGAACGGAATGCGGTTACCGCCAACGATGGCGACCCGACGAGGTTGCGTCATGGAAAACTCCCTTTATGCATACGAATGGATGAGCCGTGTCGATCGCAAGAACAAACGTCATGCCACCGTGGTCCATTCCTTTGAACCCCGACTTCAGGAGAGTGTTCCATGCCGTCAGATCGCTATATTGATTTCGCCAATTCCGACATGGGTCGGCGTCTGGTGAACGCCGTCGGTCTGCCCGCCCCCACCCACCTGGAGCGCTGGCAGGCCGGGCGTTTGCGCCCGGTCGAAGGCACCCTGCTGATCAGCGCCGGGCCGCTGGGCGATCAGGTCAGGCAGTTCGCCAGCCGCCTGACCGACTCGCTTTACAGCTTCGGCAGCGAGATGCCCGGCGCAACCGCCTGGGTCGCCAATCAGGGGCCGCGCCTGAAAGCAGTGGTCTTTGACGCCAGTCAGATTCTGCGTACCGAGCAGCTCAGACAGCTCCGGGATTTCTTTCAACCGTTGCTGCGCAACCTCGACCACTGTGCACACGTGGTGATTCTTGGCCGCGCACCGGAGACGCTCGACGACCCGCTGGCGGCCAGCACGCAGCAAGCCATCGTGGGCTTCAGCCGCTCGCTGGCCAAGGAAGTGCGCAACGGTGCGACGGTCAAGCTGTTGCAGGTGGACGAAGACGCGCAGGACCAACTGGAGGGCGCATTGCGCTTTTTCCTGACCCCCAAGGCGGCATTCATCTCCGGTCAGTTTGTCCATTTGAGCGCCTGCCCGAGCAAAGTGCAGGACTGGACGCGCCCACTGGCCGGGCGCAAAGCCGTCGTGACCGGTGCCGCGCGGGGCATCGGCGCCTCGATTGCCGAAACCCTGACCCGCGATGGCGCACAGGTCATTTTGCTGGACGTGCCGCAAACCCGCAAAGAACTGGAAGCACTGGCCTCGCGGCTCGGTGGTCAGGCCCTGGCGCTGGATATCTGCGCGGCGGATGCACCTGCGCAACTGCTTGAACACCTGCCCGATGGCGTCGACATTCTGGTGCACAACGCAGGCATCACCCGCGACAAGACGCTGGCCAATATGCCGGAAGATTTCTGGGACTCGGTGCTGGCCGTCAACCTTGGCGCGCCGCAAGTGCTCACTCAGGTGCTGCTTGATGGCGGCGCGCTGAAAGACAACGCCCGAATCGTGCTCATGGCCTCGATCAGCGGCATCGCCGGTAATCGCGGGCAAACCAACTACACCACCAGCAAGGCCGGCCTGATCGGCTTTGCCAAGGCCATGGCGCCAGGGCTCAAGGCCCGCGGCATCAGCATCAACGCTGTTGCGCCGGGTTTCATCGAAACGAAAATGACCGCCCACATGCCGTTCACCTTGCGTGAAGCGGGCCGGCGCATGAGTTCGCTGGGCCAGGGCGGTACGCCACAGGATGTCGCAGAAGCGGTGGCGTGGTTCAGCCAGCCGGGCAGCGGCGCCGTCAGTGGCCAGGTTTTACGCGTATGTGGTCAAAACGTGATCGGGGCCTGAGGTCCCGCACTGAGTTCAAGGAGATGGATGATGACGGCTCATTGGCGCTACCTCAATTCGCTGCAACCGCTGTCCAACCTGTTCATTCAGGCGGCGCTCAGGCGCAAGGTAACCGGCACACAGCTACCCGATCTTGGGTTGCGCAGCTGGATCGCGGTCGATAACGACAAGCTTGAAGCGTACCGCAAGGTCTGTGGGTTTGCAGACAGCAGCCTGCTGCCGCCGACTTACCCGCATGCGCTGGCTTTTACGTTGCAGATGCAATTGATGACCTCACCGGAGTTTCCCTTCCCGCTACTGGGGCTCATTCATCTGGGCAATCAGATTCGCACCCTTCGCCCGCTCGGCGGCGTGAGCCAGTTGTACATCAGCGTGCAGGCCACCGACCTGCGCCCGCACCCCAAAGGCGCGACGTTTACCTTGCTCACGCAGGCCGAGGACGGAATGGGCCTGCTATGGGAAGAAGAAAGCACCCTGCTGTGCACCGCCGTTCATCTTGAGGACGCGCCTGCTCCAATGCCCGAAGCGTACCTGCGACCGCTCATCGAGCTGGACCGCTGGCGGGCGTCTGCACAGATCGGCCGCGAGTACGCCAAGGTGTCTGGCGACTACAACCCCATTCACCTCAGCGCCGCCAGCGCCAAGCTATTCGGCTTCCCGCGCGCCATTGCCCACGGCATGTGGCTCAAGGCACGTGCGCTCGCAGCACTGGAAGATCACCTGCCCGCCTCGAACGTCCAGATCAGCGTGCAGTTCCAGAAGCCGGTACGCCTGCCCGCCGATGTCACGCTGTCGGCCAGCGCCGCCGGTTCCCACGGTGAGTTTCGTGTCGAAGGCCAGGAAGGTATCGTGCACATGATCGGTAGCTGGCAACCGGCTACGGATTGATGTCATTGCGTACTGTGTCGGGAGCGCTGCTCCCCTCAACGTCTGAACAAACTGCAACGCCCACTTGCCTGGCGACCCGATCCCCCTGAAGCTATGCGTCTTCAGGAGAGCACGATGAACCTCGACGAGTTGACCCAACGCCTGCACCGCATCCGCGACCAGAACGACTGGAAGCAATTTCACAGCCCGAAAAACCTGGCCATGGCTGCCAGCGTGGAAATGGCCGAGCTGGTGGAGATATTCCAGTGGCTGCGCGAAGACCAGTCACGCGAGCTGCCTGCCGATCAGCTTGAGCATGCAGGGCAGGAAGTCGGCGATATCATCCTCTACCTGTTGCTGCTGTGCAGCGAACTGGGGCTGGACATGGAAACGGTCGTGCGCAACAAGCTGGCAGACAGCGAGCGGAGATTTGCCAAGTGAGTGATCGCCATTTCGACCAGTTGGCGACGCGCTTTGCGGAAAAGATCTACGGCGGGGCCAAAGGGGCCATTCGTCTGGCCGTGTTGCAGGCCGATCTGACCGAGACGCTGCCCAAGCGGCCGTTGCGCGTGCTGGATATCGGCGCAGGGTTGGGGCATATGTCGCTGTGGCTGGCCGAGCAAGGTCATGAGGTGACGCTGGCCGAGCCCGCCGAGCCCATGCTTGAAGGCGCACGTCAGCGTTTTGCCGACGCCGGACAGACGGCAACCTTCATTCAGGCCCCGTGGCAGGCGCTGCCCGACTTACTGAGCGACACTTACGATGTGGTGCTGTGCCACGCCGTGCTGGAATGGCTGGCCGAGCCGTACTCGATTCTTCCGGTGCTGCGCAGGCTCACCCAGGACGATGGCTGGCTGTCGCTGGCGTTTTACAACCGCGATGCGCTGATTTATCGCAACTTGCTCAAGGGCCATTTCCGCAAGATGCGTAAAAACGACATGGCCGGAGAAAAGCAGAGCCTGACGCCCCAGCAACCGCTCGACCCTCGGGAACTGGCGACGCAACTTGAAGGGCTGTGGCAAGTCGAAACCCGTAGCGGCGTGCGGGTGTTTCACGATTACATGCCGCTTGAATTCCAGGCCCGGGCCGAGCTGACGGACCTGCTGGAAATGGAGCTGGCGCATCGACGTCATCCGGCGTTTGCCGGGCTGGGTCGATACCTGCACTGGATGTGCCGTCCGGTCTGACATCATTGCGGAGACCCACATGACCTACCGTGCTGCCTCGTTTGTCCTGTTGCTCGGCCTGAGCGTTATCGGGCTGAGCGCCTGCCAGAGCGATAACCCTTACGTGGCCAGCTCGCTGCCCATGCCGCCTGCGCCGCCGCAGGCAGCCAAAACGCTGGACTTGAGCGCTTATCCTGCGCCGCCACGCGACTATGGCAAGTACCGGACCTGGGGCTGGCTCAACGGCCAACTGCCGCCGGGTACAGCCTGGGTGGACTCGGCGCAAGTGGTCGAAGCGTTGAGCAATGGCCTGGATCAGCGCGGCTTGCGCCCGGCTCGTAGTAATCAGCCTGCCGACCTTTACGTAAGCGCCACTACCCGGCAGGAAACCCGGCTGCGCCAGGTGCGTGAGGATTACGATCCGTATTATGGAGGCGGCTCGGGCTATGGCCGTTACGATGGCTATCGACCCGGTTACGGCGGCTACGCCAGCGTACCGGTGGTGCGCACTTATCAGGAAAACGTGATGGTGGTGCAGATCAACCTGATTGATGCGCGCACCGGCCAGCCGGTCTGGAGCGCCAGTGCCGATGCACGCGCCAGCAACAATCTGGCAGACCGCAGCAGCGCATTGCGTCAGGCCGTGCAACAGGCGCTGAGCGCTTATCCTCCTTCTTAGCTCGTCTGTAACTCCTTCGGAGAACTGCCATGTTCCGCCGTATCGCCCTGCTGTCCTGTGCCCTGCTGCTGGCCGCCTGCCAGAGCAACTCGATCAACCGCGATTTCGATGCCAAGCGCGATTTCGCAGGCTATCGAAGCTGGAGCTGGAAAGAGCCCGGCGTGCAGTACCAGCCGGATGATCCACGGCTCAGGAGTGACCTGACCGAGCAACGCATTCGCCAGTCGATCGGCGAACAACTGGACCAGCGCGGCTTGCGCATGGCCGCGGGCGGTGCGCGTGCGGACTTGAACGTGCAGGCCTGGCTGATCGTCGAAAATCGCCAGCAGACGGTTAGCACCAACTATGGCGGCGGCTGGAACCCGTGGGGCGGTTATGGCTACTGGAACGGGCCGATGAACACCGAAACCCGCAGTGTTGACTACAAGGTCAGCACCCTGCAGATCGACCTGTTTGACGGCAAGGACGGCAAACTGGTCTGGCGCGGCAGCACCGAGCGCATCCTCAACGACAACGCCGGCAACCCCGCTGAACGCGACCAGGCCATGCGCAGCACCGTTGCGAAAATCCTGGAGCAGTACCCGCCGCGCTGATTGAGCCTGGCCGTGATGTGGCAGCACTGACTATCGTGCCAGTGCTCCGCGGTGGCATGCATTGAGTGACGCTCCGCGTCACAGATGTTCAGTCGTGCACAATGAATGGCGTAAAGCAGAATCCCGTGCTCAAGCCTGCATATCGCCCTGCATTTCATCGAGCAATTCCTGAATCGCGTCGAGGCGTTCTTCAGGGTCGTCGATTTCCAGCAGTTCGACTTTGTCTTTCTCGGTAAATGGCAGCAAATAGGCCAACTGGTTGGACAGCGAATACTGCCCCTCGGCGGACACGCCCATGTTCAAGGAGGCGACCATCGGGTGTTCGGCCAGGGCTTCCAGCAGCGCAACGAGGTCGGCGTCTTCTTCCTGTAACGGCCGTTCCTCAGGCTCTTGCAGCCATTCAACCTCGGCCACCAGCAGTTGATCGCGCTGGACCTCGGTTGCAATAACGCGGAAGCGGCGCCCACCCACAACACGAATGCCCAGCAAACCGTTGTCCTGCTGCTGAAAATCCTCGACCAGCGCTTCACAGCCGATTCGCGAGTAGCCGTCCGGCACGATGCCGACCTCACTGCCCTGGGTGATGCACACCACGCCAAACCCTTCGCCCTGCTTCATGCAGCGGCCAATCATGTCCAGATACCGGGCTTCAAACAGTTGCAGATCAAGCACACAACCCGGAAACAGCACAGCGTTCAGTGGAAACAAAGGCAACGTCATAGAAAAGCCTCCTTTAAATGGCCAGCGACATTGCCAGCGGCAGAAACAGTGCCGTTGCAACGCCCATCAGACTCATTGCCAACGCAGCAAAAGCCCCCGATTCCTCACCTTCTTGCAACGCCACGGACGTTCCCACCGCATGGGCGGTCAGGCCCAGGGCCATGCCCCGCGCCGCAGGATTGTCCACGCCGGCCAGCGACAGCAGGCACGGGCCGAAAATGGCACCGAATACACCTGTAATCAATACAAAAACCGCCGCCAGCGCCGCCACTCCGCCAATCTGCTCGGCGACCAGCATGGCGATGGGTGATGTCACCGACTTCGGTGCCATCGTCATCAAAATCATGTGATCGGCCCCAAACAGCACCCCGAGGCCCACGCACAGCCCGGTGGCAAATACTCCGCCGATCACCAGCGTAGTCAATACAGGCCAGAACAACTGCCGAATGCGCCGCATATTCAGATAAAGCGGCACGGCCAGCGCAACCGTCGCCGGCCCCAGCAGTGTGCTGAGAATCTCGGTGCTTTTGCGGTACTCGGTGTATTCCAGGTCGCAGACCAGTACCACGCCGATCACCACCACCATTGAAACCAGTACCGGCTGGAGAAACAGCCAGCGGGTTTTTTCGTAAGCGGCCATCGCCATCTGATAGGCACCGAGCGTGACCGCGATGCCGAAAAGCGGGTGATGAATCACCGACATCCATGCGCCGTGCCAGTCCAGAGTCATGACAACTCCTGGCGGCGAGCCTGACGCCTGACGAGCTTCTGCATCAGCCAGCCGACGAAGGTCAGGGAAATCATCAGCGACAGGGCCAGGGTGCCAAAGATCGCCCAGAAGTCCTGGGCAATGGCCGACGCATACACCATCACGCCGACGGCTGGCGGCACCAGTAACAGTGGCAGATAGCGCAACAGGCTGCTGGCGGCCACGCTGATTGGCTCGCTGACTTCACCGCGCAGCATCAGGTAAGCCATCAGCAGCACCAGGCCAATGATCGGCCCCGGCAATATCGATAGAAACAGATGGTTGAGCGCCGTGCCCAACAATTGGAACAGCACCAGCCATGTCAAACCCCGTAACAACATGAGGACTCCAGCAAATAAACGAATCCGGCGAATTCACCGCGCCATTATAAACACGCCGCGCCAGAGACTATGCGTGGGTATTCGCATCCATGCAGTCGCTTGACCAACCGGCAACCGTCTGCTGATCTTGAGGTTCGCCTGGCGGGGAAAGCCGCTGCGGCCAATGCTGCAAAACCAGACCTGACAAGGAGCGCGACATGCCTTTTGTACCTGTTACAGAGCTCAAGGACTACATTGGCAAGGAACCGGGATGTTCCGACTGGCTGTTAATTGACCAGGAACGCATCAACCTGTTCGCCGAAGCCACGGGTGATCATCAATTCATTCACATCGACCCGGTCAAAGCGGCGCAAACCCCGTTTGGCGCGACCATCGCCCACGGTTTTCTGTCGTTATCGCTGATCCCCAAGCTCATGGAAGGCATCATGGTGCTGCCCGAAGGGCTGAAGATGGCGGTGAACTATGGCATGGACAGCGTGCGTTTCGTGCAGCCGGTGGTGGTCAACTCGCGCGTGCGCCTCAAGGTCGAGTTGACGGAAGTAACCGAGAAGAAACCGGGCCAGTGGTTGCTCAAGGCAACCGCTACGCTTGAGATCGAAGGCCAGGCAAAACCCGCTTTTGTGGCCGACCCCCTGACCTTGTGTTTCGTGTAACACGTTTAAAACATGAAACAGTCGTAACAGACTGTTTCATCCCGCTTACTCGCTGCGGCATACTCCCCTGCAGTCGTGACCCATAACATCTGCTCAAGCAGAGCCGGGCTCGCCACTGAATCACTCTTCCGGGATCTCACATGCGCGCGCTTGCTCCATTGGCTTTGACACTCTTGATCGCAGGCTGCGGTGATGGCGAATCACTTTTGCCGCCAGACGGCCGCCTGCCCGATGGCGGACGCTACCGTGGCGACGTGGTCAACGGACTGTTGCAAGGCGAGGGGCGGATCGACTACCCCAACGGCAGGTGGTACGCCGGCCAGTTTGTAAACGGGCTGTGGCAAGGTCAGGGGGAATGGCACGCCAGCAATGGCGACGTCTATAAAGGCAGCTTCGAGCAGGGCCTGTATCAAGGCCAGGGTCGACTGACCACGCGCAATGGCGCGAGTTATGTCGGCAACTTCAAACTCGGGCTGCGTGACGGCGAAGGGACGCAAAAAGACAAGGGCGTGCTTTACCGTGGCCAGTTCAAGGCAGGCCAGTACGACGGCCCCGGACGTCTGGAACTGGAAGACGGCAGCCAGCACCAGGGCATGTTCGCCAAAGGTAAGGCCAATGGCGAAGGCTCGCGCAGTGATGCCAGCGGCAATCAATACAGCGGTAACTTCGTCGACGGCCAGTTGCAGGGCACCGGCAGCTTCACCAGCGCGGAAGGCGACCAATATGTCGGCAATTTCCGCAACAGCCAGCTGGACGGCCAGGGCCGCTACGAAAACAGCGACGGCGACGTCTGGAGCGGTGAGTTCAAGGAAGGCGCACTGACCGGCAAAGGCGAGCTGATCGGCTCGGACGGCAGCCGCTATCAGGGCGACTTCGATAACTGGCGCTTCATGGGCCAGGGTCAGTTGCAACTGGCTGATGGCAGTCGTTACGTCGGCCAGTTCGCCGATGACACCTATCAGGGCAACGGCGTACTAACCGCCCCGGATGGCAAGGAACAGCGCGGCATCTGGGCCAATGGTCAGCGGGTACGTGACGCCAAGGGAAAATTGCTGCCCGATGCGCTTGAAGCCGGGTTGCTTGCGCAGGGCACTTTGCTGGACAAGGCGCTCGCCGCCGTGCCTGCATCGACACCGGCTACCGAACTGTACACGCTGGTGGTGGCCGGCGACGGCAAGCAGAGCGTGTTCATGCGCGAAGCGGACTACGTCAGCAATTTGCTGAAATCGCGTTTTGGCGCCATTGGCCAGGTCGGCCTGGTCAATCATCGCGATCACATGGATGACCGACCGATGGCCACCCGCGAAACCATCACCCGCGCAGTGCAGACCCTTGCACAGCGCACCGGCCCGGAAGACCTGGTGTTCATTTACCTGACCAGCCACGGCACCCAGGACCATGAACTGGTACTCGACCAACCGCGCCTGTCGCTGGCTGATCTGCCTGCTGACGCGCTGGCTGCCGCCCTCGCCCCGCTGAAAAATCGCGATAAGGTCGTGGTCATTTCGGCCTGCTATTCCGGCGGCTTCATTCCGGACCTCAAGGACGAGCGCACCCTGGTCATGACCGCCTCCCGCGCCGACCGGGTGTCCTTCGGTTGCTCGGAAGAAGCCGACTTCACTTATTTTGGCGATGCACTATTTGCCAAGGCATTGGTCGAAACCGATGACCTGCAACAAGCATTCAATGAAGCAAAAGCCTATGTCGCCCAACGTGAGACCGAAGACAATTTCGAAGCCTCCGAGCCGCAGATATGGGCACCAAAAGGAGTTCTGGCGCGCTGGCAGCAATTGCGCAAAAGCCAGGCCGAACGCGCTTTGAATACGGCGTTGAACCGCACGGAAGCGAAGACCTCGACTAGCCGCTAGGCTTATCAGTACCAAGGGAGAACGGTAATGTATTTGACGCCGCAACATATTCTGCTCGCCGGGGCCACCGGCCTTACCGGTGAGCATTTGCTTGATCGCCTGCTTAACGAGCCGACTGTCAGCCGAGTATTGGCACCGACGCGCAGGCCACTGGCGGAACACCCTCACCTGGAAAACCCGGTCGGCGAACTGACCACCTTGCTGCCCTTGCTGGGTGGCCGTGTGGACATCGCCTTCTGCTGCCTTGGCTCCACCATCAAACAGGCCGGCTCGCAGGATGCTTTCAAGGCGGTCGATCTGGACCTAGTGCTGGCGTTCGCCACTCGCGCCCTTGAGCTGGGTGCGCGTCATTTGCTGGTGATCAGTGCAATTGGTGCTGACCCGAAATCGAGCACGTTCTACAACCGCATCAAAGGCGAGATGGAACAGGCCCTGCGCGCGCAAGACTGGCCGCAACTGACCATCGCCCGCCCGTCACTGCTGGTGGGCAGCCGTACAGAAACCCGCTGGGTCGAACAACTGGCCGCGCCTATTGCCAAGCTGCTCCCCGGCAAATACGGCGCAATCGAAGCCTGCCAACTCGCCCGCGCCATGTGGCGCCTGGCGCTGGAGGAGCAGAATGGTGTGCGGATTGTCGAGTCGGATGAGCTGCGTAAGCTGGGGAAATAGAGCGTTGGCACGATAGTCGTCTTATGACGATCAATCCCCTAAAGCCCGCCTGTCGCCCGAACGCCCACCCCAGCCGCCGTCAGCAACGACAGCGGCAAAAGCAAGGTGTCGAGCAGCGCGCTGCCTGGCAGGTCCAGGCCCGGATAGCCTGGTGCTTCTGCACCGAACCGGTCCGCGGCGCAGCAACCGCCCTGCAATGCATACAGGTTCAGCCGTGTGCCGGCATACACCACGGGCGCGCCAGGCTTGGCGGCATCGAGCGTGCGTGCAGTGGCGCAACCGGTCAGTGCCAGCGCAACTGATATCAATATCAGCTTATTCATCGCCGCCCACATGATGCTCACCCCAACGCGGCAGCATGTCCTGAGGGATGTTCAGCAGGTTGAGGATCCGCGCGACGATAAAGTCCACGAGGTCGTCAATGGTCTGCGGCTGGTGATAAAAGCCGGGAGACGCTGGCAGAATCACCGCGCCCATGTTCGACAGCTTGAGCATGTGCTCCAGATGAATGCTGGAATACGGTGCCTCGCGGGGCACCAGGATCAACTGCCGACGCTCTTTCAAGGTGACGTCGGCGGCGCGCTCGATCAGATTGTTACAGGCACCAGTCGCAATCGCCGACAACGAACCGGTGGAACACGGCACCACCACCATCGCACTGGGCGCACCAGAGCCCGAGGCCACCGGCGACATCCAGTCGTCGCGGCCGTAGACGCGAATCTGCCCGGCCGACGCGCCGGTGTATTCGGTCAGGAACGCTTGCATCATCATCGCCTTGGGCGGCAGGCGCACGTCGGTCTCGGTGGCCATCACCAGTTGCGCAGCCTTGGAGATAAGGAAGTGCACTTCACGGTCCTCACGCACCAGACAATCCAGCAAACGCAGGCCATATTGCGCACCTGACGCACCGGTCATCGCAACGGTGACGCGCTCCGGCCCGCTCATTGCAACGCCTCCGCGAGCTTGCCATGCAGGCCGCCAAAACCGCCGTTACTCATGATGACAATGTGCGTACCAGGCTGGGCCTGGCTTTTGACCTGGGCGATGATTGCCTCAAGGGAATCACAGACCAACGCAGGCACAGTGCCTGCGGCGACGGTTGCCGCCAGGTCCCAACCCAGATTGGGTGGCGCGTACCAGACCACCTGATCGGCCTGCTGCACACTTTCCGGCAAACCGTCGCGGTGCGCGCCCAGCTTCATGGAGTTGGAACGCGGCTCGATCACGGCAATGATCGGTGCATCACCGACCTTTTTGCGCAGGCCATCCAGCGTGGTGGCAATCGCGGTCGGGTGATGAGCGAAGTCGTCATAAATAGTGATGCCGCGCACGTCGGCGACCTTTTCCATACGGCGCTTGACGCTTTTGAACGCGCTCAATGCCTGCACGCCCAGCAGCGGAACAACACCGACGTGACGGGCTGCAGCGAGGGTCGCCAGCGCATTGGCGACGTTGTGCAGGCCAGTCATGTCCCACTCGACCGCGCCCTGCAGCTCGCCCTCGAACAGCACTTCAAAACGCGAACCGTCTTCACTCAACAACCGTGCCTGCCACTGACCGCCCTCGCCCGTGGTTTGCACCGGTGTCCAGCAGCCCATCTTGATGACGCGTGACAGCGCAGGCTCGGTGGTCGGATGAATCACCAGGCCTTCGCTCGGAATGGTGCGCACCAGATGGTGAAACTGGCGCTCGATGGCGGGCAGATCGGGGAAAATGTCGGCGTGATCGAACTCAAGGTTGTTGAGGATCGCAGTACGCGGGCGGTAATGAACGAACTTGGAGCGCTTGTCGAAGAAGGCACTGTCGTATTCGTCGGCTTCCACCACAAAGAACGGGGTTCCCCCCAGGCGCGCCGACACCGCGAAATTCTGCGGGATGCCGCCGATCAGAAAGCCAGGGCTCATGCCCGCGTGCTCCAACACCCAGGCCAGCATGCTGCTGGTGGTGGTCTTGCCGTGCGTGCCGGCTACCGCCAGTACCCAGCGACCCTGCAACACGTGGTCTGCCAGCCATTGCGGGCCAGACACATATGGCAAACCTTTATTCAGGACATATTCAACCGACGGATTGCCACGCGACAGTGCGTTGCCAACCACCACCAGATCCGGCGCCGGAACCAGCTGCACAGGGTCGTAACCCTGAGTCAGCTCGATACCCTGGGCCTGGAGCTGGGTACTCATCGGCGGGTAGACGTTGGCGTCGGAGCCGGTGACCCGATGCCCCAACTCTTTGGCGAGCACCGCCAGCGAACCCATGAACGTGCCGCAGATACCAAGGATATGAATGTGCATGACCAACCTCTCAGAACATCCACGCAGGTTAACGTAGGGGCGGTGAAATGGCACCCTGAGTTTGTACGCTGCATTGCGTGCACGGGGCATTTCAATGCGCGGCAGATAAGCCTAAAGTCCTGATCACGGCCGGTTGCAAATAGCCTAATCTTGAATGCTTGCTGCCCACTACCCGACTGCAGAATCGACACAGACTCCCTCACAACAAGAACCAGGAGACATACCATGCGTTACGCTCATCCCGGTACCGAAGGCGCTATCGTCAACTTCAAGGAACGCTACGGTAACTACATTGGCGGCGAGTTCGTCGCGCCGGTCAAAGGTCAGTATTTCACCAACACCTCGCCCGTCAACGGCAAGCCCATCGCCGAATTCCCGCGCTCCACCGCCGAAGACATCGACAAGGCACTCGACGCTGCCCACGCAGCCGCCGCAGCCTGGGGCTCGACCTCGGTGCAGGCGCGCTCGCTGGTGCTGCTGAAAATCGCCGATCGTATCGAAGCCAATCTGGAAGTCCTGGCCATCACCGAGACCTGGGACAACGGCAAGGCGATTCGCGAAACCCTCAACGCTGACATCCCGCTGGCCGCTGACCACTTCCGCTACTTCGCTGGCGTGCTGCGCGCCCAGGAAGGCAGCGCCGCCGAGATCGACGGCAACACCGTGGCGTATCACATTCACGAGCCGCTGGGCGTGGTCGGGCAGATCATCCCGTGGAACTTCCCGATCCTGATGGCCGCCTGGAAACTCGCCCCCGCACTGGCTGCCGGTAACTGCATCGTACTCAAACCTGCCGAGCAGACCCCACTGGGCATCAGCGTGCTGATCGAACTGATCGGCGACCTGTTGCCTGCGGGCGTGCTGAACATCGTCCAGGGTTATGGCCGCGAAGCCGGCGAAGCGCTGGCCAGCAGCAAGCGCATTGCCAAGATTGCCTTCACCGGCTCTACACCGGTCGGCTCGCACATCATGAAGCTGGCGGCAGACAACATCATTCCGTCCACCGTTGAGCTGGGCGGCAAGTCGCCGAACATCTTCTTTGAAGACATCATGAGCGCCGAACCGGAATTCATCGACAAAGCTGCCGAGGGCCTGGTGCTGGCGTTTTTCAATCAGGGCGAAGTCTGTACCTGCCCGTCGCGCGCGCTGGTGCAGGAGTCGATCTATCCACAGTTCATGGAGGCAGTGCTGCGCAAGGTCGAAAAAATCAAGCGTGGTGACCCTCTGGACACTGACACCATGGTCGGCGCTCAGGCCTCCGAGCAACAATTCGACAAGATTCTCTCGTACCTGGAAATTGCCAAGAGCGAAGGCGCCGAGCTGCTGACAGGCGGCAAGGTCGAGAAGCTGGAAGGCGATCTTTCGACGGGCTATTACATCCAGCCGACGCTGCTCAAAGGCAACAACAAGATGCGCGTCTTCCAGGAAGAGATCTTCGGCCCGGTGGTCAGCGTCACGACCTTCAAGGACGAAGCGCAAGCCGTGGCGATTGCCAATGACACCGAGTTCGGCCTGGGCGCAGGCCTGTGGACTCGCGACATCAACCGCGCCTACCGCGTAGGCCGGGCAATCAAGGCCGGGCGCGTCTGGACCAACTGCTACCACCTGTACCCGGCACACGCCGCATTCGGTGGTTACAAGAAATCCGGCGTCGGCCGCGAAACCCACAAAATCGCACTTGAGCACTACCAACAGACCAAAAACCTGCTGGTGAGCTACGACACTAACCCGCTGGGTTTTTTCTAGGCCTGTTGATTGCCCGATTATCGTTACCACGCTCCAGCGTGGTAACGCCGCCCTGGACGCTCTGCGCGATCAAACACACCACGCACCAACCCTGTGCATCACGCCCCGGCTTAACGCTGCGGCGTGATGCATCCTGCCCCAGACTAATCCGCTTACGCCTGCAAACTCGCACTCCCGGCCGGGATGGAGTATTAATTGCTTGCATCGCTTCCCACAGTCGTTTGAACCGGGACGTCACCGGTTCAACCGAAAGACTACGTCCAACGCGAACAGCGCGACGTCATGGAGAACCTGTATGGCGAGCTTTTCCCATTCTGTCGGTGCGCAGACGTACCGCTTCGACAGCCTCAAAGAAGTCATGGCCAAGGCCAGCCCCGCGCGTTCCGGTGATTATCTGGCCGAAGTCGCGGCGCAAAATGATGCCGAGCGGGTTGCCGCGCAAATGGCGCTGGCCAATATTCCCCTCAAGCATTTTCTTGAAGAAGCTCTGATCCCTTACGAACAGGACGAAGTCACCCGCCTGATCATCGACACCCACGACAAACTGGCCTTCGCGCCGGTCAGCCACCTGACCGTCGGCGGTTTTCGTGACTGGTTGCTCAGCGATCAGGCCGACGAAACCAGCCTGCGCGCGCTGGCGCCGGGCCTGACGCCCGAGATGGCGGCTGCCGTTTCAAAAATCATGCGCGTGCAGGATCTGATCCTGGTGGCGCAGAAGATCCGGGTCGTCACCCGCTTTCGCAACACCATGGGCCTGCGTGGCCGGCTGTCTACCCGCTTGCAACCTAATCACCCGACTGACGACCCATCCGGGATTGCCGCCAGCGTGCTGGACGGCCTGCTGTACGGCAACGGCGATGCCATGATCGGCATCAACCCGGCTACCGACAGCACCTCAAGCATCGTCGCGCTGCTGGAGATGCTCGACGCCATCATCCAGCGCTATGACATCCCGACCCAGTCCTGCGTGCTGACCCACGTCACCACCTCCATCGAGGTGATCAATCGTGGCGTGCCGGTCGATCTGGTCTTCCAGTCGATCACCGGCACGGAAGCCGCCAACGCCAGCTTCGGCATCAACCTCAAGCTGCTGCAGGAAGGCTACGACGCAGGGCTGAGCCTGAACCGCGGTACCCTCGGGCAAAACCTGATGTATTTCGAGACCGGTCAGGGCAGCGCGCTCTCGGCCAACGCCCATCACGGCGTCGACCAACAGACCTGCGAAACCCGCGCCTACGCCGTCGCCCGGCATTTCAACCCGTTTCTGGTCAATACCGTGGTCGGTTTCATCGGCCCGGAGTACCTGTACAACGGCAAGCAGATCATTCGCGCCGGCCTGGAGGATCATTTCTGCGGCAAGTTGCTGGGCGTGCCGATGGGCTGCGACATCTGTTACACCAACCACGCCGAAGCCGATCAGGACGACATGGACACCTTGCTGACACTGCTGGGCGTCGCCGGCATCAATTTCATCATGGGCATCCCCGGCTCCGACGACATCATGCTCAACTACCAGACCACCTCGTTCCACGACGCGCTATACGCCCGCCAGAGCCTGGGCCTGCGTCCGGCACCGGAATACGAAGCCTGGCTGGAGAAAATGGGCATCTTCACTCAGACAGACGGCCGCGTTCGCTTCGGTGACAGCCTGCCGCCTGCCTTTCGTCAGGCACTGGCGCACCTCGCATGAGTGATCAGCCGATGAACGAAGTACAAGACAACGCCGCGCCCGCCAATCCGTGGCTGGAACTGCGCCGCCTGACGCCCGCCCGCATCGCGCTGGGGCGCACCGGCACAAGCCTGCCAACCTGCGCGCAGCTCGACTTTCAAGCAGCGCATGCCCAGGCGCGTGATGCTGTGCACCTGGCGTTCGATCATGCAGCGATCAGCGCGCAACTGGCCGAAAAAGGCCGGGAAACCATACTGCTGCACAGCGCTGCAGCCGACCGCGACAGTTACCTGCAACGCCCGGACCTGGGCCGTCGCCTGAATGACGAGTCTGCACAGACATTGCGCGATTACGCCGCAGCTCATCCGGGCGGGCTGGACCTGGCCGTGGTGGTGGCTGACGGGCTGTCGGCACTCGCCGTCCATCGCCACGCCGTGCCTTTCCTCACCCGCCTGGAAGAACAGGCCAGCGCCGAGGGCTGGACCCTGTCGCCAGTGCTGATGGTGGAGCAAGGCCGTGTGGCGGTGGCGGACGAAATCGGCGAGCTGCTCGGCGCGAAAATGGTGGTGATCCTGATCGGCGAACGGCCTGGCCTGAGCTCCCCTGACAGCCTGGGCCTGTATTTCACCTACGCGCCAAAAGTCGGACTGAACGACGCACATCGCAACTGCATATCCAACGTGCGGCTGGAGGGCCTGAGTTACGCAATGGCCGCCCATCGCCTGCTGTACCTGATGCGCGAAGCCTGCAAACGGCAGATTTCCGGGGTCAGCCTCAAGGACGAAGCACAATTGAATACCCTGGAGTCCGATGACTCTGCCGAAAACTCAGACAGGAAAATCGGCAATTTCCTGCTCGACGGCCCCGCAGTCCCACATTAGATTGTGCTTTCTAAAGCTGCCGGGCAGGATCGCGTAATCCTCCCGGCACACTGCATTAGCCCATAGGGAAGTTGAGGCCAACCATGCGGATCATCAAAGCGACTCTCGAACACCTGGACATACTCTGCCCGATGTTCATCAAATACCGCGAGTTCTACGGCCAAGCACCGTTCCCGGACTCTTCACGGGACTTTCTCGAAAAACGCCTGCGTCGTGACGAATCGGTGATCTACCTGGCGCTGGCCAATGATGACGAAAGCAGGTTGCTGGGTTTTTGCCAGCTCTATCCAAGCTACTCGTCGCTGTCGCTCAAGCGTGTATGGATTCTCAACGACATCTACGTTGCTGAAGACGCTCGCCGCCAACTGGTCGCCGATCATCTGATGAAACAAGCGAAGAAAATGGCCAAGCAAACCCATGCAGTCCGCCTGCGTGTGTCCACCAGCAGCAACAACGATGTGGCGCAGAAGGTCTACGAGTCTATTGGTTTCAAAGAAGACACGCAGTTCAAAAACTACGTGCTGCCGATCAGCTCAGACTGATCACCCGCCTGATCGAGCGCGGCAGCAGCGCCGCGTTCGGCTACGATAAGGCGCCCCGGTCGTCACTCGGTCAAGCCCGCCGCTTATTCCAAAAACCCCTTCTGCGCATTCTGCTTCTATAATGCCGCGCATACCGAAAAGTCGTTTCTTCCGCATGCGACCCCGGACAGGGTTCTCGCCTCAGGTGCTTCAATGGAATTCAACCCGCTCGACCTTATCCTGCATCTCGACGTCTATCTCGACCTGCTGGTGACCAACTACGGCACATGGGTCTACGCGATCCTGTTTCTGGTGATTTTCTGCGAGACCGGGCTGGTGATCATGCCTTTCCTGCCGGGCGATTCGCTGTTGTTCATCGCCGGGGCCGTGGCTGCCGGTGGCGGTATGGACCCGGTATTGCTGGCCGGGCTGCTGATGCTGGCGGCAATTCTCGGTGACAGCACCAACTACGTCATCGGTCGTACCGCCGGGGAAAAACTGTTCAGCAACCCCAACTCGCGCATCTTCCGCCGCGACTACCTGCTGCGCACCCAGGATTTCTACCAGCGCCACGGCGGCAAGACCGTCACGCTGGCGCGCTTTCTGCCGATCATCCGCACATTCGCGCCGTTCGTGGCCGGTGTCGGCCGAATGTCCTATCCGCGCTTCGTGGGGTTCAGCGTGCTGGGCTCGGTGCTGTGGGTCGGCAGTCTGGTCGCGCTGGGCTTCTTCTTCGGCAACGTGCCGTTCATCAAGCAAAACCTGACCCTGCTGGTGCTCGCCATCATCCTGATTTCGCTGGTACCGATGGTCATTGGCGTGGTGCGCAGCCGCAGCGCCCCGCCGGTAGATGCACGCTAAACCATGTGGTCATTGCGCAATTGGCGCAGGCGACGAACCCTCGCCAGGCATCCGGTTGCTGAAAAACTGTGGCAGCAGGTGCGCAAGCGTCTGCCGATCCTCGATGGCTTAAGTACCGAGCAGGACGCACACCTGCGCGACGCCTGCGTGCTGTTTCTGAACGACAAACACCTGAGCGCGCTGCAGGGTGTAGAGCTGGACGACGAACAAAGGCTGTTTCTCGCCGCGCAAGCGCAATTGCCGCTGCTCAGCCTGGGCGAACTGAACTGGTATCAGGGCTTTCACGAGATCGTGCTGTACCCCGACGACTTCGTCAGCCCGCAGCGCCATCGCGATGCAAGTGGCGTGGAACATGAGTGGGATGGCGAACACAGCGGCGAGGCATGGCTGCAAGGCCCGGTGATTCTGGCCTGGCCGGGCGTGCTGAGCAGCGGCGACTGGGACGGCTACAACCTGGTCATCCACGAACTGGCGCACAAGCTCGACATGCTCAACGGCGAAGCCAACGGCCTGCCACCGCTGCACAGCGACATGCGGGTGACCGACTGGGCCAGCGTCATGCAAAGCGCATTCGACGACCTCAACCGGCAGCTGGATCAGGACCCGGATGCACAAACCGTCATCGACCCCTATGCCGCACAAGACCCTTGCGAGTTTTTCGCCGTGACCAGCGAGTACTTCTTCAGCGCACCCGACCTGCTGCACGAAAGCTACCCGGCGGTCTACGCACAACTTCAGGCGTTCTACCGTCAGGACACCCTCGCGCGGCTAAATGCGTTGCGTCATCAGGACCCGGCTTATCGGGACCACTGACCGCTACCGAGGCCATGCGTAGCAACCAAAACAGAATATGCCTATAATCCGGACCACTTTAGGGCGGCTCGCGCCGCAATCTGTCTGTTCAACCAGGGGGGCAATGCCCAATGAGCTACAGCAAGATTCCGGCCGGTAAAGACCTGCCGAACGACATCTACGTCGCGATCGAAATCCCGGCCAACCATGCGCCGATCAAGTACGAAATCGACAAAGACACCGATTGCCTGTTCGTTGACCGTTTCATGGCCACCCCGATGTTCTACCCGGCCAACTACGGTTTCATCCCTAACACCCTGGCTGACGACGGCGACCCGCTGGACGTGCTGGTGGTCACCCCTTACCCGGTTACCCCAGGCTCGGTCATCCGCGCACGCCCGGTCGGCATTCTGCACATGACTGACGACGGCGGCGGCGATGCCAAAGTCATCGCAGTACCCCACGACAAGCTGTCCCAGCTGTATGTCGACGTGAAAGAGTACACCGACCTGCCAGCCTTGCTGCTTGAGCAGATCAAGCACTTCTTCGAGAACTACAAGGATCTCGAGAAAGGCAAATGGGTGAAGATCGAAGGTTGGGGCAACGCTGACGCTGCCCGTGCCGAGATCATGAAATCGGTAGAAGCGTTCAAAGGCTGATCATCGATTTCGCGTTTCCGGGCACCTGATGCCAGGGCCCGGAAACACGCTTTACCTCTCCTGCGCTGCGCCCTGCGCGTCAAATCTGCTCCCGACACACCCTCATACGTATTTTTTTGCAGACCGCACGTTTAAAAACGCGCTCGGCTTTTCACCTGCCCGTAAACAGTCCGTTAATGCCCGTATAGCCTGGGTAAACACCAGATACGTCGTTTAGTCGAAAAAGCGTTATTACGGAATCTGCCTACACGCTATTCATTCCATCCGTAGTCCAGATAGCCACCACTCTCTTGGGATAACGTCGATCTCAACACCTCGTTCATTTAAACGCCCAAGCGACGCCCGTAGAATTTGCGCCATGAATACATCAGGCGATCGACTCCGCATCCTCCTTCGGGAGTGCCACCTCACCGCGACTGACTTTGCCGCCAACCGCAAAATCACGCCGCAACACGTCAATAACTGGTTCAAACGCGGCGTACCCATGGCGCGGATTGACGAGGTGGCTGAACTATTAACCGTCAACGCCCGTTGGCTGCGCAGCGGCGACGGGCCCAAACACCCCAATGAATCGGCCAATGAAAACACCGGTGACGACAAACGGATGGCCATCCAGCAAACAAGAAACGTACTGCGCGGCGACGTGGAAATTCAGATCTACATGGAAGTCGAATCCCCCCACGGCGTCGGTAAAACCGTGCTGTCCGAAGCCCCCGGACAAAAAATCCGCCTGCCCCTGCAAGTGTTGCAAACCATGGGCATCGACCCGAAAAATTGCATGTGCGTCGCCATGGTCGGCAACAGCATGGCCGACAAAATCCAGGACGGCTCGATCCTCGGCGTCGATCGCGAACTGACCCAAGTCATCGACGGCGAAATCTACGCCCTCGAACACGGCGGCATCCTGCGCGTGCGCTACCTCTACCGCCTCCCCAACGGCGGCCTGCGCCTGCGCAGCCACAACGACGCCGAATACCCGGACGAAGTATTCAGCGGCGAGGACATTGCCAGGGAAAAGATCCGGATTCTAGGCTGGATATTCTGGTGGTCGACACTGAACAGCCGGCGCAATGCGATGCTGTTGTTGTGACGGGGTTCGGGATTTGGGAGGTATCCGGGCTGGGCATAAGTGGTGAGGTTTAGTATCCTGCGCACCATCCAGAGTACACGGCGCTGTTGAGCGGTGCGTTGCTTGAACGGGGCATATGATCCGTTTGCCCTGTTGTCTATTCGCGCTTCGTTGAGGGCGCATCTGTTGAAGGCGATTGCGGTTTATCAAAAATAGATAGGAATCGCCTACGAGAAGCCGGCCACAAGCCGGCTTTTTAATGTCCATCGCGGCTTAATGATTGACCCTGATGGCGTGTACCACAACAACCGACACTACCCGCATTAAATGCCTTGCAGGTCGCGAAGCGCCTCAGGATGCTGGCTGGCAACCCGCAGCAATGTCTGTGCCGCGCCGTTAGGCTGCCGACGACCCTGTTCCCAATCCTGAAGAGTACGCAAGCTGACACCCAAGAGTTGAGCAAACGCATTCTGGGAAACACCGGCTTTAGCTCGGGCCTCAGCAGCCGACAGCGTCACTTCTGTAGTGCGCGCGGCCTTGCCATTTTTCATTTGGCGTACTGAATCCAGCAAGTCCTTCTGAAACTGTTCCATTTCATTGTCCATGACTGATCTCATCTTTCAATTGACTCAGGAACGCGATCGGCAGATTGTCGAATTTCGCGTTGGTGTAAGCAATCAATAGCCAGATATAGCCTTCTGAAAGCGCGTTGTAGTAGATGACTCGCGTGCCGCCACGCTTGCCCATGCAGTCACAGGTCAACATGGTCATAACATGGAACCAAAGCTTAGGAAAAGCCGCACGTCAGACACTCAATCACTTTCACCCCCCCAACCGCCGCCTCCGCGCATCCAGTGCTCGGCGCAACGAAACATCTGCATATTCCATGAAAAGCCCCGCCAGGCGATTCAGCGCAGCCTCTTCCTCTTCGCCGCCCACGACAGAATCAAAGCCCAGCGCTCGCTTGTTCTGGTCGGGCAGCTCTTCCCAACTGGTCATGAGGTAGGCGTACATCGCGCTGACGATCTGGAGTTTGGTTGGGGAGTCAGATTGTTCAACAGCAATACGTGTGCGCGTGTGGCGACGCTGGAGGGCTCGGCATTTCTTGCAGATGGGCTGGGCCAATAGAGCGTTACGCTTTTGCGATGACCCGAAGGTTTTATTATGGCTCATGAGAGCTTTACTCCTTGTGCTGTGCGGCTCGTCCCTGAAAAAGCGCATTCGACGCAACGAATGCTATAGCGTGTAGTGCTATAACGTGCATTCAAGCGAAATCCCTTCCTTTTGTAAAGGGGGTGCGCAATGGATCTGAGCAAAGCAATCGGAGCGGCGCTAAAGGAAGCGCGCGAAGCAAAAGGTCTTACGCAGGAAGATTTTGTCGGTGTCAGTGGCCGGACTTATCTGTCCGAGATAGAACGAGGGTTGAAGAGCCCTACGCTTGAAAAACTCGATCAGCTTGCAACCAGAATCGGTATTCACCCGTTGGAGTTGCTGGTTTCCTGTTATGCCAAGCAGGCGTCGATGAGCCCTCAATCTCTACTGGATATGTTGAATGATCGCTTGGGCAAAACATGAATGACTTTTTTGACGAAAGGACTCATTTACACCCTGCAAACTCAAGCCCTCTCCACACCTTCCACGCCTCTTCCCATCCAGTTTCATGGGTCGCATCTGCAACGATAATCAGCAGACTGCACGCTGTGTTGCCCAGTAGCCGGTTATAACGCTCCGCTAATTCAGTGGGTATCATTTCGTCACCTGCTCCCGAAAAGTGACGCTGAGGTATAAGCGCCAAGCGCTGGGTGTAATCCAGTGGGTCCAGTGACCCGCTAAGCGGCGAAAGGCTTTTTGTTTTTGCCCATTGTGTCGGGTCGAGGTTGCCCGCGAGGGTCTGAACACCAGTCACGTCATCCCGCTGCGCAGCGAGCAACAGTGCCAGGGTAGCGCCACCGGAATAGCCGATTAACTCAAACTCACGGTTACCGTAGCGGTGCTTCAATTGGTCCAGCGCCTGGCTGATGCTGGAGACGACTTCAAGAGAGAAGCGTCGATGGGTCCAGAGTGCAGGGTTACACGCTGCGACCTTGATGAACTGGCAGGGTCGCGCCAGGTAAGCATTGGGCGTCGGATCGTTGATTGCCAGGCTCGGTACGAGCAGTTTCCGTGGGCTTGGATCAAGACTGGGCTGGGTTGCCGTGGCCCAGCCGTGACCGTCGCCTTCCAGATATACTCGCAGGCGAGCGGCCCTGAAGGTCTCTGGCGGCAATAGCGCGATCAGCGGAAAAGGCTGTCCCGGCAGAATCTGCATCTGCCGGTGGTGCTCGTCCGCCAATTGTTGCAATGAGGCGCTTGGCGACTGACAACCCGAGATGAAGGCGCTGACCAGCAGCGCCATCAAAACCCCATGAATACCGACCCGGCGTTGTTCGCAAGGACGAAACCAATCCATCAGAAGTCGTAACGCACTTTTGCCGAAAACACGTCGGCATCGAAGCCGGACTTTCCGATGTAGTCGTAGTTGACGCCCAATGTAACTGCGCCCAGTTTGTAATCGGCACCTACACCGGCTTCGTAGCTGTCACGCACCGCTTTGGCGCCAGTTGTCACGAACGGCGTGCTGCCGAGCAAAAAGGTCGATGTACTCTGAGCCTCGTCGGCGGCGAAGTCATGGTAAGCCATCAGCTTGGCCTGCGGCTCCAGCGTGCCGGCACCCAAGCTGAAACTGCCAGCCACACGCATACCTGCGCCCAACTCAATCGCCTCATAACGCTGGTCTTCTACTTTCAGCGCAGCCGAAGAACCTTTTTCGCGGTAGCCATCAATGTTTACCTGGCTGTAACGCGCGGCAAGACGTGGCTCGATCAGTACTTGCGGGCTGACGTGATAGGTGTAGCCGCCCACCAGATTCAGACCCAGCAGGTCACTGTCGTAATCGGCCTTGGCACGCGTACCTGCGATGCTGCGCTTGCCCTGGTTGTCGTTGAAGCCGTAAGTCAAGCTCGTATCAACGAAATAGTTGCCCTTTTCAAACCCGCCGTACAGCGTAAAGGCATGGCTATCAACGTTGGTTTTGTTGCCACTTTTGCCATTCACATCGGTGTTGATGAAGCTGTAGGCCAGTCCCAGCGTCAGGTTTTCATTGACCTTGCCGTCAGCACCTACTGCGATTCCGTTGCTGTAGGCGTTGTAGCCGGCAATGCCGTCACGCCGGTCTTGAGTGGCGTCGCTGTAGAGTGACTGGACCCAGACACCCGCATCTTTGAAGCCTTCGCCAGAGGATGCACCGCGTATAGAACTGGTGCGGCTGCCCGTCACATTGCTGATCAGGCTCTGGCTGGTGGTGGCGGCGCTTCTGGCCCCACCGCTGACTTCCGGGGTCAACGCCGAAGCCAGTTTGGCAACTTGACCTCCATCCGCGTTCAACAAGAGTTGTTTGAACGAGTCGCTGTCATTCAATCTGCTGACGATGCTGTCACCGGTCAAGGTGACCAGTGTTGCCTGTTCATTAACTGAGCCGCCGTTATCAGCAACTACCTGGGCGACCTCTTCCCGGCCTTTACCGGTGACTACAGCCACCACGTTTTTGCCGTCGACGGTATAGCTGTCGATTTTAAGTAGCGCGGAGGTACTGACCACATCGAGCTTGCCGGCAGAATCGACCGCTGTCCCATCTTTGCCCAGCAATTCGATCTTACCTGCCTCGATAAGCTTGTAAGTCGTGCCGTTGGCGTTGAAGTCGTCACCCTTTGCCGCCAGCTTTACTTGCGCGCCCTGCTCGAACTGAGTAGTGCCGGTCACTTTCAGCACAGCAGTTTTAGTATCAGTGGCATTGCTCAGATTCAGGCCGAGCGCAGAGTTGCCGTCGACATAGAGGTCGCCGTTAATGCTGGTGTGCGTGGACTCAAAGGTCATGGTAGTGGGGCTGCTGGAGGTGCCGCCAACGTAAACCTCGCCGCCCGTCTTGAGACGAATATTGTAGCCATCGGTATGGCTGTCAGTACCTGCGAAAGAGGTATCCCCTTCCAGCTCGATATTGCTCAGGTCTATCAGGTTGCCGACCACAACGCTGCCTTTTCTCAGGATCAGCTCGACCGGTCGGTTGCTTTTTGAAGCGTCGATGGCCCTGTCTGCAGAAATGATCGAGCCGGTGTTGTAGATGTTGAAGTCGCCCCGCTCGATAAACCAGGGTTGGGCATTGCTAATGCTGTATCGGGTAGTACCGATCGCAATAGCAGCGCCATCCCCACGAATCGTCCCCGCATTGGTTATATAAGCATTGGAGCCCGTGATCGTGGCACCGTCGATGCGAAGGCCTTTAGACCCCGTGCCCGTGGCGGTAATGCTGCCATGGTTTTCGAAAACAGCCAGACTCGTCGCGACATCCAGAGCAGTTGCCCCTGTGCTCGTCACATCAATCAGGCGCCGGTTGATAACGCTGCCGACAATTCTGCCGCCTTGGAGACTGACGCCTTTGGCTTCTTCACCACCGGCAAGGTTGCCGGAGTTGTTGATGTTCGCGTTGAAGATCAGATCCTTGTCAACCGTCGAACCGCTGAGTTTGATCGCGTCTTTAACCGTACTGCCGGTATAGGCGCCGTTGATTTCAAGATTGCCAGTATGGGCCTGACGCTCGCTGTTGTAGCCAGCATTGGTCAGTTGGACAGTTTCAGCAAAAGCAGGGATAGCAGTTGCAGCCACAGCCATGGCGAGAAGGGTCTTGCGAAAAATCACAGCGGTCACGATTCATTCCTTATGTTGGGGGCGCTTCCATGCGTAGCGGGAACCTGCTGCGGCAAAAATGGCGATTGGCCACATAGAAGAGCGCGGCGAGAATAAAGTAACAGCCTTGAAATAACATCAAATATTATCGGTACAATCATGCCTCGTTAAACTGTACAGGTGTTCGGGCTTATGATGCCTAAACCCGATAAGACCCCACATGCTCCAGCTTCCTGCTCTTTCGCCAGTACGAGCGTACGACTCTTGCCATCGCAGGCGAGAGGCTGAACAGGGCGATGGTCGCGAACGATATCCACCAGCCGGGGCGCAAGCAGTTGAGTACGTATTGGTTGAGCCAGATGCGCGCTATTCTCGACCGGTAGGCGCCAGGCCCAAGGCGCCTTAGTTGCTCGATCTCATCTGCTGTATAGAGCGTTTTCAGCACGTAGCTGTTTGCGGTAAAGCGCTCAGGGAAATCGACTCCGGCTTCGTGGTGGTTCAATACCCTGAAATTGCACCCCAAAACGTTATCCCACAGTTTCAGATTACTGAGGCCCACCTGACAGGGTTTTGCAAGTCGAGCGTCAATACCGCGCCTGCGCATGAGGCCAAGCATGAGTGCCTGTTCGCTCACTATGCGCGCGGATGTATAGCCGATGAAGTTTCCGAACGGGTTGCGAGACGGCGTGTTGTTGAAGAGCTCTTCTCTTTTGAACAACGGCTGTACCCACATGGCGAGCATGGCGTCACGTGTGCCGAACTGGACCAGGTCCGATATGTGAAACAGCATCGGCATTTGTTCAGGGTCGCGAATGTAAAGCGTCGTGGTGGTAATAGGCGTGTCGAACAATCGGGGCTCGACGGGCTCGTTGTCATCTGGCCGGCCGATGACAGCAAGTGCAGCGCTGGTCAGGTTGTGGTCAGCGCGCATCTTCATGATGTACGGCCGTGCTGCTGCCTGAATCCCGCCCAGCGTTGATCGCAGCATGCGATTGACGTTGATTTGATTGCCGGCATCGTCGACGAAAGCACCTGGATCATCCGACAGGATGATCTGATCAGCCTCCACTGCAGAAACATCTTCGTTGCACCAGGTTGAAACGATGACTTCAGCGTGCGGCAAATGCGTTCTTATCGACGCGATGCAGGCGAAGATGTTCCGCTTGGGGCTTAAGTTTCGATAGAGAGGGCCCTGGATAACCACGCTGATCTTTGTGGAATCAACGGCCGTAAGATGACGCATGTTTTAACCTTGTAATGTAAGACGACCGCTAACAACGGTAAGAACAGATCAGTCAGATGGATCTTGCAGCACGCCGAAATATGCGAAGAAAAAGACGTCGCGCTCGACGCAAGACACCCACCAGCAATGGCAGGCTGATCAGTACCTTCTCAAGACGCGTAACCATGAATAACCGTCCGATCTGAGCGGAGCGGACCGAAGCGGTTGTGCTTACCGGCAAATTGTTGAATGACTCATTGAGCGTTCGCGAGTAGATGCCCAGATGCATGGCAGGCACCATGATCACAATGTTCCGGTGTCGCAGCCTTGGGCTCAGGTAGTTATAGCGAGCAATTTTCCGGATGAAATCCATGCAGGTAGCCGAGTCGTGCTGCCCAAAATCAATCAGCACCCAGTCGCTCTCCACCGTGTCCATATGACGGGCAACTGTGTTGGCCACGACGCCGCTCACACCGTTCTCGTGAAGAAAATCTTCCAGGCTGAACTGGACATGATCTGTCGATAGATCACTGACGGGCAGTTTGGTCAGGTTGTAGCGGTCGTCGATGACAAGCACAGGAACGGTTTTTCTAGGCTCGTGTTTAATATGGGACAACTGACAGATCAACTCATGACTGGCAGGCGTGGGGCTCAAATGAGACACGACGAATATCTTCATCTGGAACCTCTGGCATAGGACGTGAAGGGCGTGGAGTTGTAGATGGCCTTCACCGCAGCCCACGCGCTTTCAAAATAGAAGATTTTCCCGTTGTTTCTGTAAGCACCCAGCGCCGAAATCAAAATGCCGGGGAGCGACAGCAGGTTGTGGTGAAAGTAATCATCCTGCTGACGAACAAACCACGTCTGCGTGCTGCGTTGACGCAACATGTTGCGCACTTCGCAACTATGAGTGATCAGTGTCTGTTTGGCCTGGATAGGGTCTGTCAGGAAACAGCTGACCAGAAACGCATGCCGGATACTTGGCAACTGATCACACAGCACCAGCCCCTCGAAGTCGGCGATAAACGCTCGGACCGTCTCAATGTCGTTTTTGAACGTGGACTGCTGAACCACGCGATCAATCAGTTCAATCCAGGCGCGGACGGTGATGCGATCAAGACCGGTTGGAATGATCACCGCCGACGGATTGGCCAGGTACTTGTCGCCAAACTGCCGCAATCGAGTCAACGCGGCCTCGACGGACAGATTGAAAAGAGGCTTCTTTTCAAGCAAGGACAAATAGCAGGGGCCGGACATTTCAAGGCATCCGTTAACTGATTCGACCGGAGCCTTGCCGCCCAGCAATGCTCGGGAGGTCACGGACTGGGTGATACCGTACGGGTTAACGCGGTTCGGAATACCCGCTCTGGAAGCCCTTAGTGCGTGCTCGATGTCTTCGTATTCGACCCAGTGGAGAGACTCGTCCAGAGGGCAGCCATTCCATACCTCCTTACGGCAAATATAGAGGCTGCCTGTCGGGTAACTGGCATCGTTGTTATAACGCATCGGGCTGGCAAAACAGAATCCAGTCCGGTCGACTTCCGAGAATACTGACGGTGCAATAGCTTGCGCATTACCGTTGGTGCGGTGCAGCCCTAACAGCCCCTGCGCGACCTCGTCCATGGCCATGCCGTAATCCGAATAGCGCTGCGGATGCATGCTGATTCGATTGTCAAAGAACATGCTTTGCAGCGTCATCAGCGGATAGCGCGGACCGAAGCGATGTACGACTTCTCCGAAATTCCGGGGTAGAAAAACGCGGTCGTGCAGGATCACCAGGTTGCTGTATCGGGCCTCCTGCGCCAGGCGGTTTTTCTTTCTGCAGATCTGCACGGGCGGCGCAGTAATATCCTCCCCAATGATGCGAACCTTGTCGAAATAAGCGAAGTTGCTACCGGGTGTGCCGCACAGCAGTATCTCCTTGTGCGGAATCTCAATTTCCAGAATGCGCTTCACTACCGCATTGAGAACGGTAGCGTCGCCTGAACCGACAGGAATGCCGAAGGTCCAGCTATCGAGATCGTCATTCGACTCGGCAGCCAGCCTGGACACTTTCTCGTAGGTGACCGAGTTGCTCGAACGCGCAATAGCCTTGAGTGATCCGGCGAAGTATTCACGGTCCAGGTAACACTCGATCGGAGTGTCTTCGATGACGGTGATCTTCTCGCCGACATTCAGAAAATGCGCGCCGTCCCACAGCAGCAGCGGCGCGAGGGGTGAATCACTCTGCACGCCATAAAAGCAGTACGAACCATGATCATGTATTTGCGTACACCGTTGCGCCGCATGCAGCTTGCTGATTTCCATATCAGGCTTGCGCACAGGGTGCTTGCGAAACGAGACCAGGCTTGAGCACTCGTGGGGCAATAACAGGTCCGCCGGCAGAGTACGCAGCACATTCGCCGACGCATAACCAAGACCTGGATGGTGTTGAAGATGAATGGTTTTCATGCGTCAGACCACGTACTTGTCATCGAGTGCACCCGGCAACTTGACGACCACGGTGGTCGCATCGGTAAGTGCCTCGAAAGCCGTGATATCCCCAGGCTCGAGAACGATGATGTCGCCGGCCTCCCAGACTTTATCGCGCATGATGACTGACCCGCAGAGCAACACAGTTATCTCGGTGGCAACCTTGTGATAGTGAGCCACTTCCCTGTCGCCGGACTTGTAATGCTTGATGCCCACCTCACAAGACTCGGTCTTGAACGCAGACGGTTCAAACCCGCCCACGAACCAGCCTTTGACCATGTCTCCCAGCTTCGCCGTTTTCATCGAATGTCCGCCATTTCAAACGCGTGAAGCTGGTTCTGGGTTTTCAAGGGGCGGTACTGACGGGGTTCAATCCGGTAGGCACCAATCTTCTTGTGTAACAGCACCAGTTCATTGAGGGCTGGGGCGATGTAGAAGTGGTCATTGACCCTGGCGTCCTTGCGAATCATCTCCTTGGCGGCGGAGACAAACAGCGAACCGGATTTGAACCAGTACATGCCTGCAATGGCGTGAGGACTGATCGGATTCTTTTCGGCGGCCTCGATAACGCGCTGGTCGCTGTCCAGGCGTGCAAATGAATAACGAGGGTGCAGAGAGTTGAAGATGACGACACCGGCGTCCTCGTTCGCTTCCCGAAAAACACGCAGCACCTCTCGCAGTTCTATGTCGAGAAAATCACTGACGCTGAGGATCAGCAGCTCATCATCGTTATCGATTTGCCCGCTCGCCAGAAGCGCGGTGCAGGCAGCGCCTTGGGTGATGTTGTGAACGGGAAGAACGCTGGCAGAAGGATGCATCTGCTGGACCATGTTGCGCAGGTGCAAACCGATGACGTCGTCATTCGAGAACGTGCAGATAATCCTGCGCGGCTCAAGCGCGGCACAATTATCGATCAGCGTATGGATCAACGGCTTGCCGTTGTACTCGCACAAGTATTCGGGGTACTCGCCATCGCCGGGCTGCGCTTCGCTCTTTTTGCCTGACAGAAGAATGATGTTCATTTTGCTCACAGGCTGGCCACCTTGTCGGCGTTGATCTGTTCGACTCGGTCAAGGATGTTGTTGAGGTTTGCATCGCAGGTTTGCGCAACAACCAGAACATGGGCACCCGAGGCTCTGGCGGCCTTGATGCCATTTTCGTTGTCTTCGACGATCAGGCACTCTTCGGGCTTCATGCCAAGCTGCTTGATGGCTTTGGTGTAGATGTCGGGCGCGGGCTTTGCGTGTGCCACGTCTTCGTTGGAAAGTTGCAGGTCGAGGTATTTATCAAGATCTGCCCTGCCCATCATGATCTCCACGGTGTTGCGAATGGAGTTGGACGCAACGGCCAGCTTGTAGCCCAGGGTTTTCAGCGATGACAACGCGTATTGATGCACAAATGTCGGTTTGCACTGGGCGTGGACAATCTCCATGGTGTATTGCTGTTTCATCTCGTTGATGAAGGTGTGCAAGGCAACCGGCAGGTCACGTTCGACACTCAACATGTCGAGTTTTCGCGAAGTGGGCAGACCGTCATAAGCCGTCAGGTGCTCGTGGCGACTGATGGTGTAGCCGAACAGACTGAGTGCTTTGTTCAGTGCATCGTAGTGCCACTCCTTGGCTTCGATGAGGACACCATCCATATCGAAAATCACTGCCTTGATCATGATTGCCTCACTTGAAGAAAATGGCTGCGTCTACGGGAGTATCAGTGCACAGCGTCAAACGGTTCTCCGACCTGAACTCAAGCAACTGTTGCCACAGCGCCATGCAGTCGCGGCCGTGCAGTTCCGGTGAAACCACACAGACCTGCTTGTCTTGTGACAAAAGATCACCAATAACCTGATTGGAAAACCACTCGCTGTCGAAACCATCAAGCCACACGCCTGTGGCCCTTTCGAGCCAGGCGGGTGAAGGTTCAACGTCGCTGAGGCGGGAATAGGTGATGACCTCTTCGATGAGGTAACTGCGCATGTCCGGAACAGCCATGTCGAAGACGAACCAGTTGGTGTGGCCGTAACGGGCAAACGTCTTCTTGAGCGCAAGCGCCATGCCATCGGCCTTCACATTGATGGCCAGAGGCAGGTTGCGACCCGCCATGATGTCGAGCAGACCGTCGAGCGTCAGTTCGCCGCCCACGGGCATGTCATGAGAAATCACGAGTTGACCCGCCACATCACGGACGTCGGTTTCGGTACCGAAACCGAAATCGAATGATCGATGGAAGGCTTGCTTCAGGTTGCGCTCGGGCTTGTGCAACCAGTAACCGCGATGGCTGATGATCTGCATGTCAGTTCCCGACGCCCGAGGCTGCCTGCCGGCTTAAAGGCAGTGACAGAAACAGGTTCAGATCGACGGGTATGCCAAGGCCATACATGCCATGACCTTCAGCGCCAATGCTGTAATGAATGACCTTTGCACCTTGCTCGATCAGCTCGTTGTAGGCCGGCGCGACGTAGAACTCGCCGTTGACGCGAAGATCTTTCAGGACCATCGCTTCGATGGCTGATACCAGCTGGCCGCCACTGCGAAAGTTGTAGATGCCGACAGTGGCTTCGTCCGAGATGACTTCCTTTTCAACCACGCGATTGATGTGGCCTTGTGAATCGAACCCCACGAATGACCACTTCGGATCGCTGGCTTTCATGGTCATGATCAGGCCAGCGGCATCGCATTCGTTCATTGCATGCAGATAGGCATTGATGTCTACGTCAACGTACTGGTCGCTGTTGGCAATCATCACTTGCTGGTCATAATCGATCAGGTGCCTTGCTGCGTAAACAGTGCAGGCCGCACCACCGGTCAAACCGCCAAGTTCGACGATGCCGCAACCGGGTGCCCAGGCATTCAGTTTTTCTCTGAGCCCGTAAGCCGCGACCTGTTCCGCCTGACATATAAAGATGAATCTGTGCGGGCAGTCAGGTGTCAGGTTATCAATCACGACCTTGATCATCGGCACACCATGCACAGGGATCAATGGCTTGGGGTCTGTGTAGCCTGCAACGGCAAAGCGACTCCCGGCTCCGGCCATTGGAACGATAATTTGCAGCATGGAAATTCCTGTGTGAAATAGTGTTTACCCAGTTGATGTAAACCTGACGCCTTGAACTTTTAAACTTCAAAAAAAGACTTACTAATAGCAACCATGTTCAATCATCCGACCACGCTCAAGTTTCAAATATCGCTGACAAAATGCTCTGCCTTCTTCTACGGCGTGAGTCACCAGAATCAAGGCCATGCCGTCATCCTGCAGGCTGCGAATTCGTTCGTGACATTTGAGCTTGAATTCTTCATCACCCACAGCAAGTACCTCATCAGCCAGTAACGTCTGCGGTTCCACATGGACAGCAACCGAAAACCCCAGCCGCATGTACATGCCCGATGAATAGTTCTTCACCGGTGTATCAATGAAATTCCCCAGACCGGAGAAGTCGACAATCTCGTTGAAGCGCGAACGTATTTCCTTGTTGCTCAAGCCGAACAGACTGGCGTTCAGGTAAATATTTTCTTCGCCGGTCAGTTCGGGATGAAAGCCAACGCCAATTTCAATCAACGGCGCTACACGGCCAACGGTAGTCAAACGCCCGCTGGTAGGAATAAGGATTCTTGAGACAAGCTGCAAAAGCGTGCTTTTGCCAGAACCGTTGTGGCCCACAAGCGCCAGCGACTCGCCCTTGTGCAGGGTGAACGACACGTCGCTTACCGCCATGAAGTGCTCGGCGTACTCCCGGTGTCGGGCGTCAAACAGTCCTAGAAACTTTTTCTTCAGACCGCCTCTGTTATGGCGCAGGACGAACCGCTTGGTGAGGTTTTCGGCCTTGATGACGACGCTGCTCATAAGTACTCCACCGCACGGTCTACTCGTCTGAATATGGCGAGGCCGGCTACAAGCGACGTGGCGCCCAGCACTACGCAGAGGACCAGTTCACGGGTATCCGGAATGACCCCGGCATGCAGAATGCTGCTGAAACTGTTGAAATACAGGGCTACCGGGTTGTAGGCCGCGATACTGGCAATACCCTCGGGCAGCGAAGAGGTGACCCACACGATTGGCGTGAACCAGAACAGCAAGGGTAAAAACACATCGATGAAATGCTTGGCATCACGCACGGTTATCTGGATGACGCTGAGCGCCAGACCCAAGCCCATGATCAATGCCATGAATGCGATCAATACAATCGGGTAAAAAAACAGTGCCCGGGTAAACACACCGCCGAGCATGGCAAACAATGATGCGTACACGATCATGCAGCCTGCCCAGAACACAATAATCGTGAGCGCCCCGGAGACGGGCAGCAAGATGCGTGGAAAGCGTAATTTGCGAATGAGATTGCCGTTGTTGATGAGCCACTCTCCACTTTGCGAGACTATTTGCGCCAGCAGCATCCAGTGGACGACGCCGGTCACCAGATGAAGTGCGAAACGGTCCTGACTGCTGGGCAGAATGTAGGTAAACACCATGTAATACGTGAGTGTCACAACTAACGGGTTACCCAGTGACCATACGAAACCCAGCGTCGCGCCCATATAGCGGATTTTTATTTCTTTGCAGACGAGGTTGATGACCAGATCGCGCCATTTGATAACGCCTGCGATACAAGATAACGGCATACGGATATCCGGTTATTAATAATTTGGCCTGGGCAAACGACCTCTGACAATCAAGCGCTAACATGGATAACCTTCAGGCCTCCTGATGCGCGCACATACTCCCTTGTTTTGCCGATCTACAGCTATAGGACGCCGCCTTAGTTGCTGTAGGAATATTCCACAGACTACAGACGGCAATCTAATGCTGCCTTGGCTGCCTCGTTACGATGGGCGCTGTGCACGACCAGAATCGCAAGGCACTTCCCTCCCCGTGCATTGATCTATAACGTCAATGGTCATTTCAACGCGACCGGTCCTGCGATCGTCCCTGAACAAGCGAGGCTCTTCATGACGCAATCTCCTTACACCCCACCAAAAGTCTGGCAGCCGGAAACGCCAACGGGTGGCGCGTTTGCCAGCATCAACCGGCCTGTCGCCGGTCCCACGCATGAGAAGGAGCTGCCGGTCGGCAAGCATCCGCTGCAGCTTTATTCACTGGCCACGCCCAATGGGGTGAAGGTCACGATCATGCTGGAAGAGTTGCTGGCGCTGGGGCACAGCGGGGCGGAATACGATGCCTGGCTGATCCGCATATCCGAGGGCGATCAGTTTTCCAGCGGATTTGTCGAGATCAATCCCAACTCCAAGATCCCGGCGTTACTGGACCGAAGCCATGAAACGCCTGTGCGGGTCTTCGAGTCCGGGTCAATCCTGCTGTACCTGGCGGAGAAGTTTTCCAGCTTTCTGCCCGCAGACCTGGCAGGCCGCACAGAAACCCTCAACTGGCTGTTCTGGCAAATGGGCGCTGCGCCTTATCTGGGCGGCGGGTTCGGGCATTTCTATGCTTACGCGCCCGAGAAACTCGAATACCCCATCAACCGTTTCGCGATGGAGGCCAAGCGTCAACTCGATGTGCTGGACCGTCGCCTTGCGCAGCACCGCTACCTGGCCGGCGATACCTATACGATTGCCGATATCGCGGTGTGGCCATGGTATGGCGCGCTGGTGCGCAACAAGGTTTACTCGGCTGCCGAGTTCCTGTCAGTGCACGAATACCCGAACCTGATCCGCTGGACGGAAGAGATCGCAGCACGCCCGGCTGTCATCAAAGGCCAGAAGGTCAATCGCACCTGGGGCGAAGAAGCGGATCAGGTTCCGGAGCGACATGAGGCCTCTGATCTGGATAAATGAGGCGCAAGTCAAGGTCGGCGCGAAGAGAAACCTGATGTC
The DNA here is from genome assembly GCF_030209255.1 of Pseudomonas sp. CFBP2511. Classification (NCBI taxonomy): domain Bacteria; kingdom Pseudomonadati; phylum Pseudomonadota; class Gammaproteobacteria; order Pseudomonadales; family Pseudomonadaceae; genus Pseudomonas; species Pseudomonas sp. CFBP2511. Next base: position 82,275 of record NZ_JARVSI010000029.1, on the reverse strand, counting down.
ACAAACCCGGCGCAAATGCCGGGTCTGGCAGGTGTGATCTGCACGTAAAGTAGCCGGCCTACTGACTTCCAAAGGACGCGCTCACATGAACCAGGGAACTACCCGCCCGGCCCCTCTCTTGCAACCAGCAACCCGATTGCCACATCGCGGAGTACTGGCAGCATGAATACTCCCAACGTACCGCAGGCACCCGCAAGTGATCGCTTCGATGAAGTGCTCGCCATGATTCAGGGCGCTCGACAGCAGGCAGCGCAGGCGGTCAACACGCGTCTGATCGAGCTGTACTGGCAAGTCGGCGCCTACATCAGTCGCAAGATTGAAAACGCCGAATGGGGCGATGCAGTGGTCAGCCAGCTTGCCGAGCACCTGGCTACCACCCAACCGGGGCTGCGCGGGTTTACACGTCGAAATCTGTTTCGCATGCGCCAGTTTTTCGAGGCTTACCGGGGCGATGAGAAAGTGTCAGCAGTGCTGACACAATTGCCGTGGACTCATCACTTGATCATTTTCAGTCAAAGCAAGCGACCCGAAGAACGTGAGTTTTACTTGCGTATGGCTATCAGGGAAAAATGGTCCAGCCGCGAACTGGAACGCCAATTCAAAACCGCCTTGTTCGAACGCACTGTCACCCAGCCAGCCAAAGCCTCGGCCATGCTCAAGGAAACCCGGCCGGCCGCACTGGAGGTGTTTCGTGATGCCTACATGGTGGAGTTTCTGGAGCTGTCTGCCGGACATGCCGAGGCGGACCTGCATCGCGGCTTGCTGCAACGCCTGAGGGATTTTCTGATCGAACTGGGTCGTGACTTCTGCTTTGTCGGCTCCGAGTACCCGGTGCAGGTGGGTGGCCAGGATTTCGCCCTGGACCTGCTGTTTTTCCATCGTGGCCTCAACTGCCTTGTTGCCATCGAACTTAAGGTCGGACGCTTTGAGCCTGAGTACCTGGGCAAACTGAACTTCTATCTGGAAGCACTGGACCAGACCGAGCGCAAACCCCATGAAAGCCCCGCCATTGGCGTGCTGCTGTGCGCCAGCAAGAACGATGAAGTGGTCGAGTACGCGCTGAACCGCTCGTTGTCACCGGCACTGATTGCCGAATACCAGACCCGACTGCCGGACAGGCAATTGCTACAGGCCAAACTGCACGAGTTTTACGCACTGGACATAGCGAAGGACGATCAGTAATACCTGCCAACCGCACGGATGCATTACGCTTGGTGCAATCAATAACGCCAGCACTTACCGGAGCCTCAGATGCCGCACAGCAAAGACCCTCGCGCCCACACTGCCCTGTCGCAACGTGGTCGCAGCGCCAGTAGCGGCCCGGGGCTTGCGGTCAATCCGCCGGTTGTGCGCCTCAGCACGGTAGTGTTCGACAGCCTGGAAAGCTTGCGCGAAGCCGAGGTTCGCACGGCTGGGCCGGAGCGTTCGCTGACTTACGGGGCCAATGGCAACCCGACTGCGTTTGCCTTGCAGGACCTGATCTCCGAGCTGGAAGGCGCGCACGGCACATGTCTTTACCCGACCGGGCTTGCCGCCGTCGCACAGATGTTTCAATCCTTTCTGCGCCCCGGCGATCACATACTGCTCACCGAATCGGTCTACGGACCTGTCCGGCGTCTGGCGAACACGATGTTGAAGGCTTTCGATATTCAGTTCGACTTCTATGCCGCCGATGGCAGTGACGTGGAATCGATGATCAAAACCAACACGCGGATGATCTACGCCGAAGTACCGGGCTCGCTGACCTTCGAGATGTGCGACCTGCCCGCCCTGGCGCAGCTGTGCAAAGCGAAGAGCATGCTATTGGCGGTGGATAACTCCTGGGGTTCCGGGGTTTTATACAAGCCGCTGGAGCTGGGCGCGGACATCTCGCTGATGGCCCTGACCAAATACATGGCCGGGCACTCGGATGTGATGATGGGCAGTGTCAGTACCACCGAAACTCACTGGCAAACCCTGAAAACCATGAACACCGCTGTCGGCAACACCGTCAGCCCGGATGACGCCTATCTGGTGCTACGCGGGGCGCGCAGTCTGGCGGCACGCATGGCCATGCACGAACGCCACGCGATGCAGGTCGCGCAATGGCTGCAGGATCAGCCTGAAGTCGCGCGCGTTCTGTATCCCGCGCTGCCGAGCGATCCGGGGCACGCCCTCTGGAAACGCGATTTCCATGGTTGCAACGGCTTGCTCAGTTTCGAGTTCAAAACGGCTGATCGGCAGGTGCTGGATCGTTTTACAGGTGCCTTGACGCTGTTTGGCATCGGTTATTCCTGGGGCGGTTTTGAAAGCCTGGTCACGGAAATCGAGCAGCATGGTCCAGACCGCGGTATGGGGCCTATGCTGCGGCTGCAGGTCGGCCTTGAAAGCCCGGATGATCTGATCGCCGACTTGCAGAACGGGTTTGCTGCGGGTTGAGTCACTTTGCTCGCTACGACAACGAACATCCATCGCCGTCATTTGCCCCAAGGCCGCCGCTCTGCTAGTGTCGCGCGGTTTAACCTCTACCGGAAATGCCCCCATGGCCCGCAAGAAAGCTGCACTGGATTTCGAACAGTCTCTCGCTGATCTGCAAGCGCTGGTAGAGCGACTGGAGAATGGTGAGCTGTCGCTGGAAGACTCGTTGACCGCCTTCGAGCAAGGCGTGCGCCTGACGCGTGACTGCCAGAGCGCCCTCACCCAGGCTGAACAAAAGGTTCAAGTGTTGCTGGAACGCGACGGTGAACTGACCGAAGAGCCGTTCGACGACGCGGAACTCCCCGAATGATCGCGAGCTATCAAGCGCAAAGCCAGACTCGCGTCAATGCAGCACTCGAAGGCTTGTTTCAGGCACCGAGCCCTGAGCTGAGCCGCCTCTACGAGGCCATGCGTTACAGCGTGATGAACGGTGGCAAACGTGTGCGCCCGCTGCTGGCCTACGCCGCCTGTGAAGCACTGGGCGGCGTGGCCGAAGATGCCAATGGCGCGGCCTGTGCGGTCGAGCTGATCCATGCTTACTCACTGGTGCACGACGATTTGCCGGCGATGGACGATGACGACCTGCGTCGCGGCCAGCCGACCACCCACAAAGCGTTCGATGAGGCCTGCGCGATCCTCGCCGGTGACGGCCTGCAAAGCCTCGCTTTCACCGCCTTGCTCGCCCCGCACCTGAGCTCGCGTGACGCCGCAACCCGATTGCAGATGGTCAGCACACTGGCCGCTGCCGCAGGTCCGGCCGGAATGGTGGGCGGCCAGGCCATCGATCTGGGCTCGGTAGGGCTGAAGCTGGATCAGGCTGCGCTGGAATACATGCACCGTCACAAGACCGGCGCGTTGATCGAAGCCAGTGTTCGGCTCGGCGCCCTGGCCAGCGGTCAGGCCGATCAGGCGCGGCTCGATGCCCTGCAGGTCTATGCACGTGCGGTCGGTCTGGCCTTTCAGGTTCAAGACGACATTCTCGACGTCGAAAGCGATACCGCGACCCTCGGCAAGCGCCAGGGTGCCGACATCGCCCGCGACAAACCGACCTACCCCGCACTGCTGGGCCTGGACTCGGCCAAGGGCTATGCCCTGGAATTGCGCGATCAGGCGCTCGCTGCGCTGAGTCTTTTCGACACCACGGCAGAGCCGTTGCGCGAGTTGGCGCGGTACATCGTCGAGCGCCGTCACTGATCGCTATTTGCCGGGACTGAAATACGATGAATCAACGACGGTTCATCAGGTCTGAATCATCAAGCTTGTCAGTCGACGGACCTTCCGCCGACTCACTTCATGGGCAGCGTGCGATGCATAAGGTAAACTGCCGCCTCTTTACTTATAAATAACGATTCGCCTGATGCCCACGACGTTCAAAGAGATCCCCCGCGAGCGCCCGGTCACGCCGTTGCTCGACCAGGCTGACACCCCACACGGCTTACGCCGTCTGGGTGAAGCCGAGCTCGAAACCCTGGCCGATGAACTGCGCCTGGAGCTGCTGTACTCCGTTGGCCAGACCGGAGGGCATTTCGGTGCCGGTCTTGGGGTCATCGAGTTGACCATCGCGCTGCATTACGTGTTTGACACCCCGGACGACCGTCTGGTGTGGGACGTGGGTCATCAAGCCTATCCGCACAAGATTCTCACCGGCCGTCGCGCGCGCATGTCCACCCTGCGCCAGAAGGACGGTGTTGCCGCCTTTCCGCGCCGCAGCGAGAGCGAGTACGACACGTTTGGCGTTGGCCACTCCAGCACCTCGATCAGCGCGGCGCTGGGTATGGCGATTGCTTCACGCCTGCAAGGCAGCGAGCGCAAATCGATTGCCGTGATCGGCGACGGTGCGCTGACCGCCGGCATGGCATTCGAGGCGTTGAACCACGCGCCGGAAGTCGCGGCGAACATGCTGGTCATCCTCAACGACAACGATATGTCGATCTCGCGCAATGTCGGCGGGCTTTCGAACTACCTGGCCAAGATTCTTTCCAGCCGTACCTACACCAGCATGCGCGAAGGCAGCAAGAAAGTGCTTTCGCGGCTGCCGGGCGCGTGGGAAATAGCACGGCGTACCGAAGAATACGCAAAGGGCATGCTGGTCCCCGGCACGCTGTTCGAAGAGCTGGGCTGGAATTACATCGGCCCTATCGACGGCCATGACCTGCCAACCCTGATTGCCACGCTGCGCAACATGCGTGACCTGAAAGGCCCGCAATTCCTGCACGTGGTGACCAAGAAGGGCAAGGGTTTTGCGCCCGCCGAAGTCGACCCGATCGGCTATCACGCCATTACAAAGCTTGAACCCCTGAATGCACCTGTCAGCGTTCAGAAAAAAGTCAGCTCACCGAAATACTCCGGTGTGTTCGGCCAGTGGATCTGCGACATGGCCGAGGCCGACTCGCGCCTGGTGGGTATCACGCCGGCCATGAAGGAAGGTTCGGACCTGGTGGACTTCAGCGAGCGCTTTCCCGAGCGCTACTTCGATGTGGCCATTGCCGAGCAACACGCCGTCACCCTCGCAGCCGGTATGGCCTGTGAAGGCAGCAAGCCGGTGGTGGCGATCTATTCGACGTTCCTGCAGCGCGGCTACGATCAGTTGGTGCATGACGTTGCGGTGCAGAACCTCGACGTGCTGTTCGCCATTGACCGTGCCGGGCTTGTGGGCGAAGACGGCCCGACCCACGCGGGCAGCTTTGATCTGTCTTACCTGCGCTGCATCCCCGGCATTGTGGTGATGACGCCGAGTGACGAAAACGAATTGCGCAAATTGCTCAGCACCGGCTATCTGCACACCGGGCCTGCCGCTGTGCGCTACCCGCGCGGCACCGGGCCGAATGCTGTGATCGAGGCCAATCTGGACTCGGTCGAAATTGGCAAAGGCGTTGTGCGCCGTCAAGGTCAGGGGGTTGCGATTCTGGTGTTTGGCGTGCAACTGGCCGAGGCTCTGGTGGTCGCTGAGAAACTGGACGCGACCGTCATCGACATGCGTTTCGTCAAACCACTGGACGAGGCGTTGGTACGTGAAACAGCTGCCAGTCATGAACTGCTGGTCACGCTGGAAGAAAACGCGGTGATGGGTGGTGCGGGTGCGGCAGTCAGCGAGTTTCTGGCCCGCGCGAACATCCTCAAGTCCGTGCTGCACCTGGGCTTGCCGGACGTTTATGTCGAGCACGCCAAACCGGCGCAGATGCTGGCTGAATGCGGGCTGGATGCTGAAGGGATCGAAGCGGCGATCAATGAGCGGTTAGCGCTGATTGGCTGACAGTTACACAAGTCCGCTTCCGACTCAGACCGTGAAGCGGACCGGGCGACGCCTCGCTTGTCCACAAACTCCCGGACTTTTACGCGACCTGTCAGACTTTTATGGGGCCTGTCGGAATCTGTAGGAGCGGACTTGTCCGCGAACTGTCGGTAACCGACAGCAAAACCTGCCGCCTCGGTTTGCCAGACAGAGCCGAGTTGGCCGGTTTTTGGGGCTGCTTTGCAGCCCATCGCAGCCGTCGTAACCTCCTGAAGCTCCCACGCCCTCCGGGCAGAAGCCCAAATCTTCACGCACCTCAAAACCTGTAAAATGCTCGCAGAGTGGCTTATGTGGGAGCGGACCGGGCGCTACAGCACCGGCACCCTTAGTCAGCTGGCTGCCGGAATCCGGTACAGGTAAAGCAGCACCACACTGGAAAATGCCAACAGGCAAACCGGCAGAGGGTGCAGGCCGAACAGTACAGCGATGGCGGCGATCCAGGCGGGAAGCCCGGCCGCCAGAAAGGCGAAACGGCGAACCGCAGCGAGTTTGATCCAGGCGGCGGGCTCTTCCGGCGTGTCGAGCGCAGCCTGAGTGGCCGCCAATGCACGTTTGTAGGCACCGAACGGCTTCAAGCTGACAAACATCGAGCCTATCCCGGCGATGAACAACGGTATCGCCAACACAGGGATAAGTGGCTCACTGGAGCCGAAAAACACACAAACCACCAACAAGGGTGCCAGAGTCAGGCCCAGTTGGCGCCACCAGGCCATTTCCAGCTTTTGGCGCACCTGGCTGCGTGTCACGCGGGGCCAACCTCGCTTTGGTGTTCGTTACCCATCATGTGCCCCAACTTGCCGGCCTTGGTCGCCAGATAAAGGCGATTGTGCGGGTTTTGCCCAGTGTGCAGCGGCACACGCTCGGCGACATTGATGCCCATGTCGGTCAGCGCTTTGACTTTACGCGGGTTGTTGGTCATCAGGCGCAGCGACTGCACACCCAGATGCTGAAGCATCGGCAGGCAGATGGCGTAGTCGCGCTGGTCGGCGGCAAAACCAAGACGCTCGTTGGCTTCGACCGTATCGGCCCCGCCGTCCTGCAGCTCGTAGGCGCGGATCTTGTTCATCAGGCCGATGCCGCGCCCTTCCTGACGCAGATACAGCAATACGCCGCGCCCCTCGGTAGCAATGGCGCGCATGGCGGCTTCCAGTTGAGAGCCGCAATCGCAACGCTGACTGAACAGTGCATCACCGGTCAGGCATTCGGAGTGCACCCGGCCAAGAACCGGAGCGCCATCCGCTACATCGCCCAGGCTCAGGACAACGTGTTCACGGCCGGTTGCTGACTCGATAAAGCCGTGCATGGCAAATTCTGCAAAGGGTGTGGGCAGTTTGGAAGCGGCGACAAATACGACGGGCACCGTGTGCTCCTGATCAGTATGAAGACTGGAAATTCGCAAGATTTGCATTGTAACAGCAGGTTCCTACAGACGCTCAGGCTGAATTCTCGGGCATTTAGATCATAAAGTTCGATAGATAGACCTGACACACCCCGTCACTGTGGGCCGCCAAAATGCTGGTAGCCACGGGTATCGGGGGTGATGTCGGCTCCGGCATGGTCGATCAGAACCACGTCATTTCCAGCCTCGACCCGGCCGATCACATGCACCGGCCAGCCGGCGTCGAGCAACCCAGCCAGATGTTCGGGCGGCAGCGTAAAGGCCAGCACGTAATCGTCACCGCCGCTAAGCGCCGCCTGTTGCGCGGCCTGCAGGTCGAACAACGCGAGCAAGTGCGGCGACATTGGCAGCCCGTCGCGCTCGATCAACAGACGTACCCCCGAAGCACGGGCGATGTGCCCGCAGTCCGCGAGCAAGCCATCGGAGATATCCAGTGCCGATGTCGCCTTGCCGCGCAATGCCTGACCCAGCGCCAATTGCGGTTGTGGCGACCAGTAGCGCGCCAGCAACGGTTCGGCAATAGAAGCCTCGGCGCTGCGTTGATTCAACACCAGGGGCAACGCAGCGGCACCATCGCCCAGCGCACCGCCGACACATAACAGGTCACCTACGCGAGCGCCGCTACGTGTCAATGCAAGCCCTGAGGGTACAGCGCCGAACACGGTCAGGGTCAGGCTCAACGGACCGCGCGTGGTGTCACCACCGATCAGGCGCAACGAACAGCCTTGCGCCATCAGGCTCAAACCGTGAGCAAAGCGCTGCAACCAGTCGGCATCGACATGCGGCAAGGTCAGGGCAAGGGTGAATGCAACGGGACGAGCGCCCATGGCCGCCAGATCACTGGCAGAGACGGCCAATGCACGCTGACCAAGCAGAAAGGGGTCGCAGACGGCCGGAAAATGCACATCGGCCACCAGCGTATCGGTCGAGATCGCCAACTGCTCACCGGGCGGTAACGCCAGCAGCGCGCAATCGTCGCCGATCCCCAATACAACCTCTTCGCCCGCCTGCGCACAGGGCGCGGCGGCGAAGTAATTGCGGATCAGCTCGAACTCTCCCATGAAGGTCAGGCGCTGATCAGCGCTTGTGAGCCTTCACTTCGACTTCACGCAGGCGCGGTGCAAGCTTGTCCAGCACGCCATTGACGAACTTGTGGCCGTCAGTGGAGCCGTAGACTTTGGCCAGTTCGATGCCTTCGTTGATCACAACGCGGTAAGGCACGTCGATGCGCTTGAGCAGTTCGAAGGTGGACAGGCGCAATATCGCCAGCTCAATCGGATCGAGTTCTTCGATGGTCAGATCAAGGCAAGGCGTCAGAGCAGTGTCGATCTCGGTCTGGTTGGTTGCCACGCCGTGCAGCAGCTCACGGAAGTAAGTGCCGTCAACGTTACTGAAGTCATTATCGACACGGAACTGGGCTTCGATTTCGTTCAGCGCGTGGCCAGCCATGTGCCGTTGGTACAGGGCCTGAGTTGCCATCTGACGCGCTTCGCGACGTTTGGCGCTCTTGCCCTTGGCGATTTCCGGCGATTTGGCGTCGCGCGGGTTGAACTGGTCGGTGTCGTCGGAAATCACTTGGCCTCCAACTGCGACAGCAGGCTGACCATTTCGATGGCGGACAGGGCAGCTTCAGCGCCCTTGTTGCCGGCCTTGGTGCCGGAGCGCTCGATGGCCTGCTCGATGGAATCGACAGTCAATACGCCGAAAGCGACCGGAACGCCGAATTCCATGGAAACCTGGGACAAGCCTTTGACGCACTCGCCTGCCACGTATTCGAAGTGCGGAGTACCGCCACGGATCACTGCACCCAGTGCAACGATGGCCGCGAACTCGCTGCGTTGAGCAACTTTCTGCACGACCAGTGGAATCTCGAACGCACCCGGCGCACGGATGATGGTGATATCGCTTTCGCTCACGCCGTGGCGTACCAGCGCATCAACGGCACCGCTAACCAGGCTTTCCACGACGAAGCTGTTGAAACGGCCAACCACCAAGGCGTAGCGGCCTTGGGGGGCGATGAAGGTACCTTCGATGGTCTTCAAGGTCATTCGGTGAGTCTCGTATTAAAGAGCAAGCCCGCCTTGGGGCGGACTTTGAGGGATATTAGGCCACGAATCACAACTGTCAGGCCAAAAGCTGCGAAAACCGTCTTTCGCACGCCTCGACCTGCCGGTATTTATTCGGAGGGCACGTATTCTACAACTTCCAGATCGAAACCGGATATCGCATTGAACTTCATTGGCGAACTCATCAGGCGCATTTTGCGCACACCGAGGTCACGAAGGATCTGCGAACCGGCACCCACCGTGCTGTAAGTGGTCGGCGTCTTGATCGGTTGCTGCCCTGCGGTTTCGCGGATATGGGCCAGCAATACATCACCATCCAGGGGGTGACCAAGCAACAGCACAACACCGCTGCCCGCCTCGCTAACCGCACGCATGGCGGCGCGCAGGCTCCAGCGGCCGGGCTGTTTGACCATCAGCAGGTCGCGCAACGGGTCCATATTGTGGACGCGTACGAGGGTCGGCTCTTCTGCGCAGATCTTGCCCAGGGTCAGCGCCAGATGCACATCGCCCTCGACCGAATCACGGTAGGTCACCAGGTTGAAACTGCCCAGTTCGCTGTCCATCGGCTGCTCGGCAATCCGCTGAACGGTACGTTCGTGGATCATCCGGTAGTGGATCAAGTCGGCGATGGTGCCGATCTTGATGTCGTGTTGCAGGGCAAATTCTTCAAGTTCGGCGCGACGCGACATGGTGCCGTCGTCGTTCATGACTTCGCAGATCAGCCCCGTCGGCTCGAACCCGGCCATGCGCGCCAGATCGCACGCCGCTTCGGTATGCCCGGCGCGAGCCAGAGTGCCACCGGCCTGAGCCATCAGCGGGAAGATGTGCCCCGGGCTGACGATGTCTTCGGCTTTGGCTTCTTTGGCAGCGGCGGCCTGCACGGTACGCGCACGGTCGGCTGCGGAAATACCGGTGGTCACGCCTTCGGCAGCTTCGATGGAGACGGTGAACTTGGTGCCGAAACCGGAGCCGTTGCGCGGCGCCATCAGCGGCAGCTTGAGGGTTTCGCAGCGCTCGCGGGTCATCGGCATGCAGATCAGGCCACGGGCGAAACGCGCCATGAAGTTGATGTGCTCAGGCTTTACGCATTCGGCGGCCATGATCAGGTCGCCTTCGTTCTCGCGGTCTTCGTCATCCATGAGGATGACCATCTTGCCCTGGCGGATGTCTTCAACCAGTTCTTCGATATTATTGAGCGCCACGCGGCACCCTCCTTGATTCAGGATTTGAGGTAGCCGTTCTCGGCCAGAAAGCTTTCGGTGATCGTCCCGTGACCCGGTTCTGCTGCCTTGTCGCCCAGCAACAGACGCTCCAGATAGCGCGCCAGCAGGTCCACTTCCAGGTTGACCTTACGGCCAGGCAGGTAGTCGGCCATGATGGTTTCGCTGAGGGTGTGCGGCACGATGGTCAGTTCGAACTCGGCGCCATTGACCGAGTTGACCGTCAGGCTGGTGCCGTCAACGGTGATCGAGCCTTTATGGGCGATGTATTTGGCCAGCTCGCGCGGCGCACGCACCGTAAACTGGATGGCGCGGGCGTTATCGGCACGGGCGACGATTTCGCCTACGCCGTCGACATGGCCGCTGACCAGATGACCGCCCAGGCGCGTGGTCGGCGTCAGGGCTTTTTCCAGGTTGACCCGGCTGCCGCTCTTCAAATCGACAAAGGCAGTCACGGTCAGGGTTTCACGGCTGACGTCAGCCCAAAAGCCGTCGCCGGGCAATTCGACGGCGGTCAGGCACACGCCATTGACGGCAATGCTGTCGCCGAGTTTGACGTCGCTCAGGTCGAGCTTGCCGGTTTCCACGTAAACGCGGACGTCGCCACCCTTGGGAGTCAGGGCGCGGATGCTGCCGATGGATTCGATGATGCCGGTAAACATGGGTCCTCCGGGAGAACAAGGGCTACGCGCTAGGCGAAAGCGAAGAATTATACGCCGGGTGCACTGACAGGGAGAGCAATGACTCGCCAGTCATTGCCGACGGCTCGCATTTCGATGATGTTCAGCTCCAGCGCTTCACTCATCTGCGCCAGGGGCAGATCGAGCAGCGGCCGGGCCGACGAACCGAGAAACTTGCCTGCAATGAATAGCTGAAATTCGTCGACCAGCCCGAGACGCGTGAAGGCACCGGCCAGACGCGGACCGGCTTCGACCAGCACCTCGTTGACGCCCCGCGCGCCCAGTTCGCCCATCAACCTGCGCAGGTCAACATGACCGGCGCTGTCGGCCAGCGCCAGCATCTCGTGACCGTCTTCCTGATAACGACCCCGCGCCGACGCCGCGGCGCAGGTCACGACCAGCGCACTGCCCGCCTGAAAGAACGGCGTATCCAATGGCACGCGCAGCCGTCCGTCGATCAATACGCGCAGGGGCGGACATGCAGCCGCCAGCGCCGTCAGTTCGGCATTGAGCCCCAACTCGTCAGGGCGCACGGTCAGGCGTGCCTTGTCGGCCAGCACCGTATCGGCACCGGTCAGCACCACACTCGATTGGGCGCGCAGGCGCTGAACCGCAGAACGCGCCTCGGGGCCGGTGATCCACTGGCTTTCACCGCTGGCCATGGCCGTTCTGCCATCCAGGCTCATGGCCATCTTGACCCGCACATAGGGCCGTCCGGTTTCCATGCGCTTGATAAAACCTTTGTTCAGCGCTCGCGCTTCGCTTTCCAGTACGCCGCACTGAACGCTGATACCGGCAGTCATCAGGCGCAAAAGCCCGCTGCCGGCCACTTGCGGATTGGGGTCCTGCATTGCCGCAACGACCCGCGCCAGCCCGGCGCTGATCAGTGCATCGGCGCACGGCGGGGTGCGTCCCTGATGGCTGCACGGTTCAAGTGTGACGTAGGCGGTTGCGCCCCGGGCAAGCTCCCCGGCCTCGCGCAGCGCGTGCACTTCGGCGTGCGGCTCGCCAGCCCGCGCATGCCAGCCCTGACCGACAATCTGGCCGTCACGCACGATCACGCAACCGACTCGCGGGTTGGGGTGTGTCGAATAAAGGCCCTTGCGCGCCAGTTCCAGCGCATGGGCCATGTAATGAACGTCGAGGGCTGCCTGTTCAGTCAACACTGCACTCATTCCTTACCCGGCTCGCGGGCCAGACGGTCGATTTCTTCACGAAACTCGTTGAGGTCCTGAAAGCGGCGATACACGGACGCGAAGCGAATATAGGCCACTTCATCCAGCTTTTGCAGCTCGCCCATGACCAGCTCGCCGACCACCAGCGACTTGACCTCGCGCTCACCCGTGGCCCGTAGCTTGTGCTTGATGTGGGCCAGTGCAGCTTCAAGGCGTTCGACACTCACCGGGCGCTTTTCAAGGGCGCGCTGCATGCCGGCGCGCAGCTTTTCTTCGTCGAACGGCTGGCGACTGCCGTCCTGCTTGATCAGGCGCGGCAAGACCAGCTCGGCGGTTTCAAACGTCGTGAAGCGCTCGCCGCAGGCCAGGCATTCGCGGCGGCGGCGTACTTGCTCGCCTTCGGCGACGAGGCGGGAGTCGATGACTTTGGTGTCATTGGCACCGCAGAAGGGACAGTGCATGGTGGCTGGCAACGAAAGAATGAGGAGCGCCATGTTAGCGCATCCTGCTGGCAAGACAAGGCTGGGGGTTTACGGTATATAGACGCGCATTAAAGCGATGTGAAATTGCCCCGGCTCGGTAATACTGCACGCTTGGCGTGACACAGCCTTTCGATTTTTGTCTTGTGGAGCTCTTGATGACGTTACGCCCCCTTTTTTTACTCGGCCTCATCGGTTTGCTGGCCGCATGCAGCAGCAATGACGCCCCGAAACCTGTCGCCGCGCCCCCAGTGGCGCCAGCGATCAAGCTGCCGGCCGGGCCGGGTCCGTTGCTGCCTTATCAGCGTGAGCTCAGCGGGCAATTGCTGGGTGTCCCGGCCGGTGCCGAGGTCGAACTGGCGATGCTGGTGATCGACGATCGCGGTCGTCCGCAAAAACTGCTGACCAGCACCCTGCTCAAGGGCAACGGCCAGTCGCTGCCGTTTCAGTTGCGCTTCAACCCTGAAGCCTTTCCGGTGGGCGGACGCGTCGAATTGCGCGGCCGCGCGAGCAAATCAGGACAGTTGATTCTGCACCTGCCATCAATGCGCATCGAACAGGCAACCACTCAGGCACTGGGGCAATTGCAGTTCGTCAAGGCGCCATGATCGCCCCGCAACATCTGCAACACGCGTTGAGCGAACTGCTTGGCGACGCCCGGCTGGTTGTCACTGCGCTGCCGGGCACAGAGCTGAAGCTGTGGCTGATCGACGAGGCCAACATGGACCGCGCCTTCAGCCCGGATGAAACGCGCCGTATTCTGGAAGATCCACCGTACTGGAGCTTCTGCTGGGCGAGTGGCCTGGCCCTGGCGCGTTTTCTGGCTGAAAACCCGCACTGGGTGGCTGGCAAGCGGGTACTGGACTTCGGTGCGGGCTCGGGTGTGGCGGGCATTGCTGCGCTCAGGGCCGGGGCGCTTGAAGTGGTTGCCTGTGATCTCGATCCACTGGCGCTCGCTGCCTGCCGGGCCAATGCCGAACTCAATCAGGTGCCATTGAGCTACTCGACGGATTTCTTTGCCGAGGCGGACCGCTTCGATCTGATTCTGGTCGCCGACGTGCTCTACGACCGCGCCAACATGCCGCTGCTGGACCAGTTTCTCTCCCGAGGCCGCGAGGCATTGGTGGCGGACTCCCGCGTGCGCGACTTCAAGCACGATGCCTACCAGCGTGTGGCGATACTGCATGCGCACACCCTGCCGGACCTGGCAGAGCCGCACGAGTTTCGCGACGTGAGTGTGTATCACGCGGCGCGGTGAGCGCTGAATAACAGTCCAGAATCGCTCAGCCAAACGGTTTCTGCAGAATCAAAAGCAGATGTGTGGACAGTGCCAAGCGTAGGGTAAGGATGATGCCCCACCGCCGACGCCGCTTTCAGCATTGCCCTGCGGGCTTTATAGTTGGCGGCATTCAGATTCTTCGAGACGTGCAATGAGCCAAGAAACTGCTTACATCTTCGACGCAACCAGCGCGAACTTTGACCAACAGGTGATCGACAAATCATTCGATCAGCCTGTCCTCGTTGATTTCTGGGCCGAGTGGTGTGCGCCCTGCAAGGTCCTGATGCCGCTGTTGCAGCAGATCACCGAAAGCTATCAGGGCGAGTTGCTGCTGGCCAAGGTCAATTGCGACGCTGAGCCGGATGTTGTCTCCCGCTTCGGTATTCGCAGCCTGCCGACCGTGGTGCTTTTCAAGGACGGCCAGCCGGTGGATGGCTTTGCCGGTGCGCAGCCCGAGTCGGAAATCCGTAAGATTCTTGAACAACATGTCGTCATGCCACCGCCCCCGGCGGCTGACCCGCTCAAGCAGGCGCAGGCATTGTTTGCCGAAAGCCGATTCTCCGAGGCCGAGGCGGTTCTCAAGCAACTGCTGGGCGAAGACAACACTAACGCAGCCGCGCTGATTCTGTATGCGCGCTGCCTGGCCGAGCGTGGCGAGTTGAGTGAAGCCCGCGCTGTGCTCGATGCAGTTACCGGCGATGCACATAAAGCCGAACTGGCCGGTGCCAAGGCGCAACTGACTTTTCTGGCTGAAGCGGCCACCCTGCCGGATGCTGCCGAGCTGAAAAGCCGTCTGGCGCAAAACCCTCAGGATGACGAAGCCGCGCATCAACTGGCGATTCAGCAGTTGTCGCGTCAACAGTACGAAGCCGCACTTGATGGCCTGCTCAAGCTGTTCATCCGCAACCGCAACTACGCCGAAGGCCTGCCGCACAAGACGCTGCTGCAAGTGTTCGACCTGCTGGGCAATGACCATCCATTGGTGACGGCGTATCGCCGCAAGCTGTTTGCTGCGCTGTATTAAGGCTGTTCGACACAGGCGACGCACGGTTTCCTGTGGCTGAACAACCAGGTCAGATCAGGTCGCTTCTACCCAGCTGTAAAGCGGCGCATCCCCGCCGCTCTCGACCTTCACGTTCGCAGAGTGACGCAAACGCACCAGCAAATGCTTGCCAGCGGCGGTGCTGCCGGCCAGCCCCTCCAGTTGCCCCAGCAGATCCGGCCCACTCATTTGCCCGGCTTTTTGCAGCATTTCCCGAGCGACCAGCCACAGTCGGTCATCCGGGTTGATCGGCTTGCTCTCGGCAGCGGTCGGTGCCGCCAGGTCAGGCGCTACCGCCTTGAGCTGCGCGCCCAGTTGGGCCCAGTCGCCTTCGTCCAGTTCAAGGGTCAAATCCACCGGCCATTGGCCTACGGTTCCACGAATACGCAACATGATGTGTACCTGCTGACAGTCAGGCACACATGCTCCCACAGGCTGGCGCGCATTCCCATGCACAACCGCAAGGGCTCAGCCGTAAAGCCACTGATTGATGACCGGTTCTTTGCCGTTCATGAAATTGCCGAGTGCGCGCACGTCGTAGACGTTTTCCCAGTGCTCGATAATTTTGCCGTCACGAAATCGCCACAGGCCGCAAAACGGCATGATGATTCTGCGCCCCTCGCAGCGGGCGCGCAGGTCGCCCACCACCGAGCCGAAATGGTCGTTGGCAATGATGTCGTGGACATCCATGTAGAGCGTCTGACGCGTGCGTCTGAGCAGATTGATCTCGTGGGAAAGCACCGCGTCCTTGCCGATGGCTATGGACAGGCCACCACCAGCGCCCTGATCCGCCTTATGCAGGACGATGTCAGTGTCGGCAAACTCGGTGATACGTGTCGGATCCTTGTACACCGCACGCAGTATTTCCCTGTTCGAATGGAGTTTGTTCATGGATATCGTCCTTGATAATGCACTCGACCGACGTCGAACGCCTGTGCGGGCTGGCGATGAAAATCCTCCCGACGCATCCGGCGCAGGTGTAGCGATTTTCATCTTCCAGAGTAGGACTTGATGACGCAACGTGTGAGACTACTTCTGCATAAGCGCGGGTCGAGGTATTCCAGAGAGCACCACACGCTGCCGGCCTAAAGCGACTCAATCATCCAGGCGCGGCACAAAAAACACGTCCACCCTCACCGGCACTTGTTATAAGATCACATAACAGATACCCGCCCATAACTTCCGGAGTTCGCTATGCGCCGCCTGCTACTCGCCCTGCCTTTCGCCCTGTTGCCACTTGTTGCTGCGCACGCTGCTGAAGAACACGACCACGATCACGGCGACGAACACGGCAGCCTGGGTGCCCACGAGCATGGCGTCGGGCGTCTGGATGTGGTGCTGGAAGGCAAGACGCTGGAGTTTGAGTTCGACAGCCCTGCCATGAACATCGTCGGTTTCGAGCACGTTGCAACCTCAGCAGAAGACAAAGACAAGGTCGCCAAGGCCCGCGAGTTGCTGCTCAAGCCCAATGCACTGTTCAGCATCGCCGATGCGGCAAACTGCTCGGCTACGTCGGTGAAACTGGAAAGCCCGCTGTTTGGCGACAAGGATGACGAGCACGACGAGCACGCCAAGGCTGGCGATGCAGAACACCATGAACACAGTGAAATTCACGGTCACTACAAATTCGTTTGCGACGCACCGGCCGTTCTGAAAAATCTCGACCTGTCGCAGATATTCAAAACCTTCCCCGCCACCAAAAAGCTTCAGGTACAACTGATTTCGCCAGGCGGCCAGTCGGGCGCAGAAGTGATCGCAGCCAACCCAACGCTGAAATTCTGATCGCACCCTGCGGCACAACGACCGGGCCTGGCCCGGTCTTTTAATTTCCAACCGAGCGTGAGTCAGCCCATGCCCCAAGCACTGATCGAGCTGTCTGACCTGAGTTTCAACTGGCCAGGTCACCCTCAATTGCTGGACATCCCGGGCTTTCGCCTCGAAACCGGCGAAACCCTGTTCCTCAAAGGCCCCAGCGGCAGCGGTAAAACCACGTTGCTGGGCCTGCTCGGCGGCGTGCAGCAACCTGTCAGCGGCAGCATTCGCCTGTTGAATCAGGAGCTGTCGAGCCTGTCGTCGGCGGCGCGTGATCGCTTTCGTGTCGACCACACCGGTTACATTTTTCAGCAGTTCAATCTGTTGCCGTTTCTGTCGGTGCGGGAAAACATCGAGCTGCCCTGCCACTTTTCCAGCGTCCGCGCCGAACGTGCCAGGCAACGTCACGGCAGTGTCGAAAAAGCTACCACCGCCCTGCTCGCCCATCTGGGCCTGAAAGACCCGGCGATGCTCGCCCGCCGCGCCGATTCGCTGTCCATCGGTCAGCAGCAGCGCGTCGCCGCCGCACGGGCACTGATCGGCCAGCCTGAACTGGTGATTGCCGACGAGCCGACATCCGCGCTGGACGCAGACTCGCGCGAGGCATTCATTCGTCTGCTGTTCGCCGAATGTCGCGAGGCCGGCGCCAGCCTGTTGTTCGTCAGCCATGACCAGAGCCTGGCTCCGCTGTTTGATCGCAACCTGTCGCTGAGCGACCTGAATCGCGCCGCCGTCGCTGTGGAGATCTGAGATGTATCTGTTTCGTCTGGCGCTCGCCAGCCTGGCCAACCGCCGCTTTACTGCGTTTCTCACTGCCTTCGCCATCGCCCTTTCGGTCTGCCTGTTACTGGCCGTCGAGCGGGTGCGCACCGAAGCCCGCGCCAGCTTCGCCAGCACCATCAGCGGCACCGACCTGATCGTCGGCGCGCGCTCCGGCTCGCTCAATCTGTTGCTGTATTCGGTGTTCCGCATCGGTAACGCCACCAACAACATTCGCTGGGACAGCTTCGAGCACTTTGCCCAAAGCCAACAGGTCAAATGGGCGATACCGGTTTCGTTGGGCGACTCGCACCGTGGCTACCGGGTGATGGGCACCAACGAGTCGTACTTCGAGCATTATCAGTTCGGCCGCCAGCAGCACCTGCAAATGGCTGAAGGGCGTGAGTTTCAGACCGATCCTTTTGAGGTTGTCCTTGGCTCGGAAGTCGCCAGAGCGCTGCATTACAAGCTCGGTGACAAGCTGGTACTGGCGCACGGCGTTGCAGCGATCAGCCTGGTCAAGCACGACGACAAGCCGTTTACCGTGGTGGGCATCCTCAAGCCTACCGCCACGCCTGTGGATCGCACACTGCACATCAGCCTGGGCGGCATGGAAGCCATCCATATCGATTGGCACAACGGCGCGCCGGCCCGGGGCAACGAACGCATTTCAGCCGATCAGGCGCGCAACATGGACCTGACGCCCACCGCGATTACTGCGTTCATGCTGGGCCTGAACAGCAAGATTTCAACGTTCAGCCTGCAACGCGAGATCAACGAGTACCGCGGCGAGCCGATGCTGGCGATTCTGCCGGGCGTGGCCTTGCAGGAACTGTGGAGCTTGATGGGCACCGCTGAAAAGGCGCTGTTCGTGATTTCGCTGTTCGTGGTGCTGACCGGGCTGATCGGCATGCTGACCGCGATCCTCACCAGCCTTAACGAACGACGTCGGGAAATGGCCATCCTGCGCTCGGTCGGCGCGCGGCCCTGGCATATCGCAAGCCTGCTTATACTGGAGGCCTTCGCCCTGGCACTGGCCGGGGTGGTCAGTGGCCTTGCGCTGCTCTATATCGGCATTTTCGCGGCCCACGACTACGTGCTCGAGAACTACGGCTTATACCTGTCGTCTATGCCACCTGGCCAATATGAATGGACTTTACTGGGTGGCATTCTCGGTTGCGCGCTGTTGATGGGAACCGTGCCAGCCTGGCGAGCCTACAGGCAGTCACTGGCCGATGGACTGTCGATTCGTTTATGAGGACCTTCATGATGCGGCGCATGCTACTCACTTTGCTGCTCTCGGTTACCACTCAGGTGTGGGCCGCCGAGCCGCGTGAACTGACCTGGAATGACATGATTCCGCCCGATGCACCCGTGGTGAAGCCGGTAACGGCGCCCATACACGATATGTCCAAGCTGTCCGATGCACTGGCCATGGAGGCAGCGCCTGCGGCCCATCAACTGGCACCGCATGCGCCGGTGGTCAAGGCACTGGATGGCAAACTGGTGCGTTTACCGGGCTACATCGTGCCGCTTGAGGTCAGTGAGGAAGGCAGAGTGACGGAGTTTTTGCTGGTGCCGTATTTCGGCGCCTGCATCCATGTGCCGCCGCCGCCAGCGAACCAGATCGTGCATGTCACGAGTGAGCTGGGCGTGAAGGTCGATGAGCTGTATCAGCCGTACTGGATCGAAGGACCGATGCAGGCCAAGTCGTCGACCAGCGAACTGGCAGAAGCGGGTTATCAGATGCAGGCAGACAAGATTCTTGTCTACGAGTTGCCGGATTCATAAGGATGACGGGGTTCCCAGCGATTTCATTGAGCTGAGTCAAAGTCGCCGCTCGACAGCGCTTTAACATTCTGCCCATAAATTTTGACTGATCCCCTGGAGCCTCCATGAACAAGCATCTGCTACGCGCATCTCTTGCCGCGCTTGCCCTCACAGCCCCGCTCGCGGCGAACGCCTACGAGAAAGGCGACTTCATCGTTCGCGCCGGTGCCGCCCACGTCCAGCCCAACGAAGACAGCGGTGAAGTCCGCCTGGACGGTGCCAAGGTTTCCGGCACCAAATCGACGCTGGATGGCGATACTCAGTTGGGCCTGACGTTCGCTTACATGCTCACCAACCATATCGGCATCGAGCTGCTGGCTGCCACACCGTTCAACCACACCGTATCCGTCAAGGGCCTGGGCCCCGGGCTTGACGGCAAGCTGGCCGATGTCAAACATCTGCCGCCAACCCTGTCGCTGCAATACTACCCGATGGAGCCTTCGTCCAGATTCCAGCCGTATGCGGGCGTGGGCATCAACTACACCACCTTCTTCGACAATGACCTGACCAGCGATCGCAAGAGTCAAGGTTTCAGCAACCTCAAACTCAAGGACTCGGTCGGCCTGGCCGCTCAGTTGGGCATGGACTACATGATCACCGACAACGTACTGGTCAACGCCTCGGTCTGGTACGTGGATATTGCGTCCGAAGCGACAGTGGACGGCCCATCTGCGCTGGCAGTCGGCCAGACCAAGGTCGATGTGGACATCGACCCGTGGGTGTACATGGTCGGTGTGGGTTACAAGTTCTGATCTGCACACTTTCAAACGCCACACACAAAGGCACCCTTATCGGGTGCCTTTGTTTTTTGTGGACGTTAATAGTTCATTTCGAAATAACGGAGTATCGTCTTCGCGGACGAGTCCGCTCCTACATCGAGAGATCGCGGATAGGCGACGCATCGCCCGGTCCGTTCCTGCATTCACTACCCTATCAGCAACTCAAGCCCGCGCTTCAAAGGGGTGACTTCATCGAGGGTGAAGTGCTCCAGCAGTCGCCGATTACTGGCGCGGGAGTGTTTGATGTCTCCCGAACGTGGCGCCTGGTAGGTGACTTGCGGCTGTTTGCCAACCACTTGCGACAGTGCCGACAACAGCTCATTGAGCGAGGTGGTGTTGTTCAATCCGACGTTGATCGCGCCTTCGATGGCGCTGTCTCGTGACAGAGCCTGCAACAGCAGCTTGAGCAGATCGCCCACGTAGAAGAAATCGCGTGTCTGCTCGCCATCGCCAAACACGAGGATCGGCAAGCCGTTCTGGAGGCGCTCGGCAAAGATGCTGATGACGCCGGAATACGGCGACGACGGGTCCTGGCGCGGGCCGAAGATGTTGAAGAAGCGAAAGATCACCGGCTCCAGGCCATGCTGGCGGCGGTAGAAGTCCAGGTAGAACTCGCTGGCCAGTTTGTCCGAAGCATAAGGGGTCAGCGGTGCTTTGGTGGTGTCTTCGGTGATCGCTTCGCCTTCGCCATTGTTGCCGTAAACCGCTGCGCTGGACGCGAAGATCACCCGCTTGATACCCGCCTCGCGCATCGCTTCGCAGACATTCAGCGTGCCGATGAAATTGCTTTGATGGGTGCGCACCGGGTCATCGACTGACGCCTGCACCGAGGCCACCGCCGCCAGATGAACGACCGCCTTGCAGCCCTGCGCCACACGCTTGACCAGTTCGGCATCGGCCACATCGCCTTCGATCAGTTCAACCCGTGGATTGTCCAGCGGCAGGTTGCTGCGCTTGCCCGCCGAAAGGTTGTCGAGGATGCGCACGCTGTGCCCGCTGGCGAGCAATGCGTCGGTCAGGTGCGAGCCGATGAAACCCGCACCTCCAGTGATCAGAACAGGAGCGTCAGACATGTCGATAATACCGATCCAGCAGGCTTGGCAAGCCGGCCCGCCAGGCGCGGGGCTTGATGCCGAAAGTGTGGAGAATTTTCTTGCAGGCGAGCACCGCGTGTTGCGGTTCTTCGGCTGCGTCGGGACGCGCGGCATGCGCCTGCGCGGTAGGCGACTCGATAGCCAGCGGGTGTAGCAGGCGCGCTTCGGTGAGTACCGCCTGACCCAGTGCCAGCGGCGTGGTCGCCTCATGCCCGGCGTAGTGGTAAGTACCCCACAACGGCGCTTCGCAATCGAGTTGCTTGATCACCGAAATGATCACCCGCGCGGCGTCGTCGACCGGTGTCGGGTTGCCACGTCGGTCATCGGCCAGCAGCAATTCGCCGGGCTCTTTGGCACGCGACAGAAAGCGGCCCAGTACGCCGTCGGCGCTGTCATCCAGCAGCCAGCCGAAACGTACCAGCACATGTTGCGGGCAGGTCGCGCGCACGCTTTGTTCGATACGCCACAGCGCCTGGCCGCGCAGGCCCAATGGCACAGGTTCGTCTTTTTCGCTGTAGGCGGTCGCCCGCGAGCCGTCGAACACTCGATAGCTGGAAGGCTGAACCAGCGTAATGTTGTGGTGCTGACACAGTTCGGCCAGGCGCTCGACAGAGCGTTCCTGGTGGGTCAGACGCGCTTCGCTGACACTCTCCGCCTGAAACCAGTCGAAGTAGTAAGCAAGGTTGATCAGGGCATCGGGACGGGTGTCGTCAAGCAGTTGCGTGAGGCTCGCCGCATCCCAGCCGTCTTGCGGTGGACGTGGTGCAAGGAAACCAATGTTTTCCTCGGCACCCAGACGAATCAGCGCCTGCCCGAGGGCATTCCCGCCGCCCAACAGCATAAGGCGCATTCGCATAGAGTCAGCAGGCTCGGTGTCAGATAATCAAACGAACAATCAAAAACGCCTGCAAACATAACACGTTGGCTGCCAACCCCCAACAGTTGCGCAGCCTGGCCGGTTAATGATGCCAAAACAAGGCGTTACAGCGCCTCCCTTATGGCCGACACCTTCAGTTATTGAGCCGCAGGCCCTGGCGCGCCGCCACCCTTGGGCAGACCCAGCGGTGCCGGTGCTGGCGCAGAAGGTGTGGCAGCAGCAGGGTCCGACGGCGCAGGAGGCCCTTCGGGTTCGGTGCCCGCTTGCGGATTGTTGAATCCCGGCCCCATGACCACCTGTGGATAAGTTTGCGAGAAACGCACGTTCGGGTTTTTATCCACAAGCCGCTTGAGGCGCTCGTTGAAGGCGCGCCCCACTGCGTACTGACCACCGGAAGAGGTCCGAAATTGCGCCGTTAACACCATGCCGTTAAGGTTCATGCTGTCTACGCCGAACACCTCCAGCGGCCCCTGCAGGTTGTGCTTGAGCAGAATGTCATCACTGATCGACTGCCCGGTTTCGCGGATCAGCGCCAGCGCATCGTCGATATCGGAGTCGTAGGTGAACTGCACCGAGAAGAACGCGTAAGCGAATTGTCGCGACTGGTTGGTGACCGCCTTGATCTGCCCGAACGGCACCGAGTGAACGAAGCCCTTGCCGTCCCGCAGGCGTACGGTGCGGATGGTCAGGCTTTCAACCGAGCCGGAGTGGCCGGTGCTGAGCACCACCCAGTCGCCCACCGAGAACGTGTCTTCGATGATGATGAACAGGCCGGTGATGACGTCCTGCACCAGTTGTTGCGAGCCAAAACCGATGGCCAGACCGACCACCCCGGCACCCGCCAGCAGCGGCGCGACATTGATGCCCAGATTGGCCATGGTGGTGATCGCGCAGATCACCACCAGAATGATTTTAACGGCGTTGCGCAGCAGCGGCAGAATGGTCTTGATGCGCGTGCTCGGCTGGCGGCCGCTGCGATGGTTGACCGGCGGTTTGAGGGCTTCCTGAATCGCGGTGTCGAGCACCACCCACAGCAACCAGGTGACCACGAATATCAGGCCGATGCTGCTCAACGAGTCGCTGATCACCCGGCCCAGAGTATTGCGCTGGGCAAACTCGAACATCGAGAAGCCCCAGATACGCCCCAACACCTCAATGAACGTGATGGCCAGCGCAATGCGCACTACCGCATACAGCAGGCTCAGCAGGCGCGCCTTGTACACATGGCCGCCGCGCCCCAGAGATTCGTTCGGTTTGAACAGGTGCTGGAAGACCGTACTCAAAAACACCGTGGCGATCAGCAGAATGGTCGTGAACAACGCGCAACGCAGCGCTTCCTGACTGTCTTCAGCGGCACCGATGAGGTTGATCGCCGAGACCAGAATCATCAGCAGAATCGGCAGGTGCCACAGATTGGAGAATATCTTCAGCGACTGTTGCAGTGCAGGTCGTTGCAAGCGGCTGCCCAACGAGCGGTTACGGATCAGGTGCGCGACCGGGCGACGTACCTTGATGATCAGCATGCAGAACACCACCGAGGCGAACAGCCCGGTGAACACTGCAACGCTGGTGGTAACGTTACTGCCCAGTTGACGGGCGATCTGCGGGCTGGTCAGTGCATCGCTCAGCGCCGCCAGAAAGCCGACCACAAACAAGGGCCTTGGCGCGTAGCGGCGGATCATGCGCACCGCAGCGCGCTTGTGCCCGGAGTTGAACATCACGATCACGCAGAGCAGCACCGAGGTGGACACGATGCCGCTGCTGGTCGCGTAGGCAAAACACAGCGCCAGCGCACGGCCGACCGATGCCGGCATGAAGTGACTGACATACAGGGTCAACGGCAGGCAGATGATCGCCGGCAATGTGAACGGCAAGACGTATTTGAGCAGCGCCTGGCTGCGCTCGCGAACATGGATAAAGTTGGTCCGGCACAGGCGAACGGCGAGGAAGCGTCCGAGGGTCGTCAGTACCGCGAACGAGCCGATCCACACAAACGACAGGGCGAGAAAGTCGCCCACGACACTCCACCCAGAGCGCGTCGTGCGTTTGTTGACCAGTTTTTCCAGTTCATCGGCTGCGCGGTCGGCGCGCAATCGCCAGGCGTCGAACAGGTTGTCATCCAGATTGAGCTTTTCCTGGACGTCATCGATGCTGGAGCTGATAGCCCCAAGCAAACCGCCTTGCACCAGAAGCTCGGCGGCCGGATCGGCTGCGGCAGGGTCGGCAGCAGCGTCTGATTTGGCATCGGTTTTTTCGGCGGCCTTTTCATCCGGCTTGGCCGCTGCTTTGTCAGCAGCCTTGCCATCGGCCTTGTCGGCCGCCTTGTCATCGGCTGGCACCGCGGCGCCCATGGGCAGTGCAGGAACATCGGCCGCTTGAAGATTGAAACTGCCTGCCAATAACAACAGACCCGACAGGATCAGGATTTTCAGCTGAGACGCCACGCAGTTCTCCTTAAATGGACAGGTCCGGGGGCTTTAGTCCCAAGGAACTGATTCCCGTTTGCCCGGCAAGTTCGGTTGTGGGAGGGAAATACGGTGAGCCAATGTTTCAAAAGCCGCCTTGGCACCGTGCATTTAGTCTTCCCGGCTGAACTATGCAAAGGGCTGAATGCCGGAATTATCGGGAGCTGCCAAATGCTCCGATGAGTCAGCCCGCAATGGCGCTGCCCGATCAATCCGACATCGAGAGGAATCTACATGAGCACGTTCACCACACAAGATGGCACCGAGATCTATTACAAGGACTGGGGCACAGGCACGCCGGTACTGTTCAGTCACGGCTGGCCGCTGGATGCGGACATGTGGGAATACCAGATGGAATACCTCAGCAGCCGCGGCTACCGCACCATCGCGTATGACCGTCGCGGCTTTGGTCGGTCCAGCCAGCCGTGGACGGGCTACGACTACGACACCTTCGCCGACGACCTGGCGGCATTGATCGAGCACCTTGACCTGCGCGACGTGACACTGGTCGGTTTCTCGATGGGCGGCGGCGACGTGACGCGCTACATCGCCAAATACGGCAGCGAGCGGGTCGCCAAACTGGCCTTGCTGGGCTCGGTGACTCCGTTTTTCCTCAAGACCGAAGACAACCCGGAAGGCGTCGACAAGTCAGTCTTCGACGGGATCAAGGACGGTTTGCTGAAAGACCGTGCGCAGTTCATCAGCGATTTCGCCAACACGTTCTATGGCATCAACCATGGCCAGAAAGTCTCCGAGGGCGTACTGACCCAGACGCTGAATATCGCCCTGCTTGCCTCGCTGAAAGGCACGCTGGATTGCGTCACGGCGTTCTCGGCAACGGACTTGCGTGATGACATGGCGAAAATCGATGTGCCGACCCTGGTGATCCACGGTGATGACGATCAGGTGGTGCCCTTCGAGGCCTCGGGCAAACGCGCTGCCGAACTGATCAAGGGTGCCAGACTGAACGTCTATTCAGGCGCACCGCATGGCTTTGCCGTGACTCACGCGCAGCAGTTGAACGAGGATTTGCTGGCGTTTGTCGCGAGCTGACACAGCCACTGTAGAAATCCCCTCGCCCGCCTCCATCGATAGAAAAACCCTGACCAAGCGGCAGTGGTCATAATTAATACACACACTGAGTATTAATATCAGCACCAGTTGAAACGAGCCCGTCGCCAACGCGCCGGGCTCGTACTCTTTCGCTGGTGAGCTGAACTCATGTCAACGCTGATCCTGCCCCGCCGACTACCGCCGCGTCAGTTACGCCACTGGCCAGAACAGCCAAACGGCGGCTGCCCGGTCGCCCCGTCTTCGCTGCGCGTGCCGCAACAGAACCCGGCGCAACCACGAGCATGGCCGCAAAACGCACTGGCGATCATGGTTGCGCTCAGTTTGCATGCTGCACTGGCGTATTGGCTGACAGCCGAGCACCCACAGGCGCCCGAACCCACGCCGCCAATGCCGATCACTGTGCAATGGGTGCCGCCGCCAGCCCCCGTGCCAGCCACGCAGCCCGTTTCACAACCGACGCCACAGCCTGCGGCCGAACCACAGCAGCAGGCTCCCGCGCCTGCTGCGCCTAACCCCACAGCATTGCCCAGGCCCAAAACGCAGGCGAAAACGGCCGCAGCAAAACCCGCCGCACCGACGCATTCCGCGGCACCTTCTACAGCACCGACGACACCTGCGCCCGCGCCAGCACCGTCGCCAGCTGCAGCACCTGCGCCAGCACAGACCACCACTGCGCCCATAGGCCGCGCCGGTTACCTGAACAACCCGCCCCCGATCTACCCGCCCGCCGCTGCGCGCAGGCACCAGGAAGGCACGACATTGCTGCGCGTTCATGTGCTGCCCAGCGGACGTACCGATCAGGTGCAAGTGCTGCAAAGCAGTGGCGTCCCGGCGCTGGACGAAGCCGCGCAGGCCGCTGTCCGGCAATGGACTTTTATTCCCGCCAAACGCGGCGAAACCCCGGTTGAAGGCTGGGTCAACGTGCCCCTGGCTTTCAAACTCGCACCCTGAGGCTTACGTCATGAACACTGCTTATTCCGTACTCATCACTCAATCTTCGATGACGTTGCTGGTGATTTTCTCGCTGGTGACCTGGGCGCTGCTGCTCGGCAAAACTCTTCAGCACTGGCGACTGAGCCGTCAGAACCGGCGCTACTCGACGCAATTCTGGGCCGCCCGCGACCTGAAAAATGCGCTGCACCTGCCGCACAGTGAAGGCAGCCTGGCACGCCTGACCGACGCAGGCGCGCAGGCCCTCGCAACGCCGCACGACTCGCCGGACCTGGGCCACAGCTGGAATCGTCAGGACCTGCTGGAGCGCAGCCTGCGCCAGCAGATCCACAAGGAGCGTCGTCGCCTGGAGAGCGGCATGATCCTGCTGGCCTCGATCGGCAGCACAGCGCCCTTTATCGGTCTGTTCGGTACCGTCTTCGGAATCATTCACGCACTCACAGCGATCAGCCAGGCCAAGTCAGCGAGCATTGCGGTGGTTGCAGGACCCATCGGTGAAGCCTTGGTGGCGACCGGCGTCGGTATCGCCGTCGCCGTGCCCGCCGTGCTGGCCTACAACTTTTTCGGACGACGCATGAAGCTGGTGATCGCCGACCTGGAGGAGTTCGCCGTGGACTTTCTCAACCTCTCGCAGCGCAACGCCTTCCGGTTGCAACCCGAGAGTCGCGACAAGGCAGCACCTAACCTGAAAGGAGTGAGCTGAGATGTCCTTCTCCACCTCCCATGACGACGATGCAATCAGCGACATCAACATCAC
Source organism: Pseudomonas sp. CFBP2511 (assembly GCF_030209255.1). Taxonomy (NCBI): domain Bacteria; kingdom Pseudomonadati; phylum Pseudomonadota; class Gammaproteobacteria; order Pseudomonadales; family Pseudomonadaceae; genus Pseudomonas; species Pseudomonas sp. CFBP2511. Next base: position 54,788 of record NZ_JARVSI010000029.1, on the reverse strand, counting down.
GCCGCTGGTAGACGTAATGCTGGTGCTGCTGGTGACGTTCATCGTCACCGCGCCGTTGCTCAACAACTCCATCCCGCTGGACCTGCCGCAAACCGTCGCCACCACCTCACTGGACCAGGCAAGCCCGACAGTGGTGAGCGTCGACGCCAGCGGTGGTGTGTTCATTGACAGCCAGGCGGTGGCAATGGAGCAACTGCCGGACGCGCTGCAAGCCCTGCACGACCAAGACCCGGACGTCGCCGTCAGCCTGCGTGCTGATCAGGCGACCCGCTACGGCCGCGTCGCCCAAGTGCTGGCCGATGTGCAGAAAGCCGGCATCAGTCGCCTGTCGGTGATCACCGAAAGCCCCTGAACAACACTCGACGCTAAACACATGACCCGCCGCAAGCGCGGCCCCCTGACGCCTCCAGGAAACCCTTTTCATGAGCATTCGATCGATACCGCGCGCCTCCCGATTCCCCGTGACGCGTCTCGCGCTGCTGATTTCATTGAACTCACTGTGCCTGATCAGCCCGTTCATTCAGGCCGACGACAACGTGCAGGCACCTGTAGCGCCGCCCGCCAGCGACGATGCCGCAGCCATGACGCTGGGCACCGTTTCGGTCATCGGTCAGGGCGAAACACGCCAGGTACAGCGCGTGACACAAAAGGATGTGAAGGCTTACTCCGCAGGCACCAGCCCGATGAAAATCCTGCAACGCCTGCCGGGCGTCAACTTCCAGTCTGGCGACCCGCTGGGCCGCGAAGAAGGCAGCCAGCGCATCAGCCTGCGCGGCTTTGACATGCACCACTTGGGCTACACACTGGACGGCGTGACGCTGGGCAACATGAGCTTCGGCAACTTCAACGGCCTGAGCATTACCCGGGCGATCATCGCGGAAAACATCGCAGCCAGTGAAGTAGCGCCCGGCATAGGCTCGCTGGGGACAGCGTCGAACAGCGACCTGGGCGGCACCCTCCAGTTCACCAGTTCCAACCCCGAAAAAGAATTCGGCGCACAGTTGTCGCAGACTCTGGGCAGCTACGACACTTCACGCACGTTCATGCGTGTCGACACGGGCGAATACAACGGCCTGTCGGCCTACGTGTCTGGAGAGAAATACGACGCCGATGCCTGGAAAGGCCACAACAACCCGCAAAAATCCGACGCCGTGAACGCCAAGATCAACTACAACTTCGGCGACAACCGCGTGAGCTTTTTTCACAGCACCTCGTCCCACGACGAAGCCAACCTGCCGTCGCTGTCGCCAAGCATCATCCAGCGGCTAGGCTACAACTGGAGCTACTACACGCCGGACTGGCCGCGCGCGGTCAACGCGGCCAATGGCATTTATACCGGCGGCGTGACCAGCGCAGGCGATGCAACCTACAACGCCAGCAGCCTGCGTGATGACGAACTGGATATCCTCAACGGCAACTTCGCGCTGACCGATGACCTGGTGCTGGACGCCACGGTCTATCACCACCACGACTCGGGCCGGGGCAACTCCTATTATCCGTTTGTCTACACCAGCGGCGCTACCACCGTGCCCAGCAACGCAATTCGCAGCACCGTTTACGGCATCGACCGAACCGGCTTCCAGAGTTCGCTGACCTACTTCCTGGGCCAGCACGAAATTCAGGGCGGGTTCTGGATTCAGTCGAACAAGAACGACATCGCCCGTTATCTGTTCGATACCACCAATGCGACGCCGCAAAACCATATCGTCAAAACCAACGGCCTGCCGCTGGCGGCCACCGTGCTGGACCAGAGTTACAACGACCTGACACGACAGTTCTACCTGCGTGACACCTACACCCTCCTTGATGACCGGCTCAAACTTGAGTTCGGCGCAAAAAATACCGTGACCACCTCGACGGCCAAAGGCAAAGGTGGCGGTTATGCCAGCGGCTCGCTGGAGGCGCGTGACAGATTTCTGCCGCAGATCGGCGCGACCTACAAACTCAACGACAGCGATGAAGTGTTCACCTCTTACTCGGAAAACATGGCGGCTTTTCCGAGTGGCGGTTACAGCCCGTTCTTCACCACACAGACTGCAGTCGATGCGCAGAACGGCTTCAAGGACCTGAAACCCGAAACCTCGAAAACCGTCGAACTCGGCTTGCGCCGCAGCACCAAGCTGTATTCGGCCTCCGCCGCGGTCTACAACACCAGGTTCGACAACCGCCTGGTGGCGATCACCAACTGCACCGGCATCGTCATCTGCCAGAACGGCGTGGCCAACGTCGGCTCGGTGACCAGTCGAGGCCTGGAGCTGTCATTGGGCCTGACGCCCACTGAAAACTGGCGCTGGTCCAACTCGATGTCCTACAACCACAGCACTTACGACGATGACTACGCCAGTGGCGGCAGCACCGTGCAGGTGAAAGGCAAGACCGTCGTCGATACACCGAAACTCATGTATTCGAGCAGCCTGGACTGGAACTGGGAACACTGGAACGCTGGCCTGCAAGGCAACTACATCAGCAAGCGCTATTACACCTACACCAATGACTCCAGCGTCAGTGGCTACTGGCTGGCGAACGCCAACCTCGGTTACGACTTCGGCAAACTCGGTGCCCTGAAAGACACCACCGTCTCGCTGAACATGGTCAACCTGTTTGACAAACGCTACATCTCCACCCTCAACACAGACGCCAGTGCGGCTGCCGATCCGTCAGGCAATTTGCAGATTCTGCAGGTAGGCACGCCGCGCAGCGCGTTTGTGACGTTGGGGGTGAAGCTTTGATTTTTTGCTGACTGTGGGGGCGAGCCGGGCGACGTTTTGCTTGCTCGCGAGGGCAATCTTCCAGTCGATGCCCAATAAGCGTTGGTTGCCAGCCCTCATGGCGACGAACAGCGCATCGTGCTGCATACTCAGCACCTACCAAGCGCCGACCTTTATCTGGACATCACATGACACCCAACGCAGAACTCTACAACCCGTCCACCGAATACGCCGACAAGCTGATTTCACGCATCGGGCAAACCCCCTCGTGGATCGCCAAACGCATCGGCGTGACAGACAAGCGCATTCGCTACATTCTTGATGGTGAGAGGACGGTAAAGGGCGAGACTACGCCGATTCAGATGACGTATACCGAGCAGTTTGCGCTGGAGTGCCTTGTGGCCGAGGCTATCGCGCTGAGGAGGTAGGCGTTTGTGTGGGGTATGGTGCAAGCTGGGATTTTGTTGCAGCTCTTGCTGGCTATCAGGTCTGCATCACTGGAGGTCGCAGTGAGCTGTAAAAGACCGCTATCGAACGAAAACGACGTTCAACTTGAATTCATGTTCTGCAAAGACCTGTCTACGTCAGTAAATTCAGCTTTATCGCGAGTATGCTGTTGAGACCTCCTGGAGGGCAAATGCGTCACCCTCCAGGAAAGCTATATGAGTGTTTAGCGCGAACGGCCAAACGTTTACGGCACTCCTTACTTGCGATAGCTAGTATCTTGCCCGCCAAATGGATTGGGGGTGCCTCTCGACGAGCGACCATCGCTGTAGCGAGTATCTTGTGCGCCAAGAAGGTTCTCGCTGCTTTGCGACCAAGTGCCGTTACTGTTGACGGTATCTTGTCCGTGAAAAACGTTAGCGGTACTTCTTGAGGTCGTACCATCGCTGTAGCGGGTATCTTGCCCGCCTGAAAGATTAGCGCTGCTGTGCGACGTGCGACCATCGCTGTAGTTAGTGTTTAGCCCGCCCATGCCATTAGCGCTGCTGATAGAGGTCGTTCCATCATCGTATCTGCAGGTATAGCCGCCGGACAAATTCGCACTGCAACTGTCGGCCAAGGCCTGATACAAGGGAGAAACAAGAAGAATCGACCCCAATAGAACAACCTTAAGTTTCATGAAAGCTCCGCTCAAAAGGAATCGAATCACAAGCAAGGTCGATAGACCGTGCGACCGCACACGAACATTTATTTTCTGGCAAACAGGAGCGCTTATGAATACTTTAGTTTCTCAGACTCCTTTAAATTTTGGCGATTGGAGCACCGGGCAAAACTACGAAAGTAGCAAAATGCTACCATTTATACAGACTGAGTAACCCATACTAAGTTTCCACTACAAAAGCTTATTTTTTTATCACGCGCAACCGTGGCGCTTCCTGCGGTGATTGCCCCACCCAGGGAACGAGGGCGATGCTTTCCATGACGTCTTTTTTGGGTCGCTTTCCGCCGGTCGCGAAAGGCAGTCGGCCTGAAGCAGTCTTGGACTGTGTATGCTTCAACCGCCAAGCTAACCGTTCAGCCCACGGCGAGGGCCTATCAGCGTATGAAGTCATTCTACGAAGACATTCGAGATTTCCTGACCAGCAGCATTGTCGTGGGTGATCTGACTTTACCGACGCACTATGCAAAACCTGAGTGCTTCAATGACTTTCAAGCGGGCTTTCGCACGCATGGTAATACCGACGAAAGCCTGGTCTCCGACGCTGAGGGCGACTGGAAACCCGAATGGTATGTCATCGCAATGACCGGGCTGGATGATCCCGTTTTCCTTGCCGTTAACGAGGCTGGAAGTGGTTATCCGGTCTATACCGCAGTCCACGGTGCCGGACGATGGGATGCCATTCAGATAGCACCGAGCCTCGCAGCTTTTGGCCGCCTGCTGAAGGCATTGGCGGAGGTGAATGAAGACACCTTCGAATTCAACCGCTTGATCATGGCTGAGGTCCGCTTTCCGAATGAATACTGGCGTGAGGTCATCGATACGCGTCAGGAGACAGCGCTTTTGGAACAATCTTCCCCTGATATCAGTGACTATAATCCAGCCGACTTTGAAAGAGGCAACCTGATCGTAAGTGATCCAGGCCCCCACAAGCTGAAGGTTGTTCAGATCGTCAGCAAATGTCGCGGATTGCCGTTGAAGGACGCGCTGGCACTCGCCGGAGCGCCCGAGTTAAAGGCCGCAAGTGGCACCAGAGGCCAACTGCACAGCTTGCGCGCACAACTTGAGGCGGCAGGTGCGACGGTTGAGTTTCGGCCTGATTAATAGCGACGCGCATTACACACGCAGAGCAGTGGATCGGTAAGTTTTTCGTCAGATGAGTATTCATCAGCATCAAGTCGCTTTCGTTCAGGTCTCTATTTGCAAGCAACCGTCTACTTGAACGTCATGCCGTGCCCCGAAGTCAAAAAACCTCAGCCATGCTCCTCAAGGTGCCTTATGAGTTTGATACCCGAACTGAACAGCAAAGCTCACGTGCTGATAGGCGGGGCCAGCCGAGGCATAGGCTTGGCACTGTGTGCGGCTTTGCTCGCGCGCGATGATGTGGCTCTGGTATGGGCGGTAGCGCGAAAAGCCAGCAGCTCTATAGAACTGACAAAGCTTGCAGAACAGTATGGCCAACGCCTGAAACGAGTCGACTGCGATGCGTGCAATGAGCAAGCCCTCGAAGCGCTCGTGAGCGAGACGCTTGAGGGGTGCGATCATCTGCATCTCGTTATCAGTACGTTAGGCATTCTCCATCAGGACGGCGCAAAAGCAGAAAAGGGCCTGGCACACGTGACGCTTGCGAGCCTGCAAGCGAGCTTCGCGACCAACACCTTTGCACCGATCCTGCTGCTTAAACACCTACTCCCGCTATTGCGCAAACACCCTTCGACCTTCGCGGCGCTCTCCGCGAGGGTTGGCTCTATCGGTGATAATCGATTGGGTGGCTGGTACAGCTACAGAGCCAGCAAAGCGGCGCTCAACCAGTTGCTGCACACGGCCAGTATCGAATTGAAACGCCTGAACCCTGCCTCTACTGTACTGGCAATACACCCAGGCACGACTGACACGGATCTGTCTCGGCCATTCCAGGCGAACGTGCCTGATGGACAACTATTCGAACCGGCTTTCTCCGCGGATCGCATTATTGCGCTGATAGAAGTACATGGTCCGGCCGACAGTGGGACCTTCCGGGACTGGAACGACAAACCCATTGTCTGGTGACTTATTTCACTCGCGATAACAAGATCACTATCAGCCCGGCGCGGCTATCTGACCAGATGTTTTCTGGCCAGTAGCTGCCGTCGTCACCTTGCGTTGCCGATAACTACCAGGTCGAAGGGCCGAGTCATCACCATGACAGATGAAGGCTTAGAATCGACGGAATGACCGTACCTCTTTCTCACTCATACGTTTTCCATCCGGCATTATTACTTCAAGAGTGGATTCAACGAGTGGCGGCTGCGGACGAACGGCTTGCTCGCTTGCCCTTGCCTCGACTCTGCGCTCAATCATGGCGGGGTATCTGGAAGCAATCAAAATAATAAGCCCCACAGGAGCGAAGATCACCATCAACGTTCTCAACACTTCAAGCCGTTCACTGCGCTTATCCATAAGCTACTCCTTTTTTTCCACTGGACTTGGCTGCGGTCACCTATCATACGTCAAACCCAGGCAAGCCAGGCGCTGTACGAAAACTAGACCTTATTCCCGTCAGAATTTCTGAGATATAGTGACCTGGTAACACGCAGGCAGGGACAATCAAAAACGGGCTGTACGAGCGAGTGAACGTGCTGCACGAATATATAAGATTTGATCAGGAGATCGATTTTGGCAATCACCCCACCCTTGGCCGCTAAACAGCCTGAGCATGCATGTGGCTGTGTAAACCTGAGCGCCCCACACCAGACAGCGGAGAGCTGAGCGATGCGTGCCTATGTGTTATTCAGCATTCTTTTGGCGAGCCTCCTCAATCTTGATGCTATTGCCGATCAAACAACTCCAGACAGCCCAGGATTGACCCAATTCGAAATCGCAGGTCGGCAGCTCAGCCTGAGCAATGAGAAGGGCCGTTGCGTACTTAACCGAGCGGGCGATCCCCCGGTGAAAATGGACATGCAATGGCCATGTCGCTTCAGCGAGAACAAACAGCTCAACGTGCGAATCGAAGACCATCGGCAGTCGTTAGTCTTTATGGTCGAGCGCAGCGTCCCTATGCCTGCACCCAGTACGGATTGCCTCACAGACCTTCAGGCAGTTCGCCTGTTCAAGGGGCAACTTGAAATAGCACCTTCAATGCGGATAAGCGCCTGCGGTCCCGGCCTCTGGGATCAAAAAATGTTTATTTGGCAATTCGACTGAATCATATTTCAAAAAAACAAATGTTATACGGTTCAAACAAAAAACCGCTCCTTCAACGGCACCAACGCCGCCCCGATAGCCGCCGCATCCCCATTGGTTTCACTCAGCAATAACCGAGGCCTTGGCGGTGGCGAGTTATACCGATGGGTCCCCCAGAAAGTCGTCGCCGCAATCAGGCGCTTCCCCAGTTCCGCCGGCAATTGCCCACCAAACACCACCGCCTGTGGATCGAACAACCCCGCCAGCGCATTGACCAGCCGGTCCAGCGTTGGCTGGATTCGTTTCAACCAGGTATCGACACCGGGCCAGTTGGGGTCGAAGCGCAGGCGCAGGTCTTCGATGGAATCCACTTGCACGCCTTTCTGATGCAGTTCTTCCAGCAAATAGCGCAACGCCGGGCGGTTTATTGATTCTTCATCGTTGTAGAGGGTGATCTCGCCTGCGTTGCCGTGGCTGCCGAAGTACGGTTTACCGTTGATGACCACGCCTGCGCCGAAACCGAAGTTGAACGACAGGTAGATGAAGTTGCTGGCCCAGGCGCCAACGCCCACCAGGCTTTCGCCGATGGCGGCTGTGGTGGCGTTGTTTTCCAGCCAGACCGGCATGCCGAAGCGTTCTTCGAGTACTGGCTGCAAGTCGATCAATGACCAGTCGCGCAGCGGCTCCGGTGCGTTGATCTGGCGGTTTTCAAGGAAGAATCCGGCGATGGCGAAGCCCATACCGATGACGCGGTCCGTCTCGATGCCGTTACGCTGAAGCATGCGTTCGATGGTTTTCGCCAGCGAATCCAGCGTGCTGTTGCGGCTCAACGGCGGCGTGCGCAGGGTGACTTGTTCCAGCACGTTGCAGCCCAGATCCGCTACGCAGACGACTGCTGAGTCGGTGTTGATCGACACGCCGATGGCATACACCGCCTCGTTGACCAGTTCGATGCGCGGGCTCGGTTGGCCTCGGCCGTTTTTCACGCGCTCGCCGCTGCGCAACAGGCCACGACTGATCAACTCTTCGATCAGGCGGTGTACCGACTGCTGCGCGAGGTCCATTTCGGCCGATACCGTGGCGCGGGTGATCGCGCCTCGACGACGAAGAATGTCCAGCAGTTTGCGTTCATTGAGGCTCAACGGTTGGTGCGAAGAAAGGACAGTGTCGAGGTCGAGAGGCATGGAATCTACAAATCAAAGGAGGATTAAAACAGTCGGCGTGTGGAGCAGTGTATCGCTCGTCGCCAATTGCACACTTCAATCATGAAAATTTAATAAAAATCGAGCAGGTCACAAATACTACACACAAGCTGTATTAAATGGCAGTCAGTTCTTGTGAGTGCTCCCATGCCTTCCATCAGTAGAATTTTTTCCGTACTGGCACTGCTGCCGCTTGCCACTCAGGCGCTCGCCGCACCCGCTGAGTTCTGGTACAGCCACAGCGGTGCGGCGGCGAGCGCCATCGCAGACGTGTGCAGAAGCTTCAATGCGCAACGTGAGGAAGGCGATCGCCTGCACTGCATTCGCCAAGGCACTTATGAGCAGACGTTGCAGAAAACCGTCGCCGCCTATCGCGCCGGCATAGGCCCGGCACTGGTCGAGATTTATGACGTCGCCACGCCGGACATGCTGCTGGGTGGCGCTACGCATGCGGTCGATACGGTGATGGCCGATCATCAACGAGCCTATTCAGATGACACGTTTCTACCCGCATTGCGGCGCTATTACTCTGATGATCACGGCACGCTAGCGGCCCAACCCTTTGCGGCCTCGACAGCGGTGTTTTACACGCACCGAAAAGCGCTGGCTGCAGCGGGTATCAGTGAACCGCCTGCCACTTGGGAAGCTTTCGATACTGCCTTGCGGGCCTTGAAGAGAAGTGGCCACACGTGTCCTGTCGTCACTGAGTTTTCCCCGTGGATCTGGCTGGAACAGACCAGTGCCGCACAAGGCACGCACGTCGCGATCCGCGCCGCAGGCACTGACCATTATCAGTTCGACAAAGGCACGCACGTGCGCCTGATGACCGACCTTGCGCGGTGGACCGCCGAAGGCCTGGTGCGGCACCAGGACTCGACCCGCAGCGGCCAGCAGGGTCTGGCGTTTGCCACCGGCGACTGCGCCATGCTGCTGGATTCAACAGGCAGCTGGAATGTCATGCACGGTGATCTGGAGTCTGATATCGAGGTGAGCGCGCTGCCGATCTACGCTCAAACCCAGCGCCGCGCCAACGTCCCCGGCGGCTCTTCGCTGTGGGTGATGCGCGGGCATTCTGTGCACGATTATCGAGTGGTTTCGGAATTTCTGGCGTTCGTACTGCAACCGGATAACCAGTTGATGTTCAGCGCACGGACGGGTTACCTGCCGGTCACTCAGGCTGCGGCTGCACGATTGCAATCCAGCACAAAGAAGCCCTCGGCGGTGGCGGTCGGGCTCGCCGCACTCAACGATATCGACGGGGAGCCCTCTGCTCCGTTGCGCTGCGGCTTTATCACGCTGATGCGCTTGATCTGGTCGCAGGAAATGGAAAATGCGCTCGCAGGCCGTCAAAGCGTTGATAACGCACTGCGCCAGACAACGATGCGCGCCAACGATCTGCTCAGCCTGTTTCAACAGATGCACCAGGCTCAGGCCAGCAACTCAGCTCTAGACACACATCCTGCGACGCTTCGCTTGCTCGCGAAGAGGCCCGTACAGCCCTCGGAAACTGGGCGCGCGGACGATCGCTTTGGCGAGCAAGCTCTCTCCGACAAGAATCTCCACTCGAGCGAGGTAACGCCATGAAGGCGGGTGCGCATTTTCCGCAACCGCGTTTGGCGCTGCTGTTCGCGCTGCCGCAGTTGCTCGCGCTCGGGCTGTTTTTCTATTGGCCTGCGCTCCAGGCACTCTGGTGGTCGTTTCATCTGGTGCCCCCCTTTGGCAGTCACGAAATCTTTGTCGGCTTGAGCAATTATTGGCGGGTACTGAAAGACCCCGGCGTGCTCGCATCGCTGGGCTCGACGCTGGTGTTCAGCCTGTCGAGCGTGATGCTTTCGATCCTTATCGCGTTGGTGCTTGCGCTGTGCCTTGAGCTGAGGTTGCGTGGCAACGCGGTGTTTCGCAACCTGCTGATCTGGCCCTACGCAGTATCGGGCGCGACCATCGGCATTGTCTTTCACGTGCTGGCCAATCCGGTGATGGGCATTTTTGCCTGGCTCAACGCGATCGCCCCCGGTACTTGGGCGCCCTACGCCATCCCCGTGCAAAGTATGCTGCTGTTGATCGCGGCGTATGCCTGGTGCCTGGTGCCGTTCAACTTTGTGATGCTGGTCGCCAGCCTGAAGTCGGTGCCGGACGATTACCTCGCCGCTGCGGCAATGGATGGAGCAGGCCCCTTGCGCCGCATGCTCGATATTCAATTGCCACTGATCGCGCCGTATCTGCTGTTCGTGTTCGTCATCGACCTGCTGGAAAGCCTGTCCAACAGTTTCGGACTGGTCGACACCCTCACTCACGGCGGGCCGGGCGATACCACCAACGTGTTGGCCTACAAGATTTACACCGACGGTTTCATGGGGCTGGACCTGGCCGGATCATCGACACTTTCCGTGCTCATGCTGTTGGCAGTCGTGGCGTTGAGCGTTGCACAGTTCAAGCTCATGTCGCGCTTCAAACGCCGTGGGGTGAAAACATGATCAGGCACAGTCGGCTGCTCGATGCAGTTGCCTACTTACTGCTGACGCTGGGTCTGGTGTTCGCGTTGGGGCCGCTGTATATGGCGGTCTGCTCGGCGACCGTCAGTAACTCGCAGCTGTTCACTTACGGCCTTGCGGTCGTGCCCGGCGACCAGTTGCTGGAGAACCTGCAGCAGGTTACCCGGCGTCTGGACTTGCTGCGTTTGCTGGGCAACAGCCTATTGGTCGCCACGCTGGTGGTGATCGGCAAACTGGCGCTCTCGGCCTTGACCGCCTTTGCGGTGGTGTACTTTCGCAGCCGTTACACGTCAGTGATTTTCTTCGCTGTACTGGGCGCGCTGTTGCTGCCGCTGGAAGTGCGCATCATCCCCACGTACGCCGTGGCAAGTGATCTTCTCGGGCCGCTGCGCACGGTATTGCGATGGCTGGGCATCCAGTGGCTGCCGGTGCCGACCATTAATCTGCTCGACAGCTACACCGGCCTCGCCCTGCCCCTGATCGCTTCGGCCACCGGTACTTTTCTGTTTCGGCAGTTCTACCAGACCCTGCCCGCCGAACTGGTCGAGGCCGCGCGAATGGATGGCGCCGGGCCGTGGCGCTTTTTCATCGACATTCTGCTGCCGCTGTCGAAGACCAACTTCGCTGCGCTGGGCACGCTGGTGTTTATCGGTGCCTGGAAAGACTACCTGTGGCCGCTGGTGGCGACCAATCGCGAGGACATGCGCACGCTGGTGCTGGGCGTCGCCAGCTTTCTGCCGACCGATGCAAGTCAAATCCCTGAATGGAACCTGCTGATGGCCGCTGCAGTGGTCAGCATGCTGCCCCCTATCCTCGTCATTGCGCTCATGCAGCGATGGTTCGTCAAAGGCCTGATCGGAGTCGGTAAATGAACGCGCTCGCCCCCATTACCTGTGCGCCGCAGATTGTCACCAAAGGGCTGCACAAAACGTATGGCACCGGGCACATCCTTCATGGCCTGGACCTGACCTTCAAGGCTGGCGAACTGAACGTCATCCTCGGCCCGTCGGGGTGTGGCAAGTCCACACTGTTGCGCATGGTCGCCGGGCTGGAGGACGTCAGCCAAGGGCAGATTCTGATGGGCGGCCGCGACGTCACACGTCTGCCGCCCAAGGAACGTGGCTGCGCGATGGTGTTTCAAAACTATGCGCTCTACCCGCACATGAGCGTGGCCGACAACATTGGCTATGCGCTCAAGCTGGCCGGTGTTTCGCGCAAACAGCGCGAGCAGCGCGTACGGGAATGCGCCAGCTCGCTGGGGCTGGAGGACCTGCTGCAACGCAAGCCCGGCGAGCTGTCCGGTGGTCAGCGCCAGCGCGTCGCCATCGGCCGGGCGTTGATTCGCAAACCGCCGGTGCTGCTGTTCGATGAGCCGCTGTGCAACCTGGACAGCGCGTTACGCCATGAAATGCGCCTGTTGATTCGCAGCCTGCACCAGCAGACCGGCGCAACCATTCTGTACGTTACCCACGATCAGACCGAAGCCATGACGCTCGCCGAGCGAGTGGTGATTCTCAACCAGGGCCGTGTCGAGCAGATCGGTACGCCCGCCAACATCTATGATCATCCCGCCAGCACATTCGTCGCCCGCTTCATCGGCACCCCGCCGATGAACCTGCTGCCCGTAACCTGTCTGGAAGACAACGTGCTGATGCTCGCAGATGAGCAACGCCTGCCCATAAAGCTCGGTATCGGCGCCATCCGGACAGGCAAATGGCTGATGGGGGTGCGACCCGAGACCTTCACGCTGGATCAGAACGGCGTGACTGCCGTGGTGGAGTCTTCGGAAAATCTCGGCAGCCACAGCCTGCTGTATTGCAAATTGGCCGGCACACGCTGCGTGGTCAGCCTCGCCGACCGGCACCACCTGACGCCCGGCACCCAGGTGCGGCTGGCGATCAATCCCACGCCCCTGCTGTTCGATATGGAGAGCGGCCAACGCCTGCTCGTTTCCTTCTCACACACCGCCAAGTGACCCGCCATGCCCAAATCTGCTCCCCTCGTCCGCTCGTCTCTGATTGCCCATCGCGGCGCCAAGGCTTACGTGCCGGAAAACACTTTGCTGGCCCTTGAGAAAGCTGCCGAGTGCGGCGCGAAGTGGGTCGAGATCGATGTGAAACTGACCCGTGACGGCCAGCCTGTGGTGATTCATGACGACATGCTCGACCGCACCACCAACGGGCGCGGCGCTGTCGTGCTTCATGATCTGAGCGCCATCCGCACGCTGGACGCCGGCGGCTGGTTCGCAGCGGAGTTCACTGGCCTGCAGATCCCGACATTTGAAGAAATAGTGGCCTGTGCGTTACGCCTCGAGCTCGGCCTGCAGGTCGAACTCAAGCCAACGATTGGCGACGACGTCGAGACGGCGGAGGTGGTCATGCCGATCCTCAAAAGCCTTTGGCCTGCCGACAATGATCAGCTATTCGTTTCCAGTTTTTCAGTGCGCTCCCTCACTGCCGCTCGCCGGTTATGGGCCGACGTACCACTGGCCATCGCCTCGGTGGTGGCGCCTGCTGACCCGGTCGCACTGCTGGCCGAATATGACTGCCGAATACTCCACGTACTTGACGACATGCTCGATGACCATCACCTTGTTCGCCTGAAAAGCAGCGGCGTCGAATTCGCCGTGGCTACCATCAACAGCCCGAAACGCGCACGCTACCTGCTTGAACACGGCGCGCAATCGATTCTCAGCGATTACCCGGACCTGTTGAACCTGCCAAACGGAGGCTGCCTGCAATGAACAACCGACTCAGCGTCGCCATGCAAGCCGTAGAAAAGGCCACTGGCCTGGCTATGGCGTATTTCAACGACCGCCACACCCTCGACATCACCACCAAAAGCGCGCAAGACCTGGTCTCCCGCGCCGACTTTGAAGTCGAACAACTGCTTCGTGCAGAACTGGGCAAACACTTCCCCGACGATGCAATCCTTGGCGAAGAATTGGGCGGTGAATTCATCACCGACGGCTGGGTCATCGACCCCATCGACGGCACCGGAAACTACCTGCGCGGCACACCGCTGTGGGGCATCGCCGTCGCTTACATGTCGGCAGGCGTGCCTGAAATAGGCGTCGTCGCCTACCCGGCCCTGGGCTACACACTGGCCGCCCGTACCGGCGATGGCTTGCTGCGCAATGGCATCCCTTTCGTGCGCCCACAACCGCCAGAACACCTGCGCATTGCCGGCATTGGTGAAAACACCCGTTGGGACGCCGAAGAGCTGGGGCGGCTACAACTGACCTTGCGCCAGCAAGGCTGGGGCCTCGCCGGCTATCGCTGCGCCACCATCGGCCTGGCCTTTGCTGCACTGGGGCAAACGGATGGGTACATGGAGAAATTCACCAGCCTGTGGGACATCGCTGCGGGTGCGGTGATTTGTCGTGAGGCGGGGTTGTTGTGTGAAATCGAGGGCGAGCAGAAGCAAGGGTCCATGACAGTGATGGTCGGGCGTGAGGAGTTGATGGGGATTTTTGCGGGGTGATCGGCTAGAACGCACATCAGTCCAGTTAACGTCTGCAGACATTCGTACAGCCAAGGCTCGATAAAGAAAAATGCTTTATCGAGCCCCTCGCTGAGCATCGAACCTAGTGAGAACCGCATCATGGGGTTTCTACAACGCCCCAGCGGTTCGCACGAAAGAACGAAGCAACATCATTGAACCTGACGCCCATTTCGCGCATCGCCTGATGCGCGTGTCTCGCGGTGATCTGTCGGACATAAAAAGGTTCGCCGACCACAAAGTGATGAATCCCGTGAGTCGAGCCGAAATTGGCGCAAAACAACTGCAACGGCCAGAACCATGGGTTATTCAAGACCTGTGTCTGAGTGATAACGTTTTTAGGGTCGACATCACCATAATAATGAATATTTGAAGTAATGAAGTGGAGACAAAAGCTTCTCAGTACATTGGGGGCAATGAGCACGACGACCAGCGTATTCATTACAGCCACCCACGCACTTAGCCCATGAGTTTCGGCATAGAACCCCGGCGCGCCATTGAAGTAATCCGCGGTATGAAACACAAGAAAAACATACCATATACTCCAGCTCAACACGGTAAGCGGAACATAAGCCCTGGCGCCCGTCAGCAGAAGCCTGACCTTGTTTTTCCACCCGGCTTCGCGCGCGATCATCACTGAGGTTGAAAGCATCAGGTCGCAGATCATGAAAAATCGCAGGACACCCCACGGCGTGCCGTTGGACAGCGTACGCTCCTCCAGATCAGCCTCAGTGCCCGAAAACTTATGGTGATTGAAATGGTGCTGGCGTGGCAGCAATGCATTCCAACGAGTCCATGTCAGCTCCTTCGCTCCATGCCAATGTAGAGCTGACGCGAAGGCTAGACCGATAGCTTTTTATCGAGAAATACTTGTTTGGACTAAAGCATTCGATAGTGTGACCACTATAAAAAACTCCGACGTCAGCGTCTTGTCCCATAGCCTTGGTTTGGCACCGTTGACGCTGATGACCAGCCGACGCCGGGAACGACCCGCTGCCCCCGCACGTCAGACCTGCATCGACTCACTTAAAAGGTACAGCGCAATGGACAAGACGATCACCATAGACCAACTGGCCACCACTGACCTCAGATCAATCAACGAGATATGGCTCGGTGGTACTCACACTGAGTTGTGCCTGTGGCGTGGCGAGCAAATCTTCACCCACGACATGCTCAGCGAGGGCACCCACGATCAGAATGTCCGGCGCCTGTGCTTGCAGCTGGTCGACCCTGACGATCAGGCGGCAGTGGCCAGCGTCGAGGTGATTGTGCGCGAGCGGTTGGAGAAGATGGGCAGCGAGGGCGAGTTTTATCCGGCTGAGAATGTGGATACGCATCAGTAAGCAGGCCGATTACGCGATCCTGTATGCTCAGGGTCAAACGGGCTTGCCATCGTTTGCGAACACGCCGCCTCCAGATAGGCTGGATTCCTGACCGGTTTACTCATCTCGAAAAAAACCCTCTGGCTTTACGACGCAGAGGGCTTGGTTTCAAACACGTAAAGCGATGATCAGGTGATGACGAATACTGACCTGATCGAGGGTTTTTACGTTTTTGGCCTAGAACGGAATATCGTCATCAAAGCTGTCAAAGTCAGCAGCAGGCTGCGGCGCTTGTTGTTGCGGCGCCGGGCGCGAATCGCGCTGTTGTGGCGGCTGCTGGTTGTAGTTCTGCTGAGGTGCGGACTGCTGCGGCGCCGATTGCTGTGGGCGCGACTGCTGTGGACGAGGTGCGGACTGGTTGTAGTTGCCGCCACCGCCCTGACCCTGTTGAGCGTCGCCCTGTGGACGGCCGCCCAGCAGTTGCATGGTGCCTTGCATGTCGACGACGATTTCAGTGGTGTAGCGCTTGATGCCGTCTTTTTCCCATTCGCGGGTCTGCAGCTTGCCTTCGATGTAGACCTGCGAACCCTTGCGCAGGTATTCGCCGGCGATTTCGGCAACCTTGCCGAACATCGAAACACGGTGCCACTCGGTCTTCTCGACCTTCTGGCCGCTCTGCTTGTCAGTCCATTGTTCGCTGGTTGCCAGACTCAGGTTGGTCACGGCGTTACCGTTAGGCAAGTAGCGAACTTCGGGATCCTGGCCGCATGTACCGACCAATATGACTTTGTTAACCCCACGGGCCATAACGTTCTCCTAGGCTTCGCACGCTTCTGATGCTGGGTTGACCAGCTTCTCGAGAGAGGCGCGATCCAATAATTTTGTGTCGAGTTTTATGTAGATGGCTGCCTCTTCGGCAACCACCACTGCATCTGTCACGCCTGCTACGGACATCAAACGCTCCGCCAGGCCTGCTTCACGCTGCGCCTGCGGCGACAACGGCAGACGTAGGCTGGTCACGTAAGGCGGTTCTCGCATGGTCACTGCGAAGGCGAGCCAGACGGCGGCCATGGCTGCACCGCCAAGGAACACCACATCAAGCCCACCGTGCTGGAACAACCAGCCGCCCAGTATCCCACCTGCGGCCGAACCAAGAAACTGGCTGGTGGAATAAACTCCCATCGCGGTGCCTTTTCCGCCCGCCGGTGAAACTTTGCTGATCAGCGACGGCAAGGACGCTTCCAGCAGGTTGAACGCAGTGAAGAATACCACTGTCCCGATGACCAGTGCCCGCAACGTATCGCCGTATGCCCAGAAGAATAGCTCAGACAGCATCAGAACAAACACGGCGCCGAGCAGAACGCGCTTCATTTGACGTTTCTTCTCGCCATAGATGATGAACGGGATCATCGCGAAGAAGGAAACCAGCAAGGCGGTCAGGTAGACCCACCAGTGCTCTTCCTTGGGCAAACCGGCTTTTTCGACCAGCGCCAGCGGCAAGGCCACGAAGCTGGACATGAGCATGGCATGCAACACGAAGATACCCAAATCCAGGCGCAGCAGGTCCGGGTGACGCAACGTCGCGCCTAATGCCTGTTTGGCGACGCCGGATTCGCGGTGCACCAGCGGACCGTTGGCCTTGGGCACCACGAACGCGACGATCAGCATGCCCAGCAACGCCATGCCTCCGGTTGCCAGAAACAACCCCGACAGCCCGAACGCGCCGGTGATGACCGGGCCAACGACCATGGCGACAGCGAACGACAGACCGATGGTCATGCCGATCATGGCCATTGCCTTGGTGCGGTGCTGTTCGCGGGTCAGGTCAGAGAGCAAGGCCATCACAGCGGCAGAGATAGCCCCCGCGCCTTGCAGGACGCGTCCGCCGATAATTCCCCAGATCGAGTCGGCATTGGCGGCCACTACGCTGCCGAGCGCGAAGATGATCAGCCCGAAATAAATAATCGGTCGCCGGCCGATCCGGTCGGAAAGAATCCCGAACGGGATTTGCAGTACGGCCTGTGTCAGGCCATACGCGCCGATCGCCAGACCAATCAGTGCAGGACTCGCGCCCGCCAGGTCCATGCCATAGGTTGCCAGAACCGGCAAAACCATGAACATGCCAAGCATGCGGAACGCGAACACCAGGGCCAGACCGCCTGCTGCGCGGGTCTCGCCGCCACTCATACGCTCGCTGTGGGTATCGTGCATGGAATAACCTCGTGTGAACCGGCGGCGATTCTACCAGTCCCATCGTTGTACAGCACATACGCGACGCTTTGCCGCGTGATGGCTCGGAGCCGTATACTCCGTCGTTTATGCCCGCCAAGCGAGGCCGCAGTGGACAAGATCCTGATACGTGGGGCACGAACCCACAACCTGAAAAATATTGACCTGACACTTCCCCGCGACAAACTGATCGTTATCACCGGGCTCTCCGGCTCAGGCAAGTCTTCGCTGGCTTTCGATACGCTGTATGCCGAAGGGCAACGCCGTTACGTCGAGTCGCTGTCTGCCTATGCACGACAGTTTCTGTCGATGATGGAGAAGCCGGACGTCGATACGATCGAAGGTCTGTCGCCGGCCATTTCCATCGAGCAGAAATCCACGTCGCACAACCCGCGTTCGACCGTGGGCACGATTACCGAGATTTACGATTACCTGCGTCTTTTATATGCGCGGGTCGGACAGCCTCGCTGCCCGGATCACGATATTCCGCTGGAAGCCCAGACCGTCAGCCAGATGGTTGACCTGGTGCTGACTCAACCCGAAGGCAGCAAACTGATGCTGCTGGCGCCGGTTATTCGCGAGCGCAAGGGTGAACACCTTTCGGTATTCGAAGAGCTGCGTGCGCAGGGTTTTGTGCGGGCGCGGGTGAACGGTCGGCTGTGTGAGCTGGATGAACTGCCGAAGCTGGACAAGCAGAAGAAGCACTCCATTGACGTGGTAGTGGACCGCTTCAAGGTTCGCGCCGACCTGCAGCAGCGTCTGGCCGAGTCTTTCGAGACGGCATTGAAGCTGGCAGACGGCATTGCGCTGGTCGCACCGATGGACGACGAGCCAGGCGAAGAAGTAATTTTCTCCGCCCGCTTCGCCTGCCCGATCTGTGGCCACGCGATCAGCGAGCTTGAACCCAAGCTGTTCTCCTTTAACAACCCGGCTGGCGCATGCCCGACCTGCGACGGTCTGGGCGTGAAGCAGTTCTTTGATATCAAGCGGCTGGTCAACGCCGAGCTGACGCTGGCTGAAGGCGCGATACGCGGCTGGGACAGGCGTAACGTCTATTACTTCCAGATGCTCGGCTCGCTGTCCAAGCACTACGGTTTCAGCCTGGAAGTGCCGTTCAAAGAAATCCCGGCCGACATGCAGAAGGTTCTGCTTAATGGCAGCGGCTCGCAGAGTGTCGACTTCCGCTATCTGAATGATCGCGGCGATATCGTCAAACGTGCGCACCCGTTCGAAGGCATCGTGCCGAATCTGGAACGTCGCTATCGGGAAACCGAATCAGCGACCGTGCGCGAGGAGCTGGCCAAGTTTCTCGGTACACAGCCCTGCCCTGACTGCCGCGGCACTCGCCTGCGTCGCGAGGCACGTCATGTGTGGGTGGGTGAAAAGACCTTGCCTGCGGTGACCAATCTGCCGATTGGCGACGCCACGCATTATTTTGAAACGCTGAAGCTGACCGGCCGACGCGGCGAAATTGCCGACAAGATTCTCAAAGAGATCCGCGAGCGTTTGCAGTTTCTGGTAAACGTCGGTCTGGACTACCTGACCCTGGATCGCAGCGCAGACACGCTGTCTGGCGGTGAAGCGCAGCGCATTCGTCTGGCCAGTCAGATCGGTGCGGGCCTGGTCGGAGTGATGTACATCCTCGATGAGCCGTCTATTGGCCTGCATCAGCGCGACAACGACCGTTTGCTGGGCACGCTCAAGCACCTGCGCGACATCGGCAACACGGTGATTGTGGTCGAGCATGACGAAGATGCGATTCGTCTCGCCGACTACGTGGTCGATATCGGCCCTGGCGCTGGCGTGCACGGCGGGCATATCGTTGCCGAAGGCACGCCGGACGAGGTGATGGCGCACCCTGACTCACTGACCGGCAAATACCTGTCGGGCCGTGTGAAGATCGCCGTACCCGCCAAGCGCACGCCCCGCAACAAGAAGCTGTCGTTGACCCTCAAGGGTGCGCGTGGCAACAACCTGCAAAACGTCAACCTCGACATTCCGATTGGCCTGCTGACCTGTGTGACGGGCGTTTCCGGTTCGGGCAAGTCGACGCTGATCAACAACACGCTGTTCCCGCTGAGTGCTACGGCGCTCAACGGCGCAACGACGCTTGAGGCTGCCGCTCACGACAGCATCAACGGCCTGCAGCATCTGGACAAGGTCGTGGACATCGATCAGAGCCCTATCGGTCGTACGCCACGCTCCAACCCGGCGACCTATACCGGGCTGTTCACGCCGATTCGCGAACTGTTTGCCGGTGTGCCGGAATCGCGCTCGCGGGGCTATGGCCCGGGACGGTTCTCGTTCAACGTCAAGGGCGGTCGTTGCGAAGCGTGTCAGGGCGATGGCTTGATCAAGGTCGAGATGCACTTTCTGCCGGACATCTATGTGCCGTGCGATGTGTGCAAGAGCAAGCGCTACAACCGTGAAACCCTTGAGATCAAATACAAGGGCAAGAATGTCCACGAAGTGCTTGAGATGACGATCGAAGAAGCACGCGAGTTCTTCGACGCCGTGCCTGCACTGGCGCGCAAGCTGCAAACCCTCATGGACGTAGGGCTTTCCTATATCAAGCTGGGTCAATCGGCGACCACCCTGTCGGGCGGTGAAGCTCAGCGCGTCAAGCTGTCGCGTGAGCTGTCCAAGCGCGACACTGGCAAGACGCTGTATATCCTCGACGAACCGACTACCGGCCTGCACTTTGCCGATATTCAACAGTTGCTGGATGTCCTGCATCGCCTGCGCGACCATGGCAACACGGTGGTGGTGATCGAGCACAACCTGGATGTCATCAAGACGGCAGACTGGTTGGTGGACCTGGGGCCGGAAGGCGGCTCAAGAGGCGGGCAGATCATTGCGACCGGCACACCTGAGCAGGTCGCCGAGATGGAGCAGTCGTATACCGGGCATTACCTCAAGCCTCTGTTGATCAGAGACAGGGCTTAACCGGCGTAATGAAAACGGGTCAGGCTTCGGTCGGGCCCGGATACAAAAAAGCTCCTGTCACATCTGTGCAGGAGCTTTTTTATGGACGCTGAATCAGAACTGCGATTGCAGGTAATTCTGCAGACCGATGGATTTGATCAGACCCATCTGCTGCTCAAGCCAGTAGGTGTGATCTTCCTCTGTATCGGCCAACTGCACGCGGAGAATTTCACGGGTCACGTAGTCGCCGTGCAGCTCACAGAGCGCGATGCCCTTGCACAGTGCGGCACGTACCTTGTATTCCAGACGCAGATCGCTGGCGAGCATCTCAGGCACCGTGGTGCCGACATCCAGATCATCCGGTCGCATGCGCGGCGTGCCTTCCAGCATCAGAATGCGGCGCATCAGAGCGTCAGCATGTTGAGCCTCTTCTTCCATCTCATGATTGATACGCTCGTAGAGCTTGGAAAAGCCCCAGTCTTCGTACATGCGCGAGTGAACGAAATATTGGTCACGAGCCGCCAATTCGCCCGTGAGCAACGTGTTGAGATAATCGATTACTTCCGGGTGGCCTTGCATCGCACCTGACTCCTGCTTCAAAGAACGTAGTTTGAACCAAGCGTCGCGCAAGGTCACTCGGAAAAGCGCAATAAACCGACGAAAAGCGGCGAAATTACGCTGTAAAGAAGCGAAAAACCGGCTAAATGAGGTCGGTTCTGTTTATCACTTCGACTCAATCCGAGAATGGCAATACGGATGATTGACACTGACATTCGGGTTTCTAAAACGCAGATAACAAAAAACCGGGCACAAGGCCCGGTCTTCTGTTCAAACTGATGTCTTATTCAGCAGCTTCTACAGAGCCACCGACAGGACGATCAACCAACTCGACGTACGCCATTGGCGCGTTGTCGCCAGTGCGGAAACCGCACTTGAGGATACGCAGATAGCCGCCCTGACGGGTTGCATAGCGTTTGCCCAGATCGTTGAACAGCTTGCCGACGATTTCTTTCGAACGAGTACGGTCGAAAGCCAGACGACGGTTAGCAACACTGTCTTCCTTGGCCAGGGTGATCAGCGGCTCGGCAACGCGGCGCAGTTCCTTGGCTTTCGGCAGGGTAGTTTTGATCAGCTCGTGCTCGAACAGCGACACCGCCATGTTTTGAAACATGGCTTTACGGTGAGAGCTGGTACGGCTCAGGTGACGTCCACTTTTACGATGACGCATGGTTCATTCCTTACCAAACTCGCGTTCGGTGATTACGACGATCAGGCCGTAGCCTTGTCGTCCTTCTTAAGACTTGCCGGCGGCCAGTTGTCGAGGCGCATGCCGAGGGACAGACCACGAGAAGCCAGAACGTCCTTGATCTCGGTCAAGGATTTCTTGCCCAGGTTCGGAGTCTTCAACAACTCTACTTCGGTGCGCTGAATCAGGTCACCGATGTAGTAGATGTTCTCCGCCTTAAGGCAGTTGGCCGAACGCACGGTCAGTTCCAAATCGTCAACCGGACGAAGCAGGATCGGATCGATCTCGTCTTCCTGTTCGATTACCACTGGTTCGCTGTCGCCTTTGAGGTCCACGAACGCAGCCAACTGCTGTTGCAGGATGGTTGCAGCGCGACGGATAGCCTCTTCCGGGTCCAGAGTACCGTTGGTTTCCAGATCAATAACCAGCTTGTCCAGGTTAGTACGCTGCTCGACACGGGCGTTTTCCACCACGTATGCGATACGGCGAACCGGGCTGAACGAAGAGTCAAGCTGCAAGCGACCAATGCTGCGGCTTTCGTCTTCATCGCTTTGACGCGAGTCTGCCGGCTCATAACCACGACCACGAGCTACGGTGAGCTTCATGTTCAAGACGCCGTTAGACGCCAGGTTAGCGATTACGTGATCGGGGTTAACGATCTCGACATCATGATCCAGCTGAATATCGGCAGCGGTAACCACCCCCGAACCCTTCTTCGACAAGGTCAGCGTAACTTCGTCTCGACCGTGCAGCTTGATAGCCAGACCTTTAAGGTTCAACAGGATTTCAATGACGTCTTCCTGTACACCTTCGATGGCGCTGTACTCATGGAGTACACCGTCAATCTCGGCCTCGACTACTGCACAGCCGGGCATGGAGGACAACAAAATGCGGCGAAGCGCGTTGCCCAGGGTATGGCCGAAACCACGCTCGAGAGGCTCGAGAGTGATTTTGGCGCGGGTTGGACTGACAACCTGCACATCAATGTGGCGGGGTGTCAGGAACTCATTTACCGAAATCTGCATGGATGCACCTATTTTCTAGCCCTTACTTGGAGTAGAGCTCGACAATCAGGCTTTCGTTGATGTCGGCGGATAGATCACTGCGAGCTGGTACGTTCTTGAAAACGCCCGATTTCTTCTCAGTGTCTACTTCTACCCATTCTACGCGGCCACGTTGGGCACACAGATCGAGAGCCTGGACAATACGCAGC
Organism: Pseudomonas sp. CFBP2511; assembly: GCF_030209255.1. NCBI lineage: Bacteria > Pseudomonadati > Pseudomonadota > Gammaproteobacteria > Pseudomonadales > Pseudomonadaceae > Pseudomonas > Pseudomonas sp. CFBP2511. Next base: position 31,623 of record NZ_JARVSI010000029.1, on the reverse strand, counting down.
TGATTCTTAGCCTTTTCGCGGATAGCAACAACGTCGCCAGCACGAACCTGATAAGAAGGAACGTTAACGGTTTTGCCGTTTACGCTAACCGACTTGTGCGAAACCAATTGACGGGATTCGGCACGCGTCGAGCCGAAGCCCATGCGGTATACAACGTTGTCCAGACGGCATTCGAGCAGTTGCAGCAGGTTCTCGCCTGTTGCACCTTTCTTGCCGGCGGCTTCTTTGTAGTAGCCGCTGAACTGACGCTCGAGAACGCCGTAGATACGACGGACTTTTTGCTTTTCACGCAGCTGGGTACCGTAATCGGACTGGCGACCGCGGCGTTGGCCGTGGATGCCTGGAGCTGCTTCGATGTTGCACTTGGATTCGATAGCGCGAACGCCGCTCTTCAAAAAGAGATCGGTGCCTTCACGACGAGCAAGTTTGCATTTTGGACCAATGTAACGAGCCATTTCTTACAGTCTCCTGGATTACACGCGGCGCTTCTTCGGCGGACGGCACCCGTTGTGCGGGATTGGCGTCACGTCGGTGATGCTGGCGATCTTATAGCCACAGCCGTTCAATGCACGGACAGCGGATTCACGACCTGGGCCTGGACCCTTGACATTGACGTCGAGGTTCTTCAGACCGTACTCCAGCGCAGCTTGGCCAGCACGTTCAGCAGCTACTTGAGCAGCGAACGGGGTGGATTTGCGCGAACCACGGAAACCCGAACCGCCGGAGGTAGCCCACGAAAGAGCGTTACCTTGACGATCGGTAATGGTGACGATTGTGTTGTTAAACGACGCGTGGATGTGGGCGATGCCATCAACCACTGTCTTTTTAACTTTTTTACGAGGACGAGCAGCAGGTTTTGCCATGACTAGATTCCTGTCGTTGCGCTGGAGCGATTACTTGCGGATCGGCTTACGCGGACCTTTGCGAGTACGCGCGTTGGTCTTGGTACGCTGACCGCGCACTGGAAGACCACGACGATGACGCAGACCGCGGTAGCAGCCCAGGTCCATCAAGCGCTTGATTTTCATGTTGATTTCGCGACGCAGGTCACCTTCAGTGGTGAACTTCGCCACTTCGCCACGCAGCTGTTCAATCTGCTCGTCGCTCAGATCTTTGATTTTCACCGCCGGGTTGACCCCGGTGGTTGCACAAATTTTCTGTGCGGTGGTGCGACCAACACCATAGATGTAGGTCAGCGAGATAACAGTATGCTTGTTATCTGGAATGTTAACGCCTGCAATACGGGCCATTCAGTGGGACTCCAATTGACAGCTACCTACGCCCCGGAAGCCAAGAAATAGGGCGCGAGATAATATCGCTGTAGTAACAAATAATCAACCCAGCAGCGCACTAGCTGCTGGGCTTAAGCACAAATCACAATCAGCCTTGGCGCTGCTTATGACGTGGTTCCGCGCTGCAAATTACTCGAACAACACCTTCGCGGCGAATAATCTTGCAGTTACGGCACAGCTTTTTCACCGATGCACGAACTTTCATCACCAACTCCTCGAACCTTAGGGGTGCTTCAGCGCAGCATACCGCCGCTGCCACCGTAGCCCTTCAGGTTGGCTTTCTTCATCAGGGATTCGTACTGGTGCGAAACGAGGTGAGATTGCACTTGCGACATAAAGTCCATCACAACCACGACCACGATCAGCAACGAGGTCCCGCCAAGGTAGAACGGTACGTTTGCCGCGACCACCAGAAACTGGGGAAGCAGACACACGGCCGTCATATATAGAGCACCGAACATGGTCAAACGAGTCAGAACGCCATCAATGTAGCGCGCCGACTGCTCGCCTGGACGGATACCCGGAATAAAGGCACCGGACTTCTTCAGGTTTTCCGCTACGTCTTTCGGATTGAACATCAACGCCGTATAGAAGAAGCAGAAGAAAATAATCCCTGCACTAAACAGCAGAATATTCAACGGCTGACCGGGAGCGATCGACTGCGAGATGTCCTGCAACCAGCCCAGACCTTCAGACTGACCGAACCAGGACCCCAACGAAGCCGGGAACAGCAAAATGCTGCTCGCGAAAATGGCCGGAATTACGCCAGCCATGTTCACTTTCAACGGTAGGTGGCTTGTCTGCGCAGCGAAGACCTTGCGGCCCTGCTGACGCTTGGCATAGTGAACGGCTATTCGACGCTGACCACGCTCAATGAACACCACAAAACCGATGATCGCTACTGCCAGCAAACCGATTGCAACCAGGGCGAAAATGTTGATATCACCCTGACGGGCAGACTCGAAAGACTGCCCTATCGCTCTCGGAAGACCAGCCACGATACCTGCGAAGATCAACATCGAGATACCGTTGCCGACACCGCGCTCGGTGATCTGCTCGCCCAGCCACATCATGAACATCGCACCTGCCACGAAGGTGGTTACGGCCACAAAGTGGAAACCAAGGTCCCCAGAAAACGCGACGCCCTGACTCGCCAGACCAACGGACATGCCGATAGCTTGAACCAGAGCCAGAACCACAGTGCCGTAGCGGGTGTACTGGCTTATCTTGCGACGGCCAGCCTCACCTTCCTTCTTCAACTGCTCCAGCTGTGGGCTGACGGCTGTCATCAACTGCATGATGATCGACGCCGAAATGTACGGCATGATCCCCAGCGCAAAGATGCTCATCCGCTCCAGCGCACCGCCGGAAAACATGTTGAACAAGCTAAGAATGGTCCCCTCATTCTGTCGAAACAGTTCTGCGAGTCGGTCCGGGTTGATACCTGGAACCGGGATGTGTGCGCCTATTCGGTAGACGATAATCGCCAGGAACAGAAAACGCAGACGAGCCCAGAGTTCAGACATACCGCCTTTGCCGAGCGCAGAGAGAGCACCTTGCTTAGCCATTTATTCCTCGAACTTGCCGCCAGCTGCTTCGATAGCCGCACGCGCACCTTTGGTGGCGGCGATACCCTTGATAGTGACAGCGCGAGTAACTTCGCCCGACAGCATGATTTTCACACGCTGTACGTTCTGGTTAATCACGTTGGCATCTTTCAGGGACTGCACAGTTACGATATCGCCTTCCACTTTAGCCAGTTCGGACAGACGCACTTCTGCGCGATCCATGGCTTTCAGGGAGACGAAACCGAATTTTGGCAGGCGACGATGCAGCGGCTGTTGGCCGCCCTCAAAGCCCGGAGCAATAGTGCCACCGGAGCGGGAGCTTTGACCTTTGTGGCCACGGCCACCGGTCTTGCCCAAACCGCTACCGATACCACGGCCCGGACGATGCTTTTCGCGACGGGAACCCGGCGCTGGACTCAGATCATTGAGTTTCATCGATTAACCCTCGACTCGCAGCATGTAGTAAGCCTTGTTGATCATCCCGCGATTTTCGGGAGTATCCAGGACTTCTACAGTGTGACCGATGCGACGCAGACCCAAACCCTTAATGCACAATCTGTGATTAGGGATGCGGCCGGTCATGCTTTTGATCAGCGTTACTTTAACGGTAGCCATGATCAGATGATCTCCTCAACACGCTTGCCACGCTTGGCAGCGATCGACTCAGGAGACTGCATGCCTTTCAAACCCTTGAAAGTGGCGTGAACCACGTTTACAGGGTTAGTCGAACCGTAGCACTTGGCCAATACGTTCTGAACACCAGCAACTTCCAGCACTGCGCGCATTGCGCCGCCAGCGATGATACCGGTACCTTCAGAAGCAGGCTGCATGTACACCTTCGAGGCGCCATGAGCAGACTTCATTGCGTACTGCAATGTAGTGCCGTTCAGGTCAACCTGAATCATGTTGCGGCGAGCAGCTTCCATCGCTTTCTGGATTGCAGCAGGCACTTCACGTGACTTGCCACGGCCGAAGCCAACGCGCCCTTTACCATCACCCACCACGGTCAACGCAGTGAAAGTGAAGATACGGCCGCCTTTTACGGTTTTGGCCACGCGGTTAACTTGAACCAGTTTTTCGATGTAGCCTTCGTCGCGTTTTTGGTCGTGATTTGACATAACTTAGAACTCCAGCCCGCCTTCACGAGCAGCATCAGCCAGCGCTTTGACACGGCCGTGGTACTTGAAGCCAGAACGGTCGAAAGCGACTTGCGATACACCCGCGGCTTTCGCGCGCTCGGCGACCAGCTTGCCAACCTTAGTGGCCGCGTCGATGTTGCCAGTGGCGCCATCACGCAGTTCTTTGTCCAAAGTAGAGGCGCTTGCCAGAACTTTGCTGCCGTCGGCCGAGATGACCTGGGCATAAATGTGCTGCGAAGAGCGGTGCACGCAGAGACGCACGACTTCCAGCTCGTGCATTTTCAGGCGTGCTTTGCGAGCGCGACGCAGTCGGGTAACTTTTTTGACGGTCATTTGCTATGCCCTACTTCTTCTTGGCTTCTTTACGGCGGACGACTTCGTCCGCGTAACGCACACCTTTGCCTTTGTAAGGCTCAGGACGGCGGAAGTCGCGGATCTCAGCGGCCACTTGACCAACCAACTGCTTATCGATACCGCGAATCAGGATATCGGTCTGGCTGGGGGTCTCAGCGGTGATGCCATTCGGCAATTCATAGTCCACCGGGTGCGAAAAGCCAAGTGCAAGGTTCAGGACCGTGCCTTTTGCTTGCGCCTTGTAACCAACACCGACCAGCTGGAGCTTGCGCTCAAAGCCTTGGCTTACGCCCTGGACCATGTTGTTAACCAGTGCACGAGTGGTGCCTGCCATTGCGCGGGTTTGCTGATCGCCATTGCGAGCAGCGAAACGCAGCTCACCAGCTTCTTCAACAATCTCAACAGACGAATGGATAATCAGTTCTAGAGTGCCCTTGGCACCCTTCACCGAAAGCTGCTGGCCGACGAGTTTGACTTCGACGCCTGATGGCAGCTTAACGGGGTTCTTAGCTACGCGTGACATGCTTATCCCCCCTTAGAACACAGTGCAAAGCACTTCGCCACCGACACCGGCAGCGCGCGCAGCACGATCCGTCATCACACCTTTACTGGTGGAGACGATAGACACACCAAGACCGCCACGAACTTTCGGCAGATCATCGGAGGACTTGTACTGACGCAAGCCTGGGCGGCTGACGCGCTTAACCTCTTCGATGACCGGACGGCCTTCGAAGTACTTAAGCTCGATGGACAGCGAGGATTTAACTTCGCTGCTGATCTGATAACCCGCAATGTAGCCTTCGTCCTTCAGGACTTTTGCTACAGCAACCTTCAACGTGGAAGATGGCATGCTGACGACGGGCTTTTCAGCCATCTGGGCATTACGGATACGAGTTAGCATGTCCGCTAACGGGTCCTGCATACTCATGGGCTAGACGCTCCTAAAACAAAATAATTAGCCTTGCGGCTACAGCTTGATCGCCGAGAACTTCCGGGCAAGTGAAAACACGGGCTCAGGCGAGCCGACAATTCTAGTCCTACCCCGGAAATGAATCAAGCCCCAAAAGGGGCTTGATTCAAATTCAGGCGCCATCCCGACCGATGACTTGCGCAACCGGCGGGACGAAGCGAGAGGTGTCGCCTTACCAGCTGGCTTTAACCAGACCTGGAACGTCGCCACGCATAGCTGCTTCACGCAGCTTGTTACGGCCGAGGCCGAACTTGCGGTAGACGCCGTGCGGACGACCAGTGATGCGGCAACGGTTACGCATGCGCGCAGCGCTTGCGTCACGTGGTTGCTTCTGCAGAGCTACGGTAGCTTCCCAACGCGCTTCTGGACTTGCGTTCAGATCAACGATGATAGCTTTCAGCTCTGCACGCTTCTTGGCGTACTTGGCAACGGTGAGCTGACGCTTCAACTCACGGTTTTTCATGCTCTTCTTGGCCATTTTCCTACTCCAATCAGTTGCGGAACGGGAATTTGAAAGCACGCAGCAATGCGCGACCTTCATCATCGTTCTTGGCAGTGGTGGTCAGGGTAATGTCCAGACCGCGGAGAGCATCGATCTTGTCGTAATCGATTTCCGGGAAAATGATCTGCTCTTTTACGCCCATGCTGTAGTTACCACGACCATCGAAGGACTTGGCATTCAGGCCGCGGAAGTCGCGAACCCGAGGCAGGGAGATCGACAGCAGACGATCCAGGAACTCATACATACGATCGCGGCGCAGAGTCACTTTGACGCCGATCGGCCAACCTTCACGGACTTTAAAGCCAGCGATGGATTTCCGAGCGTAAGTCACAACGACTTTTTGACCGGTGATCTTTTCCAGGTCAGCAACAGCGTGCTCGATGACTTTTTTGTCACCGATCGCCTCGCCCAGACCCATGTTCAGGGTGATTTTGGTAACGCGCGGAACTTCCATCACGTTCCCAAGCTTAAGTTCTTCCTTAAGCTTCGGAGCGATTTCCTTCCGATAAATCTCTTTTAGTCGTGCCATGGCCTTCTACCTAGCAGTGTTCAAGCATCAACCGCTTTTTGGGTCGACTTGAAGACACGAATTTTCTTGCCATCTTCAACTTTGAAACCAACGCGGTCTGCCTTGTTGGTTGCGCCGTTGAAAATAGCGACGTTAGAAGCGTGCAATGGCGCTTCTTTCTCGACGATACCGCCCTGTACGCCCGACATCGGGTTTGGCTTGGTATGACGCTTCACCAGGTTGATCCCACCAACGACCAGACGGTCGTCAGCGAGAACCTTGAGCACCTTACCGCGCTTACCTTTGTCTTTACCGGCGATCACGATGATCTCGTCGTCACGACGAATCTTTTGCATGTCGGATCTCCTTAGAGCACTTCTGGGGCGAGCGAGACAATCTTCATGAACTTCTCAGTACGAAGTTCACGGGTCACTGGCCCAAAGATACGGGTACCGATCGGCTCTTGCTTGTTGTTCAAAAGAACAGCAGCGTTGCCATCGAAGCGGATGATGGAGCCGTCAGCACGACGGACACCGTGGCGAGTGCGGACTACTACTGCAGTCATCACTTGGCCTTTTTTCACCTTGCCGCGCGGAATTGCTTCCTTGACGGTCACTTTGATGATGTCACCGATACCAGCGTAACGACGATGGGAGCCACCCAGCACCTTGATGCACATAACGCGGCGTGCGCCGCTGTTATCGGCCACATCGAGCATGGATTGAGTCTGAATCATATAATTTCTCCGACCCCTAGTCCTTAGACTTCCACAGCGCGTTCGAGGATATCAACCAACGCCCAAGACTTGGTCTTGGCTACCGGACGAGTTTCACGAATAGTGACCTTGTCGCCGATATGGCACTGGTTGGTTTCGTCGTGCGCGTGCAGCTTAGTCGAACGCTTAACGTATTTACCGTAGATCGGGTGCTTTACGCGACGCTCGATCAGAACGGTGATGGTCTTGTCCATCTTGTCGCTGACAACACGGCCAGTCAGCGTACGGACAGTTTTTTCGGCTTCAGCCATGATTACTTACCTGCCTGCTGGTTGAGCACAGTTTTCACGCGAGCGATGTCACGCTTAACTTGCGAGAGCAGATGAGACTGCCCCAACTGGCCAGTTGCTTTCTGCATACGCAGATTGAACTGGTCGCGCAGCAGGCCGAGCAGTTGCTCGTTCAGCTGCTGTGCTGATTTTTCACGAAGTTCATTCGCTTTCATCACATCACCGTCCGCTTAACAAAGGAGGTGGCGAGCGGCAGCTTTGCAGCAGCCAGGGCGAAAGCCTCACGCGCCAGCTCTTCAGTAACACCCTCGATTTCATACAGGACCTTGCCTGGCTGAATCTGGGCAACCCAGTACTCCACGTTACCCTTACCTTTACCCATCCGAACTTCGAGTGGCTTCTTGGTAACAGGCTTGTCCGGGAACACACGGATCCAGATCTTGCCGCCACGTTTAACGTGACGGGTCAGAGCACGACGCGCTGACTCGATCTGACGAGCGGTGAGACGACCACGAGCAACAGACTTCAGCGCGAACTCGCCGAAGCTGACTTTGCTACCGCGCAGTGCCAGACCACGGTTGTGGCCGGTCATCTGCTTGCGGAACTTCGTACGCTTTGGTTGCAACATTTGGCGTACCCCTTACTTAGCAGCTTTTTTACGAGGCGCTGGTGCTTGTGGTTTCAGTTCTTCTTGGCGACCACCAATTACTTCGCCTTTGAAGATCCAAACCTTTACACCGATCACACCATAAGTGGTGTGAGCTTCGTAGTTGGCATAGTCGATGTCGGCACGCAGGGTGTGCAATGGCACACGACCCTCGCGATACCATTCAGTACGTGCGATTTCAGCACCGCCGAGACGACCGCTCACTTGGATTTTGATGCCTTTGGCACCAATGCGCATGGCGTTCTGAACAGCGCGCTTCATAGCGCGACGGAACATTACACGACGCTCCAGCTGCTGAGCTACGCTCTGCGCAACCAGCATACCGTCAAGCTCCGGCTTGCGGATCTCTTCGATATTGATGTGCACAGGCACACCCATTTGCTTGGTCAGGTCCTGACGCAGCTTCTCAACATCTTCACCTTTCTTGCCGATCACGATGCCGGGACGAGCGGTGTGGATGGTGATACGTGCTGTCTGAGCCGGACGATGGATATCGATACGGCTGACGGACGCGCTTTTTAATTTGTCTTGGAGGTACTCACGCACTTTCAGATCAGCGAACAAATAGTCCGCATAAGTCCGACCGTCTGCGTACCAGACGGAGGTGTGCTCCTTGACGATTCCCAGGCGAATGCCAATGGGATGTACTTTCTGACCCATCTCTTCGACTCCGTTACTTGTCAGCAACCTTGACAGTGATATGGCAAGACCGCTTGACGATGCGATCAGCACGGCCTTTAGCACGTGGCATGATGCGCTTCAGCGAACGCCCTTCGTTGACGAAGACGGTGGAGACCTTGAGGTCATCAACGTCTGCGCCTTCGTTATGCTCGGCGTTGGCTACAGCCGACTCCAGCACTTTCTTCAGGATCTCGGCGGCTTTCTTACTGCTGAAAGCCAACAGGTTGAGCGCTTCGCCCACCTTCTTCCCGCGGATCTGGTCGGCGACCAAGCGGGCTTTCTGGGCGGAGATTCGAGCGCCCGACAACTTAGCGGCTACTTCCATCGTTCCTTACCCCTTAACGCTTGGCTTTCTTGTCTGCCACGTGCCCACGATATGTGCGGGTACCGGCAAACTCGCCTAGTTTATGGCCGACCATGTCTTCGCTCACGAGAACTGGGACATGTTGACGACCGTTATGCACTGCAATGGTCAAACCGACCATTTGTGGCAGAATCATCGAACGACGCGACCAGGTTTTCACCGGTTTGCGATCATTCTTTTCCGCCGCCACTTCGATCTTCTTCAGTAGGTGAAGATCAATAAAAGGACCTTTTTTCAGAGAACGTGGCACTGTCGTATCCCTCTATTTACTTGCGACGACGGACGATCATTTTGTCGGTACGCTTATTACCACGAGTCTTCGCGCCCTTAGTCGGGAAGCCCCACGGCGATACCGGATGACGACCACCAGAGGTACGACCTTCACCACCACCATGTGGGTGGTCAACCGGGTTCATGGCAACACCACGAACGGTTGGGCGAACGCCACGCCAGCGTTTGGCACCAGCTTTACCCAGCGAACGAAGGCTGTGCTCGGAGTTCGAGACTTCGCCCAGCGTTGCACGGCATTCAGACAGTACTTTACGCATTTCACCGGAGCGAAGACGCAGGGTCACGTACACACCTTCACGAGCGATCAGCTGTGCAGAAGCACCAGCAGAACGAGCGATCTGTGCGCCTTTACCTGGCTTCAGTTCGATGCCGTGTACGGTGCTACCAACTGGAATGTTACGCAGCTGAAGAGCATTGCCCGGCTTGATTGGTGCCAAAGCACCTGCAATCAGCTGGTCGCCAGCACTCACGCCTTTAGGGGCGATGATGTAGCGGCGCTCGCCGTCTGCGTAAAGCAGCAGAGCAATGTGAGCAGTACGGTTTGGATCGTATTCAATACGCTCGACGGTGGCAGTGATGCCATCCTTGTCGTTGCGACGGAAATCGACCAGACGATAATGCTGCTTATGGCCACCACCGATATGACGGGTAGTAATACGACCATTGTTGTTACGACCACCAGTCTTCGATTTTTTCTCGAGCAGCGGTGCGTGAGGAGCGCCTTTATGCAGCTCCTGGTTGACCACCTTGACCACAAAACGGCGGCCAGGGGAAGTCGGTTTGCATTTAACGATTGCCATGATGCACCCCTTCCTTACTCAGCACTGCTGCTGAAATCGAGATCTTGGCCTGGCTGAAGGGAGATAACTGCCTTCTTCCAGTCATTACGCTTGCCCAGACCGCGAGCAGTGCGCTTGCTCTTACCCAGAACATTCAGGGTAGTAACACGCTCTACTTTCACGCTGAACAGGCTTTCGACGGCCTTCTTGATTTCCAGCTTGGTTGCGTCAGTAGCAACCTTGAAAACGAACTGACCTTTTTTGTCTGCCAGAACCGTAGCCTTCTCGGAAACGTGCGGGCCAAGCAGAACTTTAAATACGCGTTCCTGGTTCATCCCAGCAGCTCCTCGAATTTCTTCACGGCCGACACGGTGATCAACACCTTGTCGTATGCGATCAGACTAACTGGATCGGAACCTTGAACATCACGTACATCGACGTGCGGCAGGTTACGAGCAGCCAGGTACAGATTCTGGTCAACAGCGTCAGACACGATCAAGACGTCAGTCAGGCCCATGCCAGTCAGCTTGTTCAGCAAATCTTTGGTTTTCGGTGCTTCAACAGCGAAATCCTGAACCACGACCAGACGATCAGTACGAACCAGTTCAGCAAGGATGGAGCGCAAAGCTGCGCGATACATCTTCTTGTTGAGCTTCTGAGTGTGATCCTGAGGACGAGCTGCGAAAGTGGTACCGCCGCCGCGCCATATTGGGCTACGGATAGTACCGGCACGAGCACGGCCAGTACCTTTCTGACGCCAAGGGCGCTTACCGCCACCACGAACGTCGGAACGGGTCTTTTGCTGCTTGCTACCCTGACGACCGCCAGCCATGTAGGCCACGACTGCCTGGTGAACCAGCGTCTCGTTGAATTCGCCGCCAAATGTCAGTTCGGAAACTTCGATTGCCTGAGCGTCATTTACATTTAATTGCATGTCAGCTTCCCCTTAACCGCGAGCCTTGGCTGCCGGACGTACAACCAGGTTGCCGCCAGTAGCGCCAGGAACAGCACCCTTGACCAACAACAGATTGCGTTCAGCGTCCACGCGCACCACTTCGAGGGACTGCACGGTCACGCGCTCAGCGCCCATATGACCGGACATTTTTTTGCCCTTGAATACACGACCAGGAGTCTGGCACTGGCCGATAGAGCCCGGGACGCGGTGGGAGACGGAGTTACCGTGGGTATTGTCTTGACCACGGAAATTCCAGCGCTTGATCGTACCCTGGAAGCCTTTACCTTTGGACTGACCGGTTACATCAACCAGTTGACCAGCAGCGAAGATTTCAGCGTTGATCTGATCGCCAGCCTGGTACTCGCCTTCTTCAAGACGGAATTCCATGACGGTACGACCGGCGGCTACATTCGCTTTAGCGAAGTGGCCAGCCTGAGCGGCTGTAACACGCGAAGCGCGACGCTCGCCGACAGTGACTTGCACTGCACGATAGCCATCGGTTTCTTCGGTTTTGAACTGAGTGACGCGATTCGGCTCGATCTCAATGACCGTGACCGGAATGGAGACACCTTCTTCGGTGAAAATACGGGTCATACCGCATTTACGACCGACTACACCAATAGTCATGTTGTAAACCTCATGAGTGTACGGGGCTTTCACCCGCTATGGCCGCCCATTTCAGAGCGTTACACGACTAAGACCCAAGTCTTAGCCGAGGCTGATCTGAACTTCCACACCGGCCGCAAGATCAAGCTTCATAAGCGCATCAACGGTTTTTTCCGTTGGCTGGACAATGTCCAGAACACGCTTGTGAGTACGGATCTCGTACTGGTCGCGCGCGTCTTTGTTGACGTGCGGAGAAACCAGAACGGTGAACCGCTCTTTACGGGTCGGCAGTGGAATCGGACCACGCACCTGTGCACCAGTACGTTTCGCGGTTTCCACGATTTCCTGGGTTGATTGGTCGATCAGGCGATGGTCAAAAGCCTTCAACCTGATACGGATTTGCTGGTTTTGCATTGGATTCAGACTCCAGATTGCTGTTCCCACCGAGCGCAATACGCCCGTTAAAAGGAGGCGCAATTCTATAGACGGGCTGGCAAGGTGTCAACCCAATAAAAAAGCCCCCGCGTGGCGGGGGCTCTTTTTGGGAATCAACGCTTACGCGATGATTTTGGCTACGACGCCAGCGCCGACGGTACGACCGCCTTCACGAATTGCGAAACGCAGACCATCTTCCATTGCGATTGGCTTGATCAGGGTAACGGAAACTTTAACGTTATCACCTGGCATAACCATTTCTACACCTTCCGGCAGTTCGCAGCTACCAGTTACGTCGGTAGTACGGAAGTAGAACTGTGGACGGTAGCCTTTGAAGAAAGGAGTGTGACGACCGCCTTCTTCTTTGCTCAGAACGTAGATTTCAGCTTCGAACTGAGTGTGCGGCTTGACGGTGCCTGGCTTGACCAGAACCTGGCCACGCTCAACGTCGTCACGCTTGGTACCGCGCAGCAGAACGCCGCAGTTCTCGCCAGCACGACCTTCGTCGAGCAGCTTGCGGAACATCTCAACGCCGGTGCAGGTAGTGACAGTAGTGTCACGCAGACCAACGATTTCCAGTGGATCCTGGACCTTGACGATACCGCGCTCAACACGACCAGTCACAACAGTACCGCGACCGGAGATCGAGAATACGTCTTCGATCGGCATCAGGAACGGCTTGTCGACAGCACGCTCTGGCTGAGGAATGTAGCTGTCCAGAGTTTCGACCAACTTCTTGACGGCAGTGGTGCCCATCTCGTTGTCGTCTTTGCCTTCCAATGCCATACGGGCGGAGCCGATGATGATTGGAGTGTCGTCGCCCGGGAAGTCGTAAGTGCTCAGCAGATCGCGCACTTCCATCTCAACCAATTCCAGCAGCTCAGCGTCGTCTACCAGGTCAGCCTTGTTCAGGAAGACCACGATGTACGGAACGCCAACCTGACGGGACAGCAGGATGTGCTCACGGGTTTGCGGCATCGGACCATCAGCAGCCGAACAAACCAGGATAGCACCGTCCATCTGCGCAGCACCGGTGATCATGTTCTTCACGTAGTCGGCGTGACCTGGGCAGTCAACGTGCGCGTAGTGACGCGTAGCCGAGTTGTACTCAACGTGAGCGGTGTTGATGGTGATACCGCGAGCTTTCTCTTCTGGTGCGCTGTCGATCTTGTCGAAGTCAACACGAGCCGAACCGAAAACTTCGGAGCAGACGCGAGTCAGAGCAGCGGTCAGCGTGGTCTTGCCATGGTCAACGTGACCAATGGTGCCGACGTTGCAATGCGGGAGGGAACGATCAAATTTTTCTTTAGCCACGACAAATAACTCCTAGCCTAAAGGCGCTGAATCAGCCTTGTTTTTTGGTTACAGTTTCGACGATGTGCGACGGCGCTGTATTGTATTTTTTGAATTCCATAGAGTAGCTTGCGCGACCTTGGGACATGGAGCGGACGTCGGTCGCATAACCGAACATCTCACCCAACGGAACCTCGGCACGAATTACTTTGCCGGAAACCGTGTCTTCCATACCCAGGATCATGCCGCGACGACGGTTAAGGTCGCCCATCACGTCACCCATATAGTCTTCAGGCGTAACAACCTCTACCGCCATGATCGGCTCAAGCAACTCACCACCGCCCTTCTGGGCCAGCTGCTTGGTCGCCATGGAAGCAGCCACCTTAAACGCCATCTCGTTCGAGTCGACGTCATGGTAGGAACCATCAAACACGGTAGCCTTCAGGCCGATCAGCGGATAGCCGGCAACAACGCCGTTCTTCATCTGCTCTTCGATACCCTTCTGGATAGCCGGGATGTATTCCTTCGGAACAACACCACCCACCACTTCGTTTACGAATTGCAGACCTTCCTGACCTTCGTCAGCAGGAGCAAAACGGATCCAGCAATGACCAAACTGGCCACGACCGCCGGACTGACGAACGAACTTGCCTTCGATTTCACAATTCTTCGTGATGCGCTCACGATAGGAAACCTGCGGCTTGCCGATGTTGGCTTCGACGTTGAACTCACGGCGCATCCGGTCAACCAGGATGTCCAGGTGGAGCTCGCCCATGCCAGAGATGATCGTTTGACCAGTCTCTTCATCAGTTTTGACGCGGAAAGAAGGGTCTTCCTGAGCAAGCTTGCCCAGTGCAATACCCATTTTTTCCTGGTCATCCTTGGTTTTTGGCTCAACGGCAACCGAAATAACCGGCTCCGGGAAGTCCATACGAACGAGGATGATTGGCTTGTCAGCGTTGCACAAGGTTTCACCAGTGGTGACGTCCTTCATGCCGATCAGGGCCGCGATGTCGCCAGCGCGTACTTCCTTGATCTCTTCGCGGGCGTTTGCGTGCATTTGCACCATACGACCCACGCGCTCTTTCTTGCCTTTGACCGAGTTGATCACGCCGTCGCCGGATGCCAACACGCCCGAGTAAACGCGGACGAAAGTCAAAGTACCCACGAATGGGTCGGTAGCGATCTTGAACGCCAGCGCCGAGAACGGCTCGCTGTCGTCTGCATGACGCTCCATCAGAATTTCCTCATTATCAGGATCGGAACCCTTGATAGCAGGAATATCGATTGGAGCAGGCAGGTAGTCGATCACGGCGTCGAGAACCAGGGGAACACCCTTGTTCTTGAAGGAAGAACCGCAAACAGCAAGAACGATCTCACCAGCGATAGTACGCTGACGCAGAGCGGCCTTGATTTCCTCGTTGGTGAGTTCTTCACCTTCAAGGTACTTGTTCATCAGCTCTTCGCTGGCTTCAGCCGCAGCCTCAACCATGTTGCCACGCCATTCATCAGCCAGTTCCTGCAATTCAGCAGGGATTGGCTTACGAACAGGAACCATGCCTTTGTCGGAATCGTTCCAGTAAACAGCTTCCATAGCCATCAGGTCAATTTGACCCTGGAAGTTGTCCTCAGCACCAATGGCCAACTGAATCGGCACCGGGGTGTGACCCAGGCGCTGCTTGATCTGGGCGATTACGCGCAAAAAGTTGGCACCGGCACGGTCCATCTTGTTCACGTAGACGATACGTGGAACGCCGTATTTGTTGGCTTGACGCCATACGGTTTCGGACTGCGGCTCTACGCCGGAAGTACCACAGAACACAACGACCGCGCCGTCGAGCACACGCAGGGAACGCTCAACTTCAATGGTGAAGTCTACGTGACCCGGGGTGTCAATGACGTTGAAGCGGTATTGGTCTTTGTGTTGCTTCTCGGAACCCTGCCAAAAGGCAGTGATAGCAGCAGAAGTAATGGTAATACCACGCTCCTGCTCCTGAACCATCCAGTCCGTGGTCGCGGCGCCATCATGCACCTCGCCCATTTTGTGGCTTTTGCCGGTGTAAAAAAGGACGCGCTCGGTGGTGGTGGTTTTACCAGCATCCACGTGAGCGACGATACCGATGTTACGGTAACGGCTAATCGGAGTAGTACGAGCCATAAAGCCCTCGCAAATTTAGTGACGCTGAAATTAGAAGCGGTAGTGCGAGAAAGCCTTGTTGGCCTCGGCCATACGGTGCACGTCTTCACGCTTCTTGACCGCAGCACCTTTACCTTCGGCGGCGTCCATCAGTTCGCCAGCCAAACGCAGAGCCATAGACTTCTCACCGCGCTTGCGCGCGAAGTCTACCAACCAACGCATTGCCAGAGCATTACGACGGGACGGACGAACTTCGACAGGAACCTGGTAAGTAGCACCGCCTACACGGCGCGACTTTACTTCGACCAGCGGAGCGATGGCGTCGAGAGCTTTCTCGAAGATTTCCAGGGGGTCGCTGTTCTTGCGTTCTTTAACCTTTTCCAGCGCGCCATAAACGATACGCTCGGCAACGGCTTTCTTGCCGCTTTCCATTACGTGGTTCATGAACTTGGCCAGGATCTGGCTGCCGTATTTTGGATCGTCAAGCACTTCGCGCTTGGCTGCTACGCGTCTTCTTGGCATGGATAAGCCCTCAAACGGTCTTCAGGTTAGCTCGGGACCACCATCCTGAAAAGGATGCGCCCGACCTTACTCTTATCGACTCAGAAAAATAGAAATCTGCAATTTCAAACAGAAGCCAAAGACTACTTAGGCTTCTTGGTACCGTATTTCGAGCGACCCTGGTTACGACCTTTGACGCCGGAGGTATCCAGAGAACCACGAACGGTGTGATAGCGAACACCTGGCAAGTCTTTTACACGACCGCCACGGATCAGTACCACGCTGTGCTCTTGCAGGTTGTGACCTTCACCACCGATGTACGAGGAAACCTCGAAACCGTTGGTCAGGCGCACACGGCAGACTTTACGCAATGCCGAGTTAGGTTTTTTCGGCGTGGTGGTATACACACGAGTGCACACACCGCGACGTTGCGGGCAGTTCTGCAGCGCAGGCACGTCGGATTTCTCGACGATACGCTTACGCGGCTGACGTACCAGCTGGTTGATAGTTGCCATCTACTAGCTCCACTGTTGTCTTGCGACGCTATTGTCTTACAAGAAAAGCAAATGACGAGGCACAAGCCCCGCCAAATTTAGGGGTACAAGAGTCTAAAGAGGATCCCGCCCCCAGTCAAGACAAAGCCCCGGCCTCCTCACAAGGCAAGCAACACAAATTGTGCTGCCTGCCGAATGAAAATGCCGAGGCTTTAATCTCAATTACCGCTGGAGTTCAACGCTTCGGTCAGAGCAGCTTCTACTTCGCTCGCGCTGACACGGGTCGGTTTGTCCATTTCACGGCGACGCTTACGCTCGCTGTGATAAGCCAGACCGGTACCGGCCGGGATCAAACGACCCACGACCACGTTTTCTTTCAGGCCGCGAAGGTAGTCGCGCTTGCCTGTCACAGCCGCTTCGGTCAGTACGCGGGTTGTCTCCTGGAAGGAGGCCGCGGAAATGAACGACTCGGTGGACAACGATGCCTTGGTGATACCCAGCAACACACGAGTGAATTTGGAGACAAACTTGTCGTCTGCGCCCAAACGCTCGTTTTCTACCAGAACGTGAGTCAATTCCATCTGGTCGCCCTTGATGAAACTGGAATCGCCAGACTCGGCAATCTCAACTTTACGCAACATCTGACGCAGAATGGTCTCGATGTGCTTGTCGTTGATCTTCACGCCTTGCAGACGGTATACGTCTTGAATCTCGTTGACGATGTACTTGGCCAGCGCGCTGACACCCAGCAAACGCAGGATATCGTGTGGATCGCTAGGGCCGTCAGAGATAACTTCGCCGCGGTTCACTTGTTCGCCTTCGAAGACGTTCAGGTGACGCCACTTCGGAATCAGCTCCTCGTACGGATCGCTACCGTCGTTCGGGGTAATGACCAGACGACGCTTGCCTTTGGTCTCTTTACCGAATGCGATGGTACCGCTGACTTCTGCAAGGATCGAAGCCTCTTTCGGACGACGTGCTTCGAAAAGGTCGGCAACACGCGGCAGACCACCGGTGATGTCACGGGTCTTCGAAGTCTCTTGCGGAATACGAGCGATAACATCACCGATCGCGATCTGCGCACCGTCAGCCACACCAACCAGGGCGTTAGCCGGCAGGAAGTACTGGGCAGGCACGTCAGTACCCGGCAGCAACAGATCCTTGCCATCCAGACCCACCATCTTCACAGCAGGACGAATGTCCTTGCCAGCAGCCGGGCGGTCTTTCGCATCAAGCACTTCAATGTTGGTCATACCGGTCAATTCGTCTGTCTGACGCTTGATCGTGATGCCCTCTTCCATGCCGACGTAGGTAACAGTACCTTTCATCTCGGTGACGATTGGGTGGGTGTGAGGATCCCACTTGGCCACGATCGAACCAGCGTCGACCTTGTCGCCTTCCTTCACCGAAATCACTGCACCGTAAGGCAGCTTGTAACGCTCGCGCTCACGACCGAAATCGTCTGCGATTGCCAGCTCACCAGAGCGGGATACCGCAACCAGGTGACCGTCGACACGCTCGACGTGCTTCAGGTTATGCAGACGGACAGTACCGCCATTCTTCACCTGAACACTGTCAGCTGCCGAGGTCCGGCTTGCCGCACCACCAATGTGGAAGGTACGCATTGTCAGCTGGGTACCTGGCTCACCGATCGACTGTGCAGCAATTACGCCGACAGCTTCACCAATGTTGACCTGGTGACCACGAGCCAGGTCGCGACCGTAGCACTTGGCGCATATGCCATAGCGGGTTTCACAGCTGATTGGCGAGCGAACGATCACTTCGTCGATGCTGTTCAGCTCGATGAACTCGACCCACTTCTCGTCAACCAGAGTGCCTGCAGGCACGATAATTTCTTCTGTACCCGGCTTGAACACGTCACGGGCAATGACTCGACCCAGTACGCGCTCACCCAGCGGCTCTACAACGTCGCCGCCTTCAATGTGCGGAGTCATCAGCAGGCCGTGCTCGGTACCGCAATCCACTTCGGTAACGACCAGATCCTGAGCCACGTCTACCAGACGACGTGTCAGATAACCGGAGTTAGCAGTTTTCAACGCGGTATCCGCAAGACCCTTACGAGCACCGTGAGTGGAGATGAAGTACTGAAGTACGCTCAAACCTTCACGGAAGTTCGCAGTGATCGGCGTTTCAATAATGGAGCCATCAGGCTTGGCCATCAGACCACGCATACCGGCCAGCTGACGAATCTGGGCAGCAGAACCACGCGCCCCGGAGTCAGCCATCATGTACATCGAGTTGAAGGATTCCTGATCAACTTCGACGCCGTGACGGTCGATAACGCGTTCTTTGGACAGGTTCGACATCATCGCTTTCGAGACTTCGTCGTTCGCCTTGGACCAAAGGTCGATCACCTTGTTGTACTTCTCGCCCTGGGTTACCAGGCCGGAAGCGTACTGGCTTTCGATCTCTTTAACTTCTTCGGTGGCTGCGTCGATGATGCGAGCTTTCTCATCAGGGATAACGAAGTCGTTAACGCCGATGGAGACACCCGAAATGGTCGAATAGGCAAAACCGGTGTACATCAACTGGTCAGCGAAGATAACGGTCTCTTTCAAACCAACCACGCGGTAGCACTGGTTGATCAGTTTGGAGATCGCCTTTTTCTTCATCGGCTGGTTGACGACGTCGTAGGACAGGCCGGCCGGAACCACCTGGAACAACAGCGCACGGCCGACAGTGGTGTCGACGATACGGGTGTTCTTGACGCTGCCACCATCACGGTCGTTGACCGTTTCGTGGATACGAACCTTGACCTTGGCGTGCAGAGCCGCTTCGCCGGCGCGGAATACCCGGTCGACTTCCTGCAGGTCCGCAAACACACGACCTTCGCCCTTGGCATTGATCGCTTCACGGGTCATGTAGTACAGACCCAGTACAACGTCCTGCGAAGGAACGATGATTGGCTCACCGTTGGCTGGCGACAGGATGTTGTTGGTCGACATCATCAGTGCACGCGCTTCGAGCTGGGCTTCCAGCGTCAAAGGAACGTGAACAGCCATCTGGTCACCGTCGAAGTCGGCGTTGTACGCGGCGCAGACCAGCGGGTGAAGCTGAATAGCCTTACCTTCGATCAGAACCGGTTCAAATGCCTGGATGCCAAGACGGTGAAGCGTTGGCGCACGGTTCAGAAGCACCGGGTGTTCGCGAATGACTTCGGCAAGAACGTCCCAGACTTCTGGCAGCTCGCGCTCTACCATTTTCTTGGCTGCTTTGATGGTCGTGGCCAGGCCACGCATTTCCAGCTTGCCGAAAATGAACGGCTTGAACAGCTCGAGAGCCATTTTCTTCGGCAGACCGCACTGGTGCAGACGCAGGGTCGGACCTACGGTAATTACCGAACGACCTGAGTAGTCAACACGCTTACCGAGCAAGTTCTGACGGAAACGACCCTGCTTACCCTTGATCATGTCAGCCAGGGATTTCAGAGGGCGCTTGTTGGAACCGGTGATTGCGCGACCACGACGACCGTTGTCGAGCAATGCATCGACCGCTTCCTGCAGCATGCGCTTTTCGTTGCGCACGATGATATCGGGAGCAGACAGATCCAGCAGACGCTTCAGACGGTTGTTACGGTTGATCACTCGACGATACAGATCGTTGAGGTCGGACGTTGCGAAACGACCACCGTCAAGCGGAACCAGAGGACGCAGATCTGGCGGCAGAACCGGCAGAACGGTCAGCACCATCCACTCAGGAAGGTTGCCGGAACCCTGGAAAGCTTCCATCAGTTTCAGACGCTTGGACAGCTTCTTGATCTTGGTCTCGGAATTGGTTTGCGGAATCTCTTCACGCAGACGGCCAATTTCGTGCTCCAGATCGATAGCGTGCAGCAGTTCACGGACAGCTTCGGCACCCATGCGGGCGTCAAAATCATCACCGAACTCTTCGAGGGCTTCGAAGTACTGCTCGTCGTTCAGCAGCTGACCTTTTTCAAGGGTGGTCATGCCTGGATCGATAACGACATAGCTCTCGAAGTAGAGAACACGCTCGATATCGCGCAGGGTCATGTCCATCAGCAAGCCGATACGGGACGGCAGCGATTTCAGGAACCAGATGTGGGCAACCGGCGAAGCCAGTTCGATGTGAGCCATGCGCTCGCGGCGAACCTTGGCCAGAGCCACTTCAACACCGCACTTTTCGCAGATGACACCGCGGTGCTTCAGGCGCTTGTACTTACCGCACAGGCACTCGTAATCTTTTACCGGGCCAAAGATCTTGGCGCAGAACAGACCGTCACGCTCAGGCTTGAACGTACGGTAGTTGATGGTTTCCGGCTTTTTAACTTCACCGAACGACCAAGAGCGGATCATCTCAGGCGATGCAAGTCCGATACGGATTGCGTCGAACTCTTCGACTTGACCCTGGTTTTTCAGCAAATTCAGTAGGTCTTTCAAGGCTTTCCTCCTGGCGGAGCAGGGGAGCAGGCAATACCGCCCTGCCCCCGATTCGCGTCACGTGTTATTCGGTTTCCAGATCGATATCGATACCGAGCGAACGAATTTCTTTGATCAACACGTTGAAAGACTCGGGCATGCCCGGCTCCATACGGTGATCGCCATCCACGATGTTTTTGTACATCTTGGTACGGCCGTTCACATCGTCCGACTTCACTGTGAGCATTTCTTGCAGAGTGTACGCCGCGCCGTATGCTTCCAGCGCCCACACTTCCATCTCCCCGAAACGCTGACCACCGAACTGTGCCTTACCACCCAGCGGCTGCTGGGTAACCAGGCTGTACGAACCAGTGGAACGCGCGTGCATCTTGTCGTCCACCAAGTGGTTCAGCTTCAGCATGTACATGTAGCCGACTGTAACCGGGCGCTCAAACTTGTTGCCGGTACGACCGTCAAACAGCTGCATCTGGCCGCTTTCCGGCATATCTGCCAGTTTGAGCATTGCCTTGATTTCGCTTTCCTTGGCACCGTCGAAAACCGGGGTAGCCATTGGTACGCCGTTACGCAGGTTCTTGGCGAGGTCCAGAATTTCATTGTCGGTGAGGTCTTCCAGGGCTTCCTGGCGACCACCGATTTCGTTGTAGATCTCGTTGAGGAACTTGCGCAACTCGATAACTTTACGCTGCTCTTCAAGCATGCGGTTGATCTTCTCGCCCAGACCTTTGGCTGCAAGGCCCAGGTGAGTTTCGAGAATCTGACCAACGTTCATACGCGAAGGTACGCCCAGCGGGTTGAGGACGATATCAACCGGCGTGCCATTGGCATCGTGCGGCATGTCTTCAACCGGCATGATCACAGAGACCACACCCTTGTTACCGTGACGACCGGCCATCTTGTCGCCCGGCTGAATGCGGCGACGGATTGCCAGGTAAACCTTGACGATTTTCAGAACGCCTGGAGCCAGGTCATCGCCCTGCTGCAGTTTGCGCTTCTTGTCTTCGAACTTGTCATCCAGAAGGCGACGACGATCAACGATGTAAGCCTGTGCTTTCTCAAGCTGCTCGTTCAGAGCGTCTTCAGCCATGCGCAGCTTGAACCACTGACCATGCTCAAGGCCGTCGAGCACTTCGTTGGTGATTTCCTGACCTTTCTTGAGGCCAGCACCGCCTTCTGCTACACGACCGACCAGCGCAGAGCGCAGACGTTCGAAAGTAGCGCCTTCGACAATACGGAACTCTTCGTTCAGATCCTTGCGGATCTCGTCGAGCTGCGACTTCTCAATGGACAGAGCACGTGCATCACGCTCGACACCATCACGGGTGAAGACCTGAACGTCGATGACAGTACCTTTGGTGCCGGTAGGCACACGCAGGGAAGTGTCCTTAACGTCGCTGGCCTTCTCACCGAAGATAGCGCGCAACAGTTTTTCTTCCGGCGTCAGCTGGGTCTCGCCTTTCGGGGTGACCTTGCCCACCAGGATATCGCCAGCGCCGACTTCGGCACCTACGTAAACGATACCGGCTTCGTCCAGCTTGTTCAGAGCAGCTTCACCCACGTTCGGGATGTCAGCTGTGATTTCCTCAGGCCCAAGCTTGGTGTCACGCGCCACACAGGTCAGTTCCTGAATGTGGATCGTGGTGAAGCGGTCTTCCTGAACTACACGCTCAGAGAGACAGATGGAGTCTTCGAAGTTGAAACCGTTCCAGGCCATGAACGCGATACGCATGTTCTGACCCAACGCCAGCTCACCCATATCGGTGGACGGGCCGTCGGCCATGATATCGCTACGCTGAACACGATCACCCTTGCTTACCAGCGGACGCTGGTTGATGCAGGTGTTCTGGTTCGAACGGGTGTATTTGGTCAGGTTGTAGATGTCTACACCGGCCTCACCTGTTTCAACTTCATCATCGGCAACGCGAACAACGATACGGCTGGCATCAACCGAGTCGATCACGCCACCACGACGGGCCACGACGCAAACGCCGGAGTCGCGAGCAACGTTGCGCTCCATGCCGGTACCCACCAGCGGCTTGTCGGCACGCAAGGTTGGTACAGCCTGACGCTGCATGTTCGAACCCATCAACGCACGGTTGGCGTCATCGTGCTCGAGGAACGGAATCAACGAAGCGGCTACCGAAACAACCTGCTTGGGCGAAACGTCCATCAGGGTGACATCGGCTGGCGCCTTGACGGTGAATTCGTTCAAGTGACGCACAGCAACCAGCTCGTCGATCAGCTCTTGCTTGTCGTTCATTGCGGCCGAAGCCTGTGCAATGACGTGGTCAGCTTCTTCGATCGCTGAAAGGAACACGATTTCGTCGGTGACCAGACCTTCCTTAACAACACGGTACGGGCTCTCGAGGAAACCGTACTGGTTAGTGCGGGCATAGGCCGCCAGGGAGTTGATCAGGCCGATGTTCGGACCTTCCGGCGTTTCGATAGGGCACACGCGACCGTAGTGAGTCGGGTGAACGTCTCGAACTTCAAAGCCGGCACGCTCACGAGTCAAACCACCAGGGCCGAGTGCAGACACACGACGCTTGTGAGTAATCTCGGACAGCGGGTTGTTCTGGTCCATGAACTGGGAAAGCTGGCTGGAACCGAAGAATTCCTTGACCGCTGCCGCAACAGGCTTGGCGTTGATCAGGTCCTGAGGCATCAGGCCTTCGCTTTCTGCCATGGACAGGCGTTCTTTGACTGCACGCTCAACACGGACCAGACCTACACGGAACTGGTTCTCGGCCATCTCGCCTACGCAACGAACACGACGGTTACCGAGGTGGTCGATGTCATCGACGATGCCTTTGCCGTTACGGATATCAACGAGGGTCTTGAGGACCGCTACGATGTCTTCCTTGCACAGCACGCCCGAACCTTCGATTTCGGTCCGACCGATACGACGGTTGAACTTCATACGACCTACAGCAGACAGGTCATAGCGCTCAGGACTGAAGAACAGGTTGTTGAACAGCGTTTCTGCTGCATCCTTGGTCGGTGGCTCACCAGGACGCATCATGCGGTAGATCTCGACCAACGCTTCCAGCTGATTGCTGGTGGAGTCGATTTTCAGCGTGTCCGAAACGAACGGGCCGCAATCGATGTCGTTGGTGTACAACGTCTCGATACGAACAACCTGAGCCTTGGCAATCTTGCCGAGGATTTCGGTGTTCAGCTCGGTGTTGCACTCGGCAATGATCTCACCGGTTGCCGGATGCACGATGACCTTGGCAGTCGTACGACCCAGGACGTAGTCCAGAGGTACTTCCAGCTCTTTGATCCCGGCTTTTTCCAGCTGGTTGATGTGACGGGCAGTGATACGACGACCCTGCTCGACAATGACCTTGCCTTTGTCGTCCAGGATATCCAGAACGGCAATTTCACCACGCAGGCGCTGAGGCACCAGCTCCAGGTTCAGGTTTTCGCCGCGAACATGGAATACGTTGGTGGTATAGAAAGCATCGAGCACTTGCTCGGTGGTGTAGCCCAGCGCGCGCAGAAGCACGGACGCAGGCAGCTTGCGACGACGGTCGATACGGACGAATACGCAGTCTTTCGGATCGAACTCGAAGTCCAGCCACGAACCACGGTAAGGAATGATACGCGCGGAATAAAGCAGCTTACCGGAGCTGTGCGTCTTGCCACGGTCGTGGTCGAAGAATACGCCTGGCGAGCGGTGAAGCTGAGACACGATAACGCGCTCGGTGCCGTTGATTACAAAGGTACCGTTTTCAGTCATCAGGGGGATTTCACCCATGTAGACTTCTTGCTCTTTGATGTCCTTGATCGCTTTGTTCGACGATTCTTTGTCGAAAATGATCAGACGGACCTTGACTCGCAGAGGTACTGCGTAAGTCACACCGCGCAGCACGCATTCCTTGACATCAAATGCCGGTTCGCCCAAGCGATAACCTACATACTCCAGCGCAGCATTGCCGGAGTAGCTGATGATCGGGAAAACGGATTTGAAGGCTGCATGCAGACCGACGTCGCGGAACTGATCTTTGGTCGCTCCCGCCTGCAGGAATTCGCGATACGAATCCAGCTGGATGGCCAAGAGATACGGCACATCCATTACGTCCGGCAACTTGCTAAAGTCCTTGCGGATACGTTTTTTCTCAGTATATGAGTAAGCCATCAGCGTTCCCCAGCTTGGTCACCTGCTTGTTTGGCTCCCTCCCGACGGAAGCAGCCAGAAAATCTTGCAAACCCCTTGGTTTGCGCCACCGCCATCGGTGGATACAGCACGTTACAAACGTTGGTCGCGCCAACCGTCTATAACGGAAAAAGGCCGGTGGCAAAAGCCACCAGCCATCAGCCTTTCGCTAAACGCGTGGGCTGGACACTCAAAATCGATGCTTATTTCAGCTCGACTTTAGCGCCTGCTTCTTCCAGAGTAGCTTTGGCTTTGTCAGCTGCGTCTTTGGCAACAGCTTCCAGAACGATGCCTGGAGCGCCGTCAACGACTGCCTTGGCTTCTTTCAGACCCAGACCGGTCAGCTCACGTACTGCCTTGATCACGTTAACTTTCTTCTCGCCAGCTTCCAGCAGCATGACGTTGAATTCAGTTTGTTCTTCAACAACAGCAGCAGCAGCGGCTGGACCAGCAGAACCGGCAGCAGCAGTAACGCCGAACTTCTCTTCGAATGCCTTGATCAGTTCTACAACCTGAATAACGGACATTTCAGCTACGGCGTTAAGGATATCGTCTTGAGAGATAGACATGACTCAATTTCCTGAATTGGGGGACGGCCTACGCGACCATCAAAATAAACAAAAATACGCGAAAAGATCTGACTCAGCCTTAAGCTGCAGCTGCTTCTTTTTGGTCGCGAACAGCCGCCAGAGTACGAGCTAATTTGCTGGTAGCGCCTTGAATCACGCTCATCAGCTGAGAAATTGCTTCGTTACGGGTCGGCAAGGTTGCCAGTACGTCGATCTGATTAGCTGCGAGGAACTTGCCCTCGAACGCAGCTGCCTTGATCTCGAACTTGTCCTGACCTTTCGCGAATTCCTTGAACAAACGGGCAGCAGCGCCAGGATGTTCGTTGGAGAACGCGATCAAGGTCGGGCCGGTGAACACGTCGTTGAGGACACTGAATTCAGTGTCAGCAACAGCGCGCTTGAGCAGGGTGTTACGTACAACGCGTACGTAAACGCCAGCTTCACGAGCCTCTTTACGGAGTCCGGTCATAGCGCCGACTGTCACACCACGGGCATCAGCCACGACAGCGGACAGACCAGCTTTGGCAGCCTCGTTGACTTCAGCGACGATGGCCTTCTTGTCTTCGAGTTTAATTGCCACGGGTTTAACTCCTGCTTGTTACCGTTTCATCCGACCGGAGTCAGATGTCGTTTTGGTGTCTGATTCGGTAAGGAACCGGGAGCACCATCTG
This sequence comes from Pseudomonas sp. CFBP2511, assembly GCF_030209255.1. NCBI lineage: Bacteria > Pseudomonadati > Pseudomonadota > Gammaproteobacteria > Pseudomonadales > Pseudomonadaceae > Pseudomonas > Pseudomonas sp. CFBP2511. Next base: position 5,268 of record NZ_JARVSI010000029.1, on the reverse strand, counting down.
CGTAGGCTTGAGGTTTAAGACTTGCGTCGCCTACGGTCTTGGATAGCCCCCGCCAGGCAGGGACCCCAATCTTTAAAACGGAGCGGCAAACAACGCCGCGCCATTTCTGTCTTACGCTTCCAGCGAACCTTGGTCGATGACCAGGCCCGGACCCATAGTGGTGCTCAGGGTGATGCGCTTGACGTAAATGCCTTTCGAGGAAGCAGGCTTGATACGCTTCAGATCAGCGATCAGGGCTTCAACGTTTTCCTTCAGCTTGACTGCGTCGAAACCGACCTTGCCAACGGAAGTGTGGATAATGCCGTTTTTGTCGGTGCGATAACGAACCTGACCAGCCTTGGCGTTCTTGACAGCGGTAGCCACGTCAGGAGTAACAGTGCCGACTTTTGGGTTAGGCATCAGGCCACGAGGACCGAGAACCTGACCCAGCTGACCCACAACGCGCATTGCGTCAGGGGAAGCGATGACGACGTCGTAGTTCAGATCGCCGGCTTTCATTTCAGCAGCCAGATCGTCCATACCAACGCGATCAGCACCAGCAGCCAGAGCAGCTTCAGCAGCAGGCCCCTGGGTGAAAACTGCAACGCGTACAGTTTTACCGGTGCCGTGCGGCAGTACGGTAGCGCTACGAACAACCTGGTCAGATTTACGAGGATCAACACCCAGGTTGACAGCGACGTCGATAGACTCGCTGAACTTGACAGTCGACAGCTCGGTCAGCAGAGCAGCGGCGTCTACAAAGTTGTAGGACTTGCCAGCTTCAATCTTTTCGGCGATTGCCTTTTGACGCTTGGTCAGCTTAGCCATTACACACCCTCCACGTTAAGGCCCATGCTACGAGCGGAACCGGCGATGGTACGCACGGCCGCTTCCATGTCAGCTGCAGTCAGATCCGCATTTTTTGCTTTAGCGATATCTTCCAGCTGAGCACGAGTCACGGTGCCGACTTTAACGGTGTTCGGGCGAGCCGAGCCGCTGGTCAAGCCTGCAGCTTTCTTCAGCAGAACCGATGCAGGAGTACTTTTTGTTTCAAAAGTGAAGCTACGGTCGCTGTATACAGTGATGATCACTGGAGTCGGCAGGCCTGGCTCAATACCCTGAGTACGGGCGTTGAACGCTTTGCAGAATTCCATGATGTTCACACCGTGCTGACCCAGAGCAGGACCAACTGGCGGGCTAGGGTTAGCCTGAGCGGCTTTCACTTGCAGCTTGATGTATGCGGTTATCTTCTTGGCCATGAGGCACTCCAATTACGGGTTCAAGCGCCTATAAAGGCTCCCCGGTTACGTACGCGTATATCCCAGTGACGAAAAAACCCCACAGCCTTAAGCTGCGGGGTATGGGATTTCAGCTCAGCTAGGCCTTCTCGACCTGACTGAACTCTAACTCTACCGGGGTAGAGCGTCCGAAAATGAGCACCGCCACTTGGATACGGCTCTTTTCGTAGTTAACTTCTTCAACGGTGCCGTTGAAATCGGCGAACGGACCGTCAGTGACACGAACAACCTCACCCGGCTCGAACAGCGTCTTCGGCTTCGGCTTGTCGCTACCGTCAGCAACGCGACGCAGAATCGCTTCTGCTTCTTTGTCGGTGATCGGAGCAGGCTTATCAGCAGTACCACCGATGAAGCCCATGACACGAGGGGTATCCTTGACCAAATGCCAAGTACCTTCATTCATGTCCATCTGAACCAGCACATAACCAGGGAAGAACTTGCGTTCGCTTTTGCGTTTCTGGCCATTACGCATTTCAACCACTTCTTCAGTGGGAACCAGAATTTCGCCGAAGCCATCTTCCATGCCTGCCAGCTTCACACGCTCGACCAACGAGCGCATGACATGCTTCTCGTAACCCGAGTATGCATGCACTACGTACCAACGCTTAGCCACGGGACACCCTTAGCCAACTATCGAGGAAACAAGCCAGCCGAGCAGGGAATCAAGCCCCCACAACAGCAACGCCATAACCAGCACAACAGCCACAACGATCAACGTGGTTTGCGTGGTTTCTTGGCGAGTAGGCCAAACGACTTTACGGATCTCTGCACGCGCTTCTTTCGCCAAAACGAAGAAAGCTTTGCCTTTGCCAGTCTGCAGCGCTACAAATGCAGCTGCTGCGGCAATCACAAGGAGAGCGAGAACACGGTACAGGATCGGCTCAGCAGAGTAATACTGATTACCGACAACACCCACGACTACCAAAATGACTACCAGGAGCCATTTCAGCAAATCAAAGCGAGAGTCTGATGCTTCAGCCTTGGGATTCATCTACGGAGATCCTGTGAAAAGAAAGCCAGATTACATCTAGGGAATCTGGCAGGTCAGGAGGGAATCGAACCCCCAACCTACGGTTTTGGAGACCGTCGCTCTGCCAATTGAGCTACTGACCTAAAAGCAAAATCAGGCCGACCATTATGCGGACCTGACGAGAGTTTTTCAACACCTTATTCAAACCAGGCCTTACACGCAGCCCATCTCAAACAAGCTTCAAGCAGATCACGCAATGCTGAACCACCTAAAACAAAGGCAGATATTTTCATATCTGCCTTTAGCAATGGAGCTCTTGAGCGGATTCGAACCGCTGACCTCACCCTTACCAAGGGTGTGCTCTACCAACTGAGCTACAAGAGCAAAACACAGTGCATGAACCGCAAACATGGAGCGGGTAGCGGGAATCGAACCCGCATCATCAGCTTGGAAGGCTGAGGTTCTACCACTAAACTATACCCGCGCAATTTGCAGCTCGCGCTAAATCTGGTGGAGGGGGAAGGATTCGAACCTTCGAAGTCGTAGACGTCAGATTTACAGTCTGATCCCTTTGGCCGCTCGGGAACCCCTCCTAAGCGAGGCAGCATTCTCAACTCATGCTACCCTTCTGTCAACCTTTTTCTCAGTAAAAACCTGAGGTTACATGCGTTGACTACTAACTGCTTCGTTCGCGAGACTTTCACCTCACTGCGAAGCGGGCGCCATTCTATGTAAACTACTCGGCAGTTGCAATGGCCTCACACGACATTATTTGATTTTTTAATTGCGGAAAATCCTGGCTCAGCTGAGTCATGACACTCGCCTCTACAAGACGACGACTTTCCGGGATGATTTTCAGCCAATAGGCTGTCGAGCCACCGGATTGCAGGGGCCGAAATTGTGACTGGATATCCAGGCTGTTCAATCGCTGCTCAACCAGCCGAGCGTCTTCCTGCCTGGGGAAGCCACCCAGATAGAGACACTTCGTGTCGGCATCTTGCGACACTCGATTTGCATCTGACTCGCTAAGCAGGCGGATATCCTGCTGCGTGGCGCGATGCAGCGATAGAGGCATGACCTCTTTGGCCCTCAACGGAGCCTCCTGCTGATGCCACAGGTAATAGAAGCCATTGAGCATCAACAGCAGAAGAAACAACCAACGCATAAGGACCTCAACGTAAAGGGCAAGCGAGAGCCAGGCCAACGAATACCAAATCAGGGACGATGCGAGCGCCCGGTAACACATCAGCAACCAAGACAGCGTCGCCTCCTGTCACGAAAATAGCAAAGTCGTCCCCCCAGTATTCGCGAGCCATCTCGATCTGAGTCATTGCGAATCCGCGAAGCATGAGAGAACAACCTCGCTCCACAGCCTCGGCCGTCGCACGGCCAGGCACGAGTCGTACCAGGGCTTTTTCAGCCTCTGCATCGTCATATCGAATGCGACGGGTGTGGGTACGCAGCTGATTGCGCATAAGTGGCATGCCAGGACAGATGAAACCACCCAGATGCTTTCCTGACGCTTCAACAAAGTCAGACGTAATGGCGGTGCCCAGATCGATCACCAGGCAGGCACCCTTAACAAGGTGGTAAGCCCCTACAAATGCCAACCAGCGATCCAGCCCCAAGCGTGCAAAATCGTCGTATCCATTGATTACCCCGGCAAGCTCTGGCGCCGGCGCTGCACAGACAGGGCTAATGGAAAAGGTATCTGCCAGCGCGCAAACCAGCTTCGCCGTTTCTTCCGCGCTACGAACGCTTACCAGACGGCAATCGCTGAATGCTGCGCCTGACAGATTGCCCAGGCACTCCAGCAAGGCTGTGTCCGAGTCCACTACTCCGCCGCTGACCAACGTTGAGCAACTCTTTGTGATTATCCGCCACTTGATAAAGCTGTTGCCGCAATCGAGCTCAAGAATCATCGCGCAACCTCAGGCTGAGCTCACCACCACTAAAGCTCTTTTCCAAACCATTGACTTCCAACCGCAACGCTCCAAGTGAGTCGACGCCTAACACCACCCCTTCCACCGTCTCGATTCCCGAAAGCAACTTCACTGCAGCTCCCTGCCACAAATGCCCTTGCTCCCACTCCTTCTGGAACGCTAAAAAGCCTTCCTGACGATGAACAGTCAGAAGAGCCTCAAGCTGAGCACTTATGCGGGCCGCGATAGTATTGCGATCGGCAGGCGCGCCCGTTTGCAGCCTGACCGACGTCCACAACTGATCGACCTCGGTAGACACACGCATGTTGACGTTCACGCCGACCCCGATGATCACGTGACACACATCTGCGGGATCGCCAATAAGCTCAAGCAGGATACCGGCGATTTTTTGTCGCCCGACCAGCACATCGTTGGGCCATTTAAGACCCGCGCCCTGAACCCCCATATCACGCAGGACATTCATCACCGCAAGCCCTACCAGCAGACTGAGCCCTTCCAACTGACGCATCCCACCATCGATGCGCAGCACAAGGCTGTAATACAGGTTTTCGGCAAATGGGCTTACCCACTTGCGACCACGCCGCCCCCTGCCGGCCGTTTGCTGTTCGGCAACAACGAGCAGTGGCATTGGAGCCCCAAGGGCGATAAGCCGCGAAGCCTCTGCATTGGTTGAATCGATAGAGTCGTATGTGCGCACAGACCATTCGCCAGGCATTCCAGACTCGACTATGGCAGCAGGGTCTAAAAGAACTATAGGCGTCGCCAGTCGATAGCCACGCCCACGCACTTTATGAACCTCGATACCGAGATCCGACTCAAGCTGCTGAAGCTGTTTCCAGACGGCGCTACGGCTTACGCCGAGGGATTCGCCCAGGACCTGTCCAGAATGAAATGCACCATCAGCAAGAAGCTTTAACAAGGTCAGCATTTAGAATCGCCCGGCAATAAGGCACGCATCATAGCCACGCAGGAGCATGATGCATAGAAACGAAAATGTGTTTTCATCGAGGTTTTTAAGCGCGCAAAACAAAAACCCTCAACGCGTAAGCGATGAGGGTTTTTGGAATTTAATCTTGAC
>NZ_JARVSI010000019.1:0-160335 GCF_030209255.1 Pseudomonas sp. CFBP2511 | reverse complement strand
AAATACAGGACTCAGGCGGCAAGCTAAAACTGTCCAACTTCCGGGGGGCAGTCCATTTACGGGGCACACATGGCCCCTGTGGGAGCGAACTTGTTCGCGAAGACTGTGTTTCAGGCGATCCAATTTCTGCGACTGTACTGACCATCTCAACTATCATGCCAGGCTCGCGAACTCCGCCGGTTATCCGCTAGCATGACCCATCGCCTTCCCTGCTGCCGTGGACGCCCTCATGCCTGCCCCTCAATCCGCTGACCTCAGACGCATCACGCTGGCCAACGGCCTGAGTGTGGCGCTGTGTCACGATTCGCGGCTCAAGCGCAGTGCGGCATCGTTACGCGTGGCCGCAGGCAGTCACGATGCGCCGCTGGCGTGGCCGGGGCTGGCGCACTTTCTGGAGCATCTGTTTTTCCTCGGCACCGAGCGCTTCCAGGCCGGGGAAAACCTGATGACGTTCGTGCAGCGTCACGGCGGTCAGGTGAATGCCAGTACCCGTGAACGCACCACCGACTTCTTCTTCGAACTGCCGCAGACGGCATTCGCTCAAGGGCTGGAGCGGCTGTGCGACATGCTCGCCCGGCCGCGCATGACCGTCGCCGATCAGCTGCGCGAACGCGAAGTGTTGCACGCCGAGTTCATCGCCTGGCGTGGCGATGCAAACGCGCGCGATCAGTTACGTTTGCTGGCTGCAGTCAATCCACAGCACCCGCTGCGCGGTTTTCATGCGGGCAATCGCTACAGCCTCTCGGTGCCCAACCCGGCATTTCAACAGGCGCTGCAAAACTTCTATCAGCGCTTCTATCAGGCCGCACAGATAACCCTGTGCCTGAGCGGTCCGCAATCGTTGGCGGAACTGGAAACGCTGGCTAATACGCATGGCGCACTGTTCGCCAGCGGCACAAAAGTCAGACAGCACGCCCCTGCGCCGCTGATGAAGCGCCCAGCCAGCCTTGAACACATCGACGAGCAAAAACACCTGCTGTTCGCCTGCGAGCACCTGCCCGCAAAAGCTGACGAGGCCGTAACGTTCCTCTGTCACTGGCTGAATGCCGCGCAGCCGGGCGGGCTGATCGCCACATTGATCGAGCGGGGCCTGATCGAGTCGCTTAACGCAACGCCGCTGTATCAGTTTGATGGGCAAATGCTGCTGGATATCGAGCTCAACGCAAATCGGCCGAGCGCATCCACGATAAAATCGCTGCTTTTGAGCTGGCTCCAGTTCTTCAAAACCCAATGGCCAGCGCTGATCGCGGAATATCAACGCCTGGAACAGCGCCGCCTGCAAATGGGCGGAGCACTGACCCTGGCACACCATCACTGTCGTGAACTGCCTGCACAGTTGAGTGACCAAGGCGCTGACGCATTGCGTGAGCTGCTGGAACAACTCACAAGCAACGCTCTGATCGGCTCGGCACCAGTGGATAACCTGGACAGCACGCTGGCCGAATGGCGCCTGCCAGCGCCCAATCCATTTCTGGAATCCATAGCCGAAGACAGCCCTGAAGCGGCGCTTTACCTGCGTTGGGAATTACCTTCAGCGCAGCCGACGCTTTGGCAGATGCTCAATACCCGGCTCACGCCACTGATCGAGGATGCCCGGCAAGCCGGTGTAAACCTGACGTTCAGTGCCTACGGCAACTACTGGCAGATACAGCTGAACGGTTTGCGGGCACCGATGGTGGCGGTCATCGAACACGCTCTGCAACGCCTGCGACACGCCGCACCTGGACCGCTGACACACGCCGGGCAGGCCAGTGAACCGCTGATCCCTGTTCGCCAGTTGCTCAAGCATCTTGCTGATCACTATTTGATCAGCAAACAGGCGCAAACCACGGGTGATCTGCACACCGTCTGGAAACATTCGCGCTGGATCAGCTTCGCCAGCGGGTTCTGCGCCGCCAGCCAGTTGCAGTTGAACACCGCACTGAACGCCACCCCGGGCACCCGGCAAACAGACGTGCCCACGCTACCCGCCATTCGCCTCGGCAAACGCTGGAGCAGCGAAGCATCGTCCTCGTCCGAAAACGCCGTGCTGGTATTTTGCCCTGCGCCAACGGCCTCAGTCGAAGATGAAGCCGCCTGGCGGCTGCTCGCGCACCTGCTGCAAGCGCCGTTCTACCAGCGGCTGCGCGTCGAGTTGCAATTGGGGTACGCGGTGTTCAGCGGCATCAGGCAGATCGCCGGGAGGACCGGGCTGCTGTTCGGTGTGCAATCGCCCACCTGCAGTGCCGATCAGCTTTTTCAGCACATCGAGGCGTTTATCGGCCGTTTGCCGGCGCTCATTCGCACTGCAGACCTGCCTGAGCAAATCCGGGTGCTGTCCGCCCAGTTCGACCCCGCAAACATGCCGGATCAGCAACAGGCAGATATACACTGGCAGGCGTACCTTGCCGGGCATCGGGCGCATCATTCGCAAGCCCTGCAGCGCGCCCTGTCAAATCTGGATACACACTCGCTGCTCGCCACCGCCAACCAACTGATTGACGCTGCAGGCGGCTGGCTCATCGTAGCCAGCCGCCCTGCCAGCGCGGCCGTCCCGTTATCCTTACCTGAACGGTAACGGTCTTTCCTGCAGATTCTGGCCCTGCCAAATTGTTAAATTGAGTAACATAGCTCCCTAAGCATCTGAACGTATGCCGTCAGCGGTGCACTAAGATGTAGTCACCAACCGTAGCATTCATCCGAGGAGATTTTTATGTCGTGGACTAAACCTGCTTACACTGATCTGCGTATCGGTTTTGAAGTCACCATGTACTTCGCAAGCCGTTGATTTCAGTGCGCTGTGAAGCCTCGGTTCGCCGGGGCTTTTTTTATGGTTGTAGCGGTTCTTTGTTTTTGTGTTCCAGATTGTGTGCCAGGGAGCTGACATGTACATCCAGATTCTAGGTTCCGCTGCGGGCGGTGGATTCCCGCAGTGGAACTGCAACTGCGTCAATTGTGCGGGTTTTCGTGACGGCAGCCTGCGGGCGCAAGCGCGTACCCAGTCGTCCATCGCGCTGTCCGACGACGGCGTGAACTGGGTGCTGTGCAACGCGTCGCCGGACATCCGCGCGCAATTGCAGAGCTTCGCGCCCATGCAGCCAGGCCGGGCACTGCGCGATACCGGCATCAGCGCCATCGTGCTGATGGACAGCCAGATCGACCACACAACCGGCTTGCTCAGTTTGCGCGAAGGCTGCCCGCATCAGGTCTGGTGTACCGACATGGTCCATGAAGACCTGAGTACCGGCTTCCCGCTGTTTGAAATGCTCAAGCACTGGAACGGCGGCCTGAACTGGAACCGCATCGAGCTGCAAGGTAGCTTCGTGATTCCGGCCTGCCCGAACCTGCGCTTCACACCGTTCCCCCTGCGCAGCGCGGCACCGCCTTACTCGCCACACCGTTTCGACCCGCATCCGGGCGATAACATCGGCCTGCTGGTCGAAGACACACGCACCGGCGGCAAGCTGTTCTACGCGCCGGGCCTGGGCAAGGTCGATGAAGCACTGGCCGAGAAAATGCGCGACGCCGACTGCCTGCTGGTCGATGGCACGATGTGGGACGATGACGAGATGCAGCGCCGTGGCGTCGGCACCCGCACCGGCCGGGAAATGGGCCATCTGGCACAGAACGGGCCTGGCGGCATGCTCGACGTGCTGGAAGGCTTCCCCGAGCAGCGCAAGGTGCTTATCCACATCAACAACACCAACCCGATTCTCGACGAAGACTCGCCGGAGCGCGCCGAACTGGTCCGGCGCAACGTTGAAGTCGCCTTCGACGGCATGAGCATCGAGCTTTAGGAGCTGACATGAGTGAAGCGACTGCGCTGTCCCCGGCTGAATTCGAGCAGGCCTTGCGTGCCAAGGGCGCCTATTACCACATCTATCATCCGTTTCATGTGGCGATGTATGAAGGCCGCGCGACCCGCGAGCAGATTCAGGGCTGGGTCGCCAACCGCTTTTACTATCAGGTGAACATCCCGCTCAAGGACGCCGCCATTCTGGCCAATTGCCCGGATCGCGAGATTCGTCGCGAGTGGATTCAGCGCCTGCTGGACCACGACGGCGCGCCCGGTGAAGACGGTGGCATCGAAGCCTGGCTGCGCCTCGGCGAGGCCGTGGGGCTGGACCCGGATCAGTTGCGCTCGCAGGAACTGGTACTGCCCGGTGTGCGCTTTGCGGTCGATGCTTACGTGAACTTCGCCCGCCGCGCCAACTGGCAAGAGGCCGCCAGCAGCTCGCTGACCGAGTTGTTCGCGCCGCAGATTCATCAATCGCGCCTGGACAGCTGGCCACAGCATTACCCGTGGATTGACCCGACAGGTTACGAGTATTTCCGTACTCGCCTGGGTCAGGCACGTCGCGATGTGGAACACGGCCTCGCAATCACGTTACAGCACTACACTACGTATGAAGGCCAGCAGCGCATGCTGGAAATCCTGCAGTTCAAACTCGACATTCTGTGGAGCATGCTCGATGCCATGTCCATGGCGTATGAATTGAACCGCCCCCCGTACCACAGCGTCACAGACCAGAAGGTCTGGCATAAGGGGATTACGCCATGAAGCACGAGATAAAACACGATCCGGCTTTTCGAGCACTTACGCCCAAGTGGCACCACGGCTATCGCTTTCAATACGAGCCTGCGCAAAAAGCCCATGTGGTTCTTTACCCGGAAGGCATGATCAAGCTCAATGACAGCGCGAGCCTGATCGGTGGGCTGATTGATGGAGAGCGCACGATCGCCGCTATCATCGCCGAACTGCAAAGGGAATTCCCCAACATCCCCGAGCTTGGAATGGACGTCGACGACTTCATGAAAGTGGCCAAAGAAAAGTACTGGATCGATCTTGTCTGATATCGCGCCTGCTGCCCACAGCCCTTACATACCGCCCACCCCGGAGGTCGGCCTGCCGCTGTGGCTGCTGGCCGAGCTGACCTATCGCTGCCCGCTACAATGCCCTTACTGCTCTAACCCGCTGGATTTCGCCAGGCAGGGTCAGGAGCTGACCACCGAGCAGTGGTTCAAGGTCATGCAGGAAGCGCGTGAAATGGGGGCCGCCCAGATCGGTTTTTCCGGCGGCGAGCCGCTGGTGCGCCAAGACCTGGCCGAGCTGATCGCCGAAGCTCGGCGATTGGGCTTTTACACCAACCTGATTACCTCAGGTATCGGCCTGACAGAAGAAAAGATCATTGCCTTCAAAAAGGCCGGGCTGGACCATATCCAGATCAGCTTTCAGGCCAGCGACGAGCAAGTGAACAACATGCTCGCCGGCTCGAAAAAAGCCTTCGCACAGAAGCTGGAAATGGCCAAAGCGGTGAAGAAGCACGGCTATCCGATGGTGCTGAATTTCGTAACCCACCGGCATAACATCGACCGTATCGACAAGATCATCGAGCTGTGTCTGGCGCTGGAAGCGGACTTCGTCGAGCTGGCAACCTGTCAGTTCTATGGCTGGGCGCACCTGAACCGCGTCGGTCTGCTGCCCACCAAGGATCAACTGGTGCGCGCCGAAGCGGTCACCAATGAGTACCGCGACCAGCTGGCCGCGCAAGACCATCCCTGCAAACTGATCTTCGTGACCCCCGATTACTACGAAGAGCGTCCCAAGGCCTGCATGAACGGCTGGGGCAATATCTTCCTGACCGTCACCCCGGACGGCACCGCCCTGCCCTGTCACGGCGCGCGACAGATGCCGATCCAGTTTCCCAATGTGCGCGAACACAGCATGCAGCACATCTGGTACGACTCGTTCGGCTTCAACCGCTTTCGCGGTTACGACTGGATGCCCGAGCCGTGCCGTTCGTGCGACGAGAAGGAAAAGGACTTCGGCGGCTGTCGCTGCCAGGCGTTCATGCTGACCGGCGATGCTGCCAATGCCGACCCGGTGTGCAGCAAGTCTTATCACCACGGGATCATCACTCAGGCTCGCGACGAGTCCGAAACCGCTACTCAAACCATTGAAGAGCTGGCCTTTCGCAATGACCGAAACTCACGCCTCATCGCAAAATCTTCCTGACACCCTGACCGCCGCACAGGCGGTCGCCGCTGGCGTTGACTTCGCCGAGCTGGACGTCAGTTCGGCGGGCCTGTTCTGGAACGAATACCGCCCCGAAGACGGCGCCTGTCGCATCTGGCACTGGTACGCCAACAGCAAGCGCTGCCTGACGCCGCAAGGCTTCAGTGTGCGCAGCCGGGTGTACGAGTACGGCGGCGGCTCGTTCTGCCTGGCTGACGATGCCGTGGTGTTCGTCAACGAGCGCGATCAACAGCTTTACCGTCAGGCGCTGGACGCCAGCGTGCCGGTTGCGCTGACTCAGGGCGACAAACGCTATGGCGGCGTGTTCTTCAGCAATGGCCAGGTACTCGCCGTCGAAGAAGACCACAACACCCATAGACTGGTCGCTATCAATCTGGCTGACGGGCAGCGCGTGTTGCTGGCCGAAGGCGCTGATTTCTATGCCTCGCCGATCGTCAGTGCCAACGGCAAGCGCCTGGCCTGGATCGAATGGCAGCGCCCGCATCAACCGTGGACCCGCAGCCGCCTGATGTGTGCGGCAAAGCAGGACAATGGCCAATGGGGCGTCGCCATATGCATTGCCGGCGACGGCGCTGAAGAATCCCTGCAGCAACCTCGTTTTGATGCCCGGAGCCGCTTGTATTGCCTGACCGACCGCGCCGGGTTCTGGCAGCCGTGGGGCGAAACACCGTCCGGGTTTGCTGCGCTTCCTGCCGCCTCTGCCGATCATGCTTCCGCACCCTGGCAACTGGGCAGTTGCACCTGGCTGCCGATCAACGACGGCTATCTGGCCAGTTGGTCGCAGGACGGTTCAGGGGTATTGGGGCTTTGTCAGGCCGATGGCTCAACAGAGGATTTCAGCGTTGGTTACAGCCGCTTTCGCAGCCTCGCGGTTGACGAAGAGTTTGTCTATTGCATCGCCGCTTCGGCCGTGAGCACGGCGGCAGTGCTGGCCATTTCCCGCGCCGATCACAGCTTGCACGTGCTGGCAGGCGGTGGCTCCCCGCTGCCTGCCGAACTGATCAGCCGCCCGCAGGCGCTGTGCTATCCCAGCGGCGGAGCCGAGGCCTATGGCTATTTCTATCCGGCCATGACGGGTGCGCAAAAGCCGCCGTTGGTGGTCTTCATCCACGGCGGCCCGACCTCAGCCTGTTACCCGGTACTCGACCCGCGCATTCAATACTGGACGCATCGCGGCTTTGCCGTTGCAGACCTCAATTATCGCGGCAGCAGCGGCTACGGACGCGCCTATCGCCAAGGCCTGCACCTGACCTGGGGCGTGGCGGATGTGCAAGACGCTTGCGCCGTGGTCACGCATCTGGCCGAGCGCGGCTTGATTGACGAACAACAGGCCTTCATCCGTGGCGGCAGCGCTGGCGGTTACACCACGCTGTGCGCACTGGCCTTCGAGGACGTGTTTCGCGCTGGGGCCAGCCTGTATGGCGTCAGCGATCCGGTCGCACTGGCCAAGGCAACGCATAAGTTCGAGGGCGATTATCTGGACTGGCTGATCGGCGACCCGGTCAAGGACATCGAACGTTACGAGGCCCGCACGCCCTTGCTGCATGCAGACCGAATCAGCGTGCCGGTGATTTTCTTCCAGGGCGAGCTGGACGCCGTGGTAGTGCCGGATCAGACCCGCGCCATGCTCAAGGCTCTGCAGGACAACGGCATCAAGGCCGAAGGGCACTTTTACCCGGACGAGCATCATGGGTTCCGCAAGGCACATAACCAGGCAGATGCGTTGGAGAAGGAGTGGCGTTTTTACCGGGACGTGCTTGATCAGGCCGTGTGATCGTTCCCGATGGGGAACGATCAACGAATGCGCCGAGGCGTTACTTACGCGAAACGATGATGTAGATCGCGTGGATGATGCCTGGAATGTAGCCCAGCAGGGTCAGCAGAATATTCAGCCAGAAAGCGCCAGCGAAGCCGACTTGCATGAACACGCCCACCGGAGGCAGCAGAATGGCGAAAATGATACGAATGATGTCCATGAAAAGCTCCTGATTGATTGGCTCTGATTGGCCATACAGCTAATCGACCCTTGCCGGCGGTGAGGGTTCAACCGGCTCTGGCACGACGCCATTATTCTTTCTCTTGGGGCTTTCTCCAGACAGGACCGCGACACGCAGCGCGAGGGGCGTTCAAGGCGGAATTGATGAACAGCGAAAACCTCAATCCTTAAAACGCAGACAAAGAAAACCCCGCCTAAGCGGGGCTTTCCAGACTGTTTCCCTGATTTCCCTTTCACCCCGCCGTCCTGGCAGGCTTCCCTACGTGTCCCTGTTATGTCTTGTTGCGCTTCCTGCGCTACGTCCATGTACAAAGATTAACTTTGGATCCCTTTATTGGGAAGAGGTCAATTGGCACCACGGAGTGTAAGCAAATGCTTACACGACTTTTTCAAGTCAGAATTGTGATGCCTCCAACAAAAACAGTGATTCACTGCCTGCCCGCACCGAGGCATCCAGCGAATGAATACGCGGCAGCAGGCGGGCGAAGTAGAAGCGCGCCGTGCCCAGCTTGCTCGCATAAAAGTCGTCCTGCTGCTCCTTGCCAAAGGCTGCCTTGGCCATCATCGCCCACATGTAGGCGTAAGCGGTGTAACCGAACAGATGCAGGTACTCAACGGATGCAGCGCCGATCTCGTTCGGGTTGCTACGCGAGCGGTCCAGCACCCAGCCGGTCAGCTCGTCCAGCATATTCAACGCTGCCGTCAGCGGTCGGGTAAATTCACCGAGCGAGCTGTCGGAAGTATCGATAAACTGGCGCACTTCATCCGAGAACAACTGATAGAGCGCGCCATTGGAGCCGACGATCTTGCGCCCCACCAGGTCCAGTGCCTGAATGCCGTTGGTGCCTTCATAGATCTGCGTGATACGCACGTCACGCACCAGTTGCTCCTGACCCCACTCACGAATGTAACCGTGACCACCGAACACCTGCTGGCCGTGGACCGTGGTTTCCAGACCGATGTCGCTCAGGAACGCCTTGGCGACTGGCGTGAGCAGCGCTGCCAGATCATCGGCACGTTTGCGCGCGGTGTCATCTTCGCTGAACTTGGCGATGTCCAGTTGCAGAGCAACGTAACTGGAGAATGCCCGACCGCCTTCGTTGAAGGCTTTCATGGTCAGCAGCATGCGCCGCACATCAGGGTGGACGATGATCGGATCAGCGGCCTTGTCCTTGTTCTGTGCACCGGTCGGGGCACGGCTTTGCAGACGATCAACAGCGTACTCGACAGCGTTCTGATAAGACTGCACACCGGACGCCAAGCCCTGGATACCGACACCCAGACGTTCGTAATTCATCATGGTGAACATCGCCGCCAGGCCCTTGTTCGGCTCACCGATCAGATAACCGACGGCGTCATCGAAATTCATCACACAGGTGGCCGACGCCTGAATACCCATCTTGTGCTCAATGGAACCACAACTGACGGTATTGCGCGCACCGAGGCTGCCGTCGTCACCGACCATGAACTTGGGCACCAGAAACAGCGAGATCCCTTTCGGCCCGGCCGGAGCGTCCGGCAGCTTGGCCAGTACCAGGTGAATGATGTTCTCGGTCAGGTCGTGCTCACCGCCGGTGATGAAAATCTTGCTGCCAGTGATCGTGTAGGCGCCGTCCGTCTGCGGTTCGGCTTTAGTGCGAATCATGCCAAGGTCCGTACCGGCGTGCGCCTCGGTCAGGCACATCGAACCTGCCCAGACGCCCGAGTACATGTTGGGCAAAAATTTGGCCTTGAGCGCTTCGGTGGCGTGGGTGTTTATCGATACGCAGGCGCCGGAGGTCAGCATCGCGTACAGGCCGAACGCCAGGCTGGCGGAGTTGATCATCTCCTCGACCTGAGCCGAAACAATCTTGGGCATGCCCATACCGCCAAACACGGGGTCGCCACCCACGCCGACCCAGCCGCCCTCTGCGTAAATCCGGTAGGCCTCCGGGAAACCTGCCGGAGTGGTCACGACAGTGTCTTTCCAGTGGCAGCCTTCCTCATCACCGTTGCGGCTCAGCGGGGCGATGGTCTTGCTGGTGACTTTGCCGGCTTCTTCAAGAATGGCATCGACCGTTTCGGCGTCGACTGTTTCAGCCAGCTCAGGCAGTTGAGCCCAGAGTCTGGAAACTTCGAACACTTCATTGAGGACGAAGCGCATATCGCGCAGTGGCGCTTTGTAGTCAGCCATGGCAAACCTCGTGAACACGGAGCAAGAGACCTGTGGAAGCTGATCGATGCACGCAATGACGCAGATCAGCTGTCGATAACCACGAGTCTACCCGAACAACATTTCAGAGACATAGGGTCGTGTCATGACTGAATAGTCATAACAGGTCACGAGAAAGTGCCGATTTGCTCAGTTGGCAGCTTCGGTGGTGCGCACTGCGCCGCGCCGGTTCAACTGCCCGTAGGCGACCACACAATTGCGCCCTGCGCCTTTGGCCGCGTACAGCGCCTGGTCTGCGCTCTTGAGCACTTCTTCCGGGGTGCGGTGCTCTGGCTGACGCTCGGCTACGCCAATACTGACCGTCACCGATACACTGGCCTCGTGAGCGCCGCTGCGCCGCTGGCGTCCTTGCTGATCGTCCTGAGGACGGCTGTCTTTGTTGCGCAACTGGATCGCGTAATTGGCGATGGTTTCGCGAATGGCTTCCAGGTGCGGCATACATTCATCGATGGTTTTGGCGGCAAACACGATGGCGAATTCTTCACCGCCATAGCGGTACGCCCTGCCGCCACCGTTGGTGATTTTCGACAGTTTGCTGGCGACCAGACGCAGCACCTGATCCCCTACATCGTGGCCGTGGGTGTCGTTGAATTTCTTGAAGTGATCCACATCACTCATCGCCAGCACATAATTGCGCCCCAGACGCTGCATGCGCTCATTGAGCGCCCGACGTCCGGGCAAGCCGGTGAGCTCGTCGCGAAAGGCCATCTGATAAGCCTCGTGAGCAACGGCGGCGGCGATCATCAGCATGACCTGGCTGCAGAGAATGTTGAGGGTGAAGGGCAGGATGAACGTTTTCGGCAGCGCCCAGAACAAACCCAGCAGACCAACGATCTGTGCGGCATGCAGCGGTCGCGGTTTTTCCAGGTACTGCCAGATGAGCACGGCGAACGACAACAGAAACATCGCGTAAGACAACTGAATCAGGCTCATCCACGAACCGTGCAGCGCGGGCCAGCGAATATCCGCCAGCCACACTTGCAGTTCGACCGGGTAACTCTGCTCCAGCCCCAGAGCCACGCTGCCAACCGCAATCAGCACCGCAAGCCGCGCCACCAGATCCTGGAACAGGTGAGTACGCTCTTCCCACGCAGCATAAAGGCCGAATAACACCGGCAGCAGCAGACAGACCAGATGGAAGATGACCGCGGCATCCTCGCGCACCTTGCCGTTGTCACGGTAAAAGTCGGTCTGGGTGTCGAGAAGGTAATAGGCGATATACACCGTGACCATCAGAAACAGCTCGCGCTGGCGCCGGTAAACACAGCAATACGCACCGCCCAACAGCAACACCAGTGTCGGCAGCACGTTGAACAGCGAAGTGAGAAACACGTTGAGGTCTTTTACGTACGCAGCAGCAAACCCCGCCACCAGCAAGCCAAGCGAAGGCAGAAAATGACTCAAGCGTGCAGCTGATGGACGCAACAAAAGAGGTTCCCTCCTACCTGGCATCGAAATGGCGCACAGACTGGTGGCATTGTGCCCTCAGCCAGCGAACAATGCATTCGGCAGGATCAATAAACAAGCTACTTCTGTAACGGCAGGAGGCTGGAAATGTTTATTGCGTGATTCTCGCCGCGCCGCGATTCATGACCGGACGCGGAGCGTCCAGAACGGCATGCGACGCGGAGCGACGCACGATAGTCAACACGGAAAATCGTATGCTCCGTCGTCATCCGCCAAAACGCATCCATAAAAAAACCGCCTGATCAGTGATCAGGCGGTTTCCATGACTAATGCAGGGCTTAGTAAGCCAGGCCGAAGTCTTCTTCTTTCATGTCCATCAGGTTGCCAGCGCCCGACAGGATGGCGGCAACGTGGGTGCGGGTGCGCGGCAGGATGCGCTGGAAGTAGAAGCGCGCCGTCTGGATCTTGGCACGGTAGAACGCTTCGTCAGCGGTACCGGCGGCCAGTTTTTCAGCAGCCAGACGCGCCATGTCGGCCCAGAAATAAGCCAGGCAGGCATAACCGGAATACATGATGTAATCCACCGACGCAGCACCGACTTCTTCACGGTCCTTCATCGCGGCCATGCCGACTTTCAGGGTCAGCTCGCCCCATTCCTTGTTCAATGCAGCCAATGGTGTAACGAATTCCTGAACGCCTTCGTTACCTTCATTGCTCTGGCAGAACTTGTGGACAATCTTGGTGAAGCCCTTCAGCGCCTCGCCTTGGGTCATCAGCACTTTACGGCCCAGCAGGTCGAGGGCCTGGATACCGGTGGTGCCTTCGTACAGCATCGAAATGCGGCTGTCGCGAACGTTCTGCTCCATGCCCCACTCGGCGATAAAGCCATGACCGCCGTAGATCTGCACGCCGTGGTTGGCAGCTTCAAAACCCACTTCGGTCATGAAAGCCTTGGCAATCGGTGTCATGAACGCCAGCAGCGCGTCGGCGGACTTCTTCTGCTCCGGGTCTTCGCTGTACTTGACGATATCGACCTGTTTGGCGGTGAAGTACACCATGGCCCGAGTGCCTTCAGCGAAGGCCTTCATGGTCAGCAGCATACGGCGCACGTCAGGGTGAACGATGATCGGGTCAGCTGCTTTTTCCGGCGCCTTAGGGCCGGTCAGCGAACGCATCTGCAGACGGTCCCGGGCGTATTTCAGACCGCCCTGAAACGCGACCTCGGCATGCGCCAGACCTTGCAGTGCAGTGCCCAGACGCGCCGTGTTCATGAACGTGAACATGCAGTTCAGGCCCTTGTTCGGCGGGCCGATCAGGTAGCCGGTAGCGCCGTCGAAGTTCATCACGCACGTGGCGTTGCCGTGAATGCCCATCTTGTGTTCGATCGAGCCGCAGTTCACCGCGTTGCGCTCGCCCACACCGCCGTCGGCAGCCGAGAGGAACTTGGGCACGATGAACAGCGAAATGCCTTTGGTGCCAGCCGGTGCATCCGGCAGGCGGGCCAGCACGATGTGGACGATGTTATCGGCCATGTCGTGTTCGCCAGCAGAAATGAAGATCTTGGTGCCGGTCACCTTGTAGGTGCCGTCAGCCTGAGGTTCGGCCTTGGTGCGCAACATGCCCAGGTCGGTACCGCAGTGGGATTCGGTCAGGCACATGGTGCCGGTCCATTCGCCGGAGACCAGCTTGGTCAGGTACGCGTCCTGCTGCTCGGGCGTGCCGTGCTCGGAGATGGTGTTCATCGCACCATGCGACAGGCCTGGGTACATGCCCCACGACCAGTTGGCTTCGCCGACCATCTCGCTGACAGCCAGGCCCAGCGACTCGGGAAGGCCCTGACCGCCGTGCGCGACGTCATGCGCAAGGCTCGGCCAGCCACCTTCGACGAACTGCTTGTAGGCTTGCTTGAAACCGGACGGCGTCTTCACGCCCGACTCGCTCCAGGTGCAACCCTCGGTATCGCCAACACGGTTCAGCGGCGCAAGCACCTGCTCGCAGAACTTGGCACCCTCTTCGAGAATGGCGTCGACCATGTCCGGAGTGGCGTCGTGACAGGCTGGCAGACTCTGATAGTGCGCTTCGTAACCGAGCAGCTCGTCACGGACGAAACGAATATCACGCAAGGGGGCCTTGTAGTCAGGCATAGCGATAAACCTCTGCTGATGAATCCTGGAACGAATGACCGGGCGGTCGCTAAAAGCACAGCTTCAAGCACCAGACAATCTCGCATGCCTTGCGGTCAAACAGGTGTTTGAAACATACGTTTACGCCCAAACCTTGTCAATAGCGAAGCACGCACCATTCGTCCACGTTGCTTTATCAACCGCACACGCACAGGCGCACGACGCGAAGAAAAGCGTAAGCAAAAGTTTAGTAAAGGATGGAGGCGTTGCAGGGACGATACAAAAGCGTGATGCGGGGAAATTCAGCAGACGACGCCGTACAGGTCAGGCACGGCGTGAGCGTTACACAGGACTTTCAGAAACCCCGTATCAGGCGTAGGTGTCAATCAATGTGCCGAGCGCTTCATCGCTGGCTTTCTGAACCGCAACACCGGCTTCAATCTGGTTCTTGCCAGCATTGAGTTCGACAATGTTGGAGGACAGATCCGAACGCTGGCTGCGATCGACAGAACGCAGGTTTTCGAGCTGAAAGTCCGAAGACTGGCTTCTGCCCGACACTTCGATGTTGGAGCTGGCGATCTGGGTAGCCGCCTGATCGACACGGCCTTGCCCGACCTGCATGGCGCTCAGACCTGGGTAAAGGGTGTTGTTCATGGTGATTTGCATAAGCCGATCCTCAGTTCAAAAAACGAACACGTGCCATTGAACCAGCATTTGCACGTAAATACTCGACAAACAGACTAATGGCACTAGGCCGTATCATAGACTGCGTCTTCAAAAACCCGAAACACCCTTGCCTGTCAGCAAGATAGCGACGCTGTCAGCCCAACAGTTGCAGATCAAGATATCGCGCCACATTTTCGGCGCTCGCCTCGCTCAGCCGTGGCACGCGCCCCAAACAGGGCGCAGGCAGACGCTCGCGCAGCGTGGCGAGGTTTTCCTCGAGCCGAGAGGTCTCTGCGTCAATAACGTTGGCCACCCAGCCCGCCAGATGCAAACCGTCCCGAGCAATGGCCTCGGCGGTCAGTACGGCATGATTGATACAGCCCAGGCGCACGCCCACCACCAGAATCACCGGCAACCCCAAGGCAATGGCCAGGTCGGACAAATTATGTTCCCCGGCCAATGGCACGCGCCAGCCGCCTGCACCTTCGATCAAGGTGAAATCCGCCTGTTTGTTCAGAATGTGGCGCATCGGTTGCAGCAGTGAATCGACAGTCAGCGTAACGCCTGCTTCAAGCGCCGCCAGATGTGGAGCAATGGCGGGGGCGAATGCCAGTGGATTGACCTCATCGTAGTCCAGCTCGACAGAGCACTCGGCCTGCAGCGCCAGCGCATCGGAATTACGCAGCCCCTCTGCCGTCATCACACAGCCGGAGGCCACAGGTTTGCCCGCCGCGGTGCTCAGGCCCTTCAACCGGGCGGCATGCAACAGCCCGGCAGCCACGGTGGTCTTGCCCGCGTCGGTGTCGGTTCCGGTAATGAAATAGGCTGCGCTCATCTCGACCATCTTTCCTTATAACGTGAAGCCATCAGGCTTTTTCAAGCACTGCATAAACCACTTGATACGTGGCAGGCAGCCCGGCTGGCTGACGAAAACCTTCGTAGGCCTGGACCATGCCCAGAATCCGCTCGCGCCCGGTCAGGCCGTTGGGCCGCCCGGGGTTGAGGTTGTGGGCACCGAGCGCCTTCAACTCATGGGTCAGGCTGCGCACGTCCGGGTAATGCAGCACCTGCGGACGCACTTCCAGGCTACGCACCCGCAGGCCGCTGGCTGCGCACAGCTGGCGATAGTCATCTTCGTGACGAAAGCGATTCACATGCACTTGGCCGTCAACGGCACGCCAACTGTCACGCAATTCGTACAGCGTGCCGACGCAAAGGCTGGCGAAGGCAAACACGCCGCCCGGCGACAATACGCGATGAGCTTCGCTAAGCACTGCCGCAAAGTCGGCGCACCACTGCACGGCGAGGCTGGAGAAAATCAGCTCGCAGCGCTCGTCGCGCAACGGCAAATGCTCGGCGTCACCGGCAACAAAATGCTGCGCGCCGCCAAACGGCTGCGCATGGCGCAACATGCCTTCGGCGATGTCCAGCGCGATGCCTTCGCTTTGGCTGAATGTCCGGGCCAGCGCACGACTGAAATAGCCGGTGCCGCACCCCAGATCCAGCCAGCGCGAAGGCGTGAACCCGGCAGGCAGACGAGACAGCAGTTCGCTGCCGACACTGCGCTGCAACTCGGCCACGCTGTCGTAACTGCCTGCCGCTCGGGAAAACGACGCTGCAACCTGGCGCTTGTCGGGCAATACCGAGGGCGGCTTGGGATGTGAAAGGTCAGTCATCGCCAGACTCATGTAGAAAGGCCTGGATCGCGGCCGCCACTGCGTGTGGGTTTTCCAGCAAAAACGCATGGCTGGCCTTTTCGATCAGGCCCACCTCGACATCCGGCAACACGGCCAGCAGATCACCTGCAGCCTCGGCCGGCACGAAAGCATCAAGCCCGGCGAACAGGTGCAGTTGCGGGCCGCGATAGGTTTGCAGCGCACTGCGCGTATCGAGTTGCTGAAGTATTTTCAGCCCGTCGACCAGCGCGGTTTTAGAGCTGTGCGGCGCGCCGGCCTTGAGCAGGCGTGCCAGACCACGTGGGTCTTCCGCGCCTTGTGTGCACAACAGACTGAAGCGCTTGAGCGTCGCGTCGGGATCCACCGAACAACCTGCCAGAAACGCATCGAAATCCTGCGCGGGCATCGCATTCGGCCACCCGCCCTGGGTGACGAAACAGGCGTTGCTGGCCAGGGTCAGCAACCCGCAGCAGCCTTCACCGCGCCGTGCTGCCAGCTCGGCGGCAAGCATGCCGCCCAGCGACCAGCCGCCTAGCCAGGCGTTGTCCGGCAGGTTGGCGTCCAGTTCGTCGAGCCAGTCCGGCACCTCGCAGCTGTCGATGTCCGGCAACGGCTCGATCTCGACCCGCAGGTGCTCATCAAGCCCACGCAATGCAGCCGCGAGCGGCTCCAGCGGAGAAACGCCCAGGCCCCAGCCCGGCAGTAGAATCAGACGATCACGCATGGACGGGCTCCGTGGATTCACTTGCATCCAGCAGCGGGTAGCACTGCTCCAGAGCTTCCAATAATAGCTGCACGTCGGCCTCGCTGTGCGCAGCAGACAACGTCACGCGTAAACGAGCGCTGCCCGCAGGCACGGTCGGCGGACGAATCGCCGTCACCAGCAAGCCGCGCTCACGGAGCAACTGCGACAGACGCAATGCGCGCCCGGCATCGCCGATCATGATCGGCTGGATCGGCGTGAAGCTGTCCATCAATTGCAGACCGAGCTGCTCGGCGCCGCGACGAAACTGGCCGATCAAACTCGCCAGATGCTCACGACGCCAATGCTCGCTGCGCAACAATTGCAGGCTTTTCAGCGTGGCGCAGGCCAGCGCAGGTGGCTGGCTGGTGGTGTAGATGTACGGACGGGCGAACTGGATCAGGGTTTCGATCAATTCTTCGCTGCCCGCCACGAATGCCCCGGAGGTGCCGAACGATTTGCCGAGGGTGCCGACCAACACCGGCACATCCTCCATGCTCAGGCCGAAATGCTCGACGATACCTGCGCCATTGGCACCCAGCGGCCCGAAGCCATGGGCATCGTCGACCATCAGCCAGGCACCTTTGGCCCTGGCAGCCTGCGCCAGCGCGGGCAAGTCAGCGATATCGCCGTCCATGCTGAACACGCCGTCTGTCACCACCAGCGTATCGCCCACGGCTTTTTCCAGACGCGCGTTCAAACTGCCGGCGTCGTTGTGCAGATAGCGGGAAAAGCGTGCGCCGCTGAGCAAACCGGCGTCCAGCAGCGAAGCGTGATTGAGGCGGTCTTCCAGCACCGTGTCGCCCTGCCCGACCAGGGCTGTGACCGCACCGAGGTTGGCCATGTAACCGTTGGAGAACAACAGCGCTCGCGGACGTCCGGTCAATTCGGCCAACGCTTCTTCCAATTCATGGTGCGGCGTGCTGTGGCCGATCACCAGATGCGATGCCCCGCCGCCCACGCCCCAGCGCTCGGCACCTGCCTGCCAGGCAGCGATCACTTCGGGATGGTTGGCCAGGCCCATGTAGTCGTTGTTACAGAACGCCAGCAATGGCTGACCATCAACAATGACCTGCGGGCCTTGCGGGCTTTGCAGCAGTGGGCGCTGGCGATAGAGGTGTGCGGTGCGACGGGCATCAAGGCGCGTGCGGAGATCGAAAGACATGCAGGCCCCGGTCCGGAATATGGCGATTCAAAGCGGGCCAAAACGTCCGGCCCGCTCAAGGCATCAGGCAGAGGCGGCGTCGTAGAACATTGCGCTGCTTTGCTGTTCGACCAGCGCCTGTTCGATGGCGGCCTGATGCACTTCGTCGGCATGGCCTTCGCCCGCTTCAGGCTTGATGCCCAGACGCGAGAACAACAGCATGTCCTTGTCGGCTTGCGGGTTGGCGGTGGTCAGCAGCTTGTCGCCGTAGAAAATCGAGTTGGCACCGGCGAAGAACGCCAGCGCCTGCATTTGCTCGTTCATCGCTTCGCGCCCGGCGGACAGACGCACGTGGGATTGCGGCATCAGAATACGCGCGACCGCCAGCATGCGGATGAAGTCGAACGGGTCCACGTCTTCGGCGTTTTCCAGCGGCGTACCGGCCACCTTGACCAGCATGTTGATGGGTACCGATTCCGGGTGCTCTGGCAGGTTTGCCAGTTGAATCAGCAGCCCGGCGCGGTCGTCGAGCGACTCGCCCATGCCCAGAATGCCGCCGGAGCAGATTTTCATGCCGGCATCGCGCACATAGGCCAGGGTTTGCAGACGCTCGCCGTAGGTGCGGGTGGTGATGATGCTGCCGTAGAACTCCGGCGAGGTGTCCAGGTTGTGGTTGTAGTAATCCAGCCCGGCGGTGGCCAGCGCTTCGGTCTGTTCCTGATCGAGACGCCCCAGGGTCATGCAGGTTTCCAGGCCCATGGCTTTCACGCCCTTGACCATCTCCAGCACGTAAGGCATGTCTTTGGCGGAAGGATGCTTCCAGGCCGCGCCCATGCAAAAGCGGGTCGAACCGATGGATTTGGCGCGCGCAGCTTCTTCGAGGACCTTCTGCACTTCAAGCAGCTTTTCTTTCTCAAGGCCGGTGTTGTAGTGACCGGACTGCGGGCAGTACTTGCAGTCTTCCGGGCAGGCGCCGGTCTTGATCGACAGCAGGGTAGAAACCTGGACGCGGTTGGCATCGAAGTGAGCGCGGTGCACCGTTTGCGCCTGAAACAGCAGGTCATTGAATGGCTGTACAAACAGCGCCCTGACCTCGTCTAAAGTCCAGTCGTGACGCAAAGTGGCGGTGGTGCTGGCGCTCATCGGGCGGCTCCTTGGTGTTTCTGGGCAATGCGCGAGGGCGGAAAAGACCACAGGCGCTACACGGATGTCGGGCATATTTAAGGAAGAGCCATGCGCTGTCAACCCAGCTACGATCATCAGGTTTACATCTGGTTAAAAAACAAACAAATCTGTTTATTGTGCGATGAGCGCAGCGAGGTCCCAGCGCCCATCTGCGTGCCCTGCGAAGCCGAGTTGCCTTGGCTTGGCGAGCAGTGCGAATACTGCGCGCTGCCCTTGCCGGTCTTCGGCCTGAGTTGCGGGCAATGCAGCAAGCGTCCTCCGGCCTTTGCCCAAGTGGTTGCGCCGTGGCTGTATGAGTTTCCGATAGACAGCCTGATCACCCGTTTCAAACACAACCGCAAATGGCCCATGGGGCGGCTGCTCGCTGAGCTGTGCGGCCAGTTTCTGCAACACCGCTTCGATGAAGGCCTGCCGCGTCCGGACTACCTGCTGCCGGTGCCGCTGGCCAACAAACGCTTGCGCCAGCGCGGTTACAACCAGGCGGGAATGCTGGCCGGATGGCTGGGCAAACAGTTGCAACTGCCTGTCGATGAACAGCATGTAGTACGCAGTCGAGAAACCGCAGCGCAACAGGGTCTCGACGCCAAAGCGCGCAAACGCAACTTGCGCGGCGCATTCGCATTGATCGATCCCGATTGGGTGCACGGCAAACACCTGGCGTTGGTCGATGACGTATTGACCACCGGCTCGACGGCAGAGGTCATTGCTCGATTATTGAACAGTGCAGGTGCACAGCGGGTGGACGTGTATTGCCTGGCGCGAACGCCCAAGCCGGGGGATTGACCGGGCCATATGCTCAGACGCTTTTAATGCAGAATGGTGACGCAGAGCGTCACGAAAGGCATGCCAACGCGGAGCATTGGCACGATGGTCATCTCAAAACGTTCATCGCTCCCACGCTCCGCGTCCGGCTTTCGACGCCATGCGCGAGAACGATCATACTGCCCGCTCCTCTCCAGCCACCCCGGATCACCATGTCCCTGCCTCCGTTACTCACGCAACACATGGTCCGCCGCCCGCAACGCATTGCGCTGTTGCAGCACATTGCCGAACAGGGCTCGATCACCCGCGCGGCGAAAAGCGCAGGTTTGAGTTACAAGGCGGCCTGGGACGCCATCGACGAGCTGAACAACCTGGCGCAAAAGCCGTTGGTAGAACGCAGTGTCGGTGGGCGCGGTGGCGGTGGCGCCAAACTGTCGGGCGAGGGCGAACGGGTGCTGCGTCTCTATCAGCGGGTGCAGGCCTTGCAGGCTCAGGTGCTGGAGGCGGCCGAAGACAGCAGCGACCTGGACCTGCTCAATCGCCTGACCCTGCGCACCAGTGCGCGCAACCAGTTGCTGGGGCGCATCGTGGCGATCACCCGCCAGGGTCATCATGACCAGGTTCGCCTGCAATTGGCCGATGAGGTGTTCATCGAAGCGCAAGTGACCCACGACAGCACGCGGGATTTAGGCCTGGAAGTGGGCACCGACGCGGTGGCGCTGATCAAGGCCGGCTGGCTGGAACTGCATGCGCAACACGTCGAAGTAACAAATGGAAACAATTGCTTGGTCGGGCAGATCGAGAGCGTGATCGACGCCGACGATGGTCCAAGCGAAGTGCGCATCAAACTCCCGAGCGGCCTGACATTGTGCGCCCTGGCGACACCTGCACACCTGCAGGCTCAGCAGTTGAAAACCGGCGTTACCGTGCAGGCAGGATTCGCGGCCTCGTTCGTGCTGCTGGGTATACCGACGTAAGCGCCGGGAAGTCATCACTGCGACACAATTCCGTCATATGCGCGCACTAAGGTGGCTGCCATATTCGAGGGAGCCGTGATGATGAAATTATTAGAAGAAAATCAAACCACCGATCTGGAAAACATGGTCGGCGCAAGCAGGGCCGGTCTTACCCGTCGGGGCTTCATCAGCGCGGGCGCACTGTGTGGCGCAGCGATGTTCCTGGGCGGCAACATCCTGAGCCGCACGGTACTGGCAAACAGCGTCAGTGCAGCGTCCGGCGCATTGCTGGGTTTCGAGAGCATCCCCACCGCCACGGCCGACAGCATCAGTTTGCCAAAAGGGTATACGTCTTCCGTGCTGATCAGTTGGGGCCAACCATTGCAAGCCAATGGCCCGGCGTTCGACCCGAGCGGCAAGGGCACCGCCCAGGCTCAGGAAGTGCAGTTCGGCGACAACAACGACGGTATGTGCCTGTTCCCGATGCCGGGTCACAAAGACCGCGCGCTGATGGCGATCAACAACGAATACACCAATTACCGCTACCTCTTCGATCACGGCAAAGAGCCGCAATCGGCCGAAGAGGTGCAGAAGGCGCTCGCCGCCGAAGGCGTGTCGGTGATCGAAGTCCAGCAGAAGCAAGGCAAATGGCAGTTCGTCCAGGACTCACGCTACAACCGTCGCGTGCATGGCAACACGCCAATCAAGCTGAGCGGCCCGGCTGCCGGTCACGACTGGCTCAAGACCGACGCCGACAAGAGCGGCACCCACGCGCTGGGGACTTTCCAGAACTGCTCCAGCGGCCAGACGCCGTGGCGCACTTACCTGACCTGTGAGGAGAACTTCACCGATTGCTTCGGCAGCAGCAACCCGGAGCAGAAATTCGATGCGGGCATGAAGCGCTACGGCGTCGTCGCCGCCAGCAAGGAGATCAACTGGCACCCGCACGACCCGCGTTTCGACGTTGCGAAAAACCCCAACGAAGTGAACCGCCACGGCTGGGTGGTGGAGATCGACCCGTTCGATCCCAAGTCCACGCCGGTCAAGCGCACGGCGCTCGGGCGCTTCAAGCATGAGAACGCGGCGTTCACCCAGACCAAGGGCGGGCGCGCCGTGGTGTACATGGGCGATGACGAGCGTGGCGAGTTCATCTACAAGTTCATCAGCCGCGACAAGATCGATCACCAGAACCCCAAAGCCAACCGCGACCTGCTGGACCACGGCACCTTGTACGTGGCGCAGTTCGACGCGGGCGACAGCAACCCGGATCACCCGAAAGGCAAAGGCCAGTGGATCGAACTGACCCACGGCAAGAATGGCCTGGACGCCGCTGCCGGTTTCAACAATCAGGCTGAAGTGCTGATTCATGCGCGCATGGCTGCCAGTGTCGTAAAAGCCACACGCATGGACCGCCCGGAATGGATCGTGGTGAGCCCCAAGGACGGCCAGGTGTATTGCACGCTGACCAACAACATCAAACGCGGCGATGAAGGTCAGCCGGTCGGTGGACCGAACCCGCGCGCCAAGAACCAGTACGGGCAGATTCTGCGCTGGAGCGAAGAAGGCAACAATGCGTCGGCCATGGCGTTCGACTGGGACCTGTTTGTGGTCGCGGGCAACCCGGCCGTGCATGCCGGTACGCCGCAGGCCGGGTCGAGCAATATCAACGCGCAGAACATGTTCAACAGCCCGGACGGCCTGAGCTTCGACGAATCCGGTCGTTTGTGGATTCAGACCGACGGCGACTCCAGCAACAAGGGCGACTTCGCGGGCATGGGCAACAACCAGATGCTTTGCGCAGACCCTGCCAGCGGCGAGATTCGCCGCTTTCTGGTCGGCCCGGTCGGTTGCGAAATCACCGGCATCAGTTTTGCGCCGGACTACAAGACGATGTTCATCGGCATTCAGCACCCTGGCGAAAACGGCGGCTCCACCTTCCCCGAGCACTTGCCCAACGGCAAACCACGCTCATCGGTGATGGTGATCACCCGCGAAGATGGCGGCGTGATCGGCGCCTGACTTCAATCCCGCAGAAGAAGTGATGATCGTGCCCGCGCTCCGCGTGGGCATGCAGTTCGTGACGCTCTGCGTCATCTTCAGAAGAGGACGCAGAGCGTCCAGAACAGCGCTA
Source organism: Pseudomonas sp. CFBP2511 (assembly GCF_030209255.1). NCBI lineage: Bacteria > Pseudomonadati > Pseudomonadota > Gammaproteobacteria > Pseudomonadales > Pseudomonadaceae > Pseudomonas > Pseudomonas sp. CFBP2511. Next base: position 137,319 of record NZ_JARVSI010000019.1, on the reverse strand, counting down.
CCACGCAGAGCGTGGGAGCGATCAGATCAATCAATCAATCAATCAACCCACCCTCATCATAAAACGGGTACGGCCCTTCATAGTCCCCGAACACGGCGTTATGGCTGACCAGCCCTTGCTCCGGGTCCCAGCGGTGCAGCACGTAGCCTGCCGGTTCCAGGTTGAAATGAGCGGGGGCGGCCTGGTCGAGGTCCAGCACGATCTGGTGTGAGGTCCCTGGGCAAATACAGGCAACACTGCCACCAAAACGCCGCTGCATCGGTCGATGCAAATGCCCGCACAGTAAACGCTCCACTTGCGGATGCTGAGCAATCACCCGCTCCAGTGCTGAAGCATTGCCGAACGGTTCGCGATCCATGTGGCCGATGCCGGTGATGAACGGCGGATGGTGCAGAACAATCACCGTCGGCACATCAGGGCGGCGCGACAATTGTGCGTTCAGCCAGTCCAGCTGGCAGTAATCCAGCCGCCCGCCATGTTCGCCGGGGATGGTCGTATCCATGCCGATCAGGCGCAGCGGATACTGTTCCACCACCCAGTCCAGAGGCCCGCTGGCCGCCAAAGGCAAATACACCTGATCGGCGAACGCAGCCAGCAGGTTTTCGCGATCATCATGATTGCCGGGCACCAGATAAAACGGCATCTGCAAGCGCTCCAGCTCTGGCTTGAGCACGGCATATTCATCCTCGCGGCCGAAGTCCACCAGATCACCACTGATGACCACGATGTCGGGGCGCTGCTTGCTGGCATTGATGTGGGCAACGGCGCGGCGTAATGCGCCCAGCGTGTCGACCACGCCATAGGTCAGGCGCCCGTCGGCTTTGAGGTGCAGGTCGCTGATCTGGGCAATAAGAAACGGACGATTCAAAATAAACTCTCTACGGAAACGACTTCACGAATGCAGGGTGAACAGTTGTTGCGGCTCGACACTCAGGCCAATGGCGGCGTTGGCGGGGTAAATCACGTTGTCGGTGCTGTCGACCAACAGCGGCTGCGGGCCGCCGACATCGACCAGCAAGCGGCTTTGCGCGCCCTGAAAAAACTGCCCGACCAGACGACCCTGAAGATGGCCATGCCCCGGCACCAAACGCAGGTGCTCAGGACGGCAATACACCGTGCCCGGCATGTCTGCGCCATTCCACGGCAACTCGCCGCCGCTGACCGTGAGGCCCGACGAGGTGCGCGCAACCACACTGAACGCATTCAGATTGCCGACAAACCCTGCGACAAAAGCATTGGCGGGCCGCTGATAGATTTCCCGTGGCGTCGCCAACTGCGACACGCAGCCTTTTTCCATCACCAGAATCCGGTCGCCCAAGGCCATCGCTTCGCCCTGATCATGAGTCACGAAAACCGAGGTGATGCCCAGCCCGCGCAGAAGCTGATCCAGCTCGCTGCGCAAGCGCTCGCGCAACTGCGCGTCCAGTGCGGCCAACGGCTCGTCGAGCAACAGCACCCGAGGGCGCGGCGCCAGTGCACGGGCCAGCGCAACCCGTTGACGTTGCCCCCCAGACAGCTCGTTAACGCGACGATTGCCGTGACCGGTCAGGCCGACCAATTCCAGCAACTCGTCACAACGCTTGTTGCGCTCGGCAGCCGACAGGCCGCGAATCTTCAGACCGTAGACGATATTCCCGGCCACATCGAGATTGGGAAACAACGCATAGTTCTGAAACACCATGCCCACGTCACGCCGCTCGATGGGCAGGCGCGTGACGTCCTGATCGTCGAACAGCACCTGCCCGACGTCCGGCCGCTCAAGCCCGGCAATCAGGCGCAACGTGGTGGTCTTGCCACAACCGGACGGCCCGAGAATCGCCAGCGTTTCGCCGGGTTCGATGGTCAGGTGCAAATCCTGTACAGCAACGGTGCCGTCGGCAAATGCCTTGCGGCAGCCTTTCAGGCGAATGGTGGTTCCGCTCATCGGCTCTCTCCACGGGCAAGACGCGCGCTGATGGCCTGCAACGCAATCAGCAGCGGCACAATCAGCAACAGAAAAAGAAGGGTGTAGGCGCTGGCGACTTCCAGCCGGGCCGAGGCATAACTGTCGGCCAGGCCGACCGGCAGGGTCTTGGTCGTCGGCGTGTGGAGCATCCAGGTCAGGTTGAATTCACCCAGCGACAGGGTCACAACCATCAACACACCGGCCAGAATCCCGGCCCGGCAGTTCGGCACCACCACGCTGAAAAAACGCTTGATCGGCCCGGCCCCAAGACTGGCCGCGGCCTCCTCGAGCACCGGCAACTGCTGACGCTGCATGACCGCCATCACCGGGCGCACCAGAAACGGCAACGTGAACAGCACGTGGCCCACCAGAATGAACAGCCAACTGCTGCGAAAGCTGCCGAACTGGCCGTAGGTCAGCAATAACGCCAGGGCGCTGGCAAGGCCAGGCATGGCGACCGGCAGCACCATCAGCTCTTCAAATGCGCGGCTGAAGCGATTGTTCATGCGTACCAGCGCATACGCCGCCGGAACGCCGACCAGGCACACGCAGATCGCGCAGGCCACCGCCAATTGCAGCGACAGCCAGACCGTCGGCGAATAGCCCTGCCAGACCTGTACCAGCCAGTCGAAGGTCAAACCGCTCGACAGGCCCAGAAAATAATTGCGGGTCACGCCGGCCAGCAGCGACAGCACCACCGGCACCAGCATGAACGCGCAGACCAACAGCGTGAACGCCAATTGCGCAGCAAACAACGGAGAGCGTTTCACAGGGCAACTCCCGATTTTCCGACCATGCGCCGGGCCAGCAACAGCACCGCCCAGGTCACCAGGCCGAGGATCACCGACAGCGCTGCGGCCACGGTGAAGTTGGCGTAATTGGTGAATACGTTGTAGATCGCCACCGGCGTGACATTCAAGCGCGTACCCAGCGTGAATGCCGTGCCGAATGCGCCCATCGACGTCGCGAAACAGATCGCCCCGCAGGACACCAAAGCCGGTGCCAGGCCCGGCACGATCACATCGCACACCACCCGCCAGTGACCGGCACCCAATGAATGCGCGGCTTCTTCAAGGCTGCGGTCCAGGCTTTCGCAGGCGGCCATGACGGTGAGGATCACGCGCGGTATCGAAAAGTACAGATAGCCGATGAACAGACCGATGAGCGAGTAAGCAAACACCCAGCGCTCCCCCGCCAGTTGCAGACCGAGTGCAGCGAAGATGCCTTGCCGACCGGCCAGCAGAATCACCAGAAAGCCGACCACCACGCCGGGAAATGCCAGCGGAAAGGTCAGCAGTGCCACCAGCGCAGAACGTCCAAAAAAATGATTACGGGCCAGAAATACACCGCTGATGCCGCCGATCAGCAACGCCACAAGCGTCACCACCAGCGCCAGCAGACAAGTCTGCGCCAGACTGCCCAGGTACTGAGCACTGCTCAATACCTGCCAGTAGCCGCTGCCATTGCCATCGGTGCCTTGCGCACCGAGCAGGATCAGATGGGTCAACGGCAGCAGCCAGAAAGCCAGCAATACCGCCATCGCCGGGGCCAGCGCCACCGCAGCGGTCGGGCGCAGCCGCAGCCTGAAAAACCCGTCCTTGCGCAGAGCCAGCGCGTGTTCCGGCGAGGCTGGCATTACTTCACCTCTCGCAGATAACGTGCGGCGAAGGCTTCCTGCACGGCGGCCATGCGCTGGTAATCCACCACACCGGCACGTGCGTAGTCACTGTCGGGCAGGAACTGTGCGGCCACGTCGGCAGGCATCTTCGAACGCACCGGACGCAGATAAGCCTTGGCCCACAGCGCCTGGCCCGCGTCAGACAGGACGAAATCCAGCACCTTCTCGGCATTGGCGCGGTTCGGCGCTTTGGCAACCATGCTCATCACGTAGGGAACGCCGATGGTGCCCTCCTTCGGAATCACGAAGGCGACGTTGGCCTTGTCCTTGTAGCGGGCGCGATAGGCGTTGAAGTCATAGTCGACCAGAATCGGCAGCTCGCCTGACAGTACGCGAGCGTAGGCAGTTTGCTTGGGCACGATGGGCGAGTTCTTCGCCAGTTTCTGGAAGTAGTCGATGGCCGGGCCGAAGTTGTCCAGCGTGCCGCCCATAGCCTGATTGATTGCCACGGCGGAAACGTAGCCGACGAACGCGCTGGAGGGATCAAGGTAACCGACCATGCCCTTGTACTCAGGCTTGAGCAAATCTGCCCAGCTCTGCGGCACGGGCAGACCGCCCAGTGCATCGACGTTGACCATGATGCCGAGGGTGCCCGAATGAATGGCGAACCAGTGCCCCTGCGGGTCTTTCAGGCCTGCCGGAATGTCGTCCCAGTGTTTGGGTTTGTAGGTGTCGACCACACCCGCTTTTTGCGCTTGCAGGCCGAAGGTCACGCCGTAATACACCACGTCGGCGACCGGTGCCGCCTGCTCGGCAACGATCTGCGCCAGCGCCTGCCCGGAGTTCTTGTTGTCCAGCGGCACTTGCACGCTAGTGCTGTCGGCAATCGCCTTGAGCTGAGTACCCCAGTCGGCCCATTCAGGCGGGCAGTTGTAGCAGATGGCGGTTTCGGCGGCCTGGGCGAGGCTGGCCGCACTGCATAACAGCAGCGCCGCGAGGGTTTTACTGAGGCTGAACATGAAGCATCTCCTGGTAGGGCTGGGTGCTTTCACCGGGCCGGATATGGCACGGCAGACAATGAGAAGCCGCTGCGGCGCCGGCAATCCGGGCCAGCAATTGTTCGATGACGGTGTGCGCCAGTTCGGCGATGGGCTGAACCACACTGCACAGCGTGGGGTGCATCTGAGTGCCCAGCGCAATGCCGTCAAAGCCGATGACCGACAGGCGTTCGGGCACGCCCCAGCCATGGCGGCGCAATTCGGCAATCAGGCTGATGGCCAGCAAATCGTTGGAGCAGACCAACGCGCTGGGTGAGTTCGGGCCGCGCAGCAAGGGTTCGAGCGCGGCAAACTCGGCGTTGGTATGTGCCGGCATTTCGATCACTGGCCGCGCCTCAAGCCCACGCTCGTTCATGGCATCGCGGTAGCCTTCGTAACGCAGGCGGGCGCGGTCGGACTGCATGACCGGGCCGGCAACCATGGCAATACGCTGGTGGCCGGCATCGATCAGGTACTGTGTCGCCAGTGCCATGCCTGCGCGGTTATCCACAGACACGGCGCTGTAATCCTCATTGTCGGTCTGGTGATAAGCCAGCACGAACGGCGTGTCCTCACTGACCAGACTCTCCAGCACACGGTTATGCTCGGCGTCCGTCACCGTCAGCACCAACCCGTCGACCCGCTGGCGCAGCAGCTCTTCAACCACGGCGCTTTCACGTTCGGCGCTGTAGTCGGTGGTCGCCAGCAACAGGTTGTAGCCTCGCGCACGGGCCGCCCGTTCCATGGCCTGAAACTGCTCGGCAAACACCGGGTTGAGCAGGTTTGGCACGATGACGCCAATCAGATTGGTGGTTTGCAAGCGTAACTGCCTGCCCAACCGGTTGGGTCGAAAACCCAGTTCACGGGCAGCGGCGAACACGCGCTCACGGGTCTCGATACGTACCACCTTGGGGCTTGCGAACGCGCGTGCAGCGGTGGCTCGGGAAACGCCGGCCAGGCGTGCAACATCTTTCAAATCGGTCATGGCGGCTCGCTTTGAGATCGATCTCATTGACAGCAACTCTATGTGGCGAACATGGCTAAACCGCGTCCGGGTGATGACCGTTTGGTGACAACTCGACCCTTGGGCACTTTAAACATCAGGGGTTTGGCGAACCGGGACCGGTCTGCGTTACCATCAGCGGTCCGACGCGGCAACCTGCTGCGCGCAGGAGTAGTCATGGCTCACCCGTTTGCAACACTTACTCCCGATCTGGTTCTCGATGCCGTCGAAAGCATCGGTTTTCTCAGCGATGCCCGCATCCTGGCACTCAACAGCTACGAAAACCGCGTGTATCAGGTCGGTATCGAAGACGGTCAGCCGCTGATCGCCAAGTTCTATCGCCCGCAGCGCTGGACCAACGAGGCCATTCTCGAAGAGCACAGCTTCACGTTCGAACTGGTGGACGTCGAAGTGCCCGTGGTCGCGCCCATGGTGCACAACGGCGAAACCCTGTTCGAGCACGCCGGCTTTCGTTTCACGCTATTCCCGCGCAGGGGCGGACGCGCGCCGGAGCCGGGCAATCTTGATCAGTTGTATCGCCTGGGTCAGTTGCTGGGGCGTATCCATGCGGTCGGCTCGACCAAACCGTTCGCACATCGCGAAGCGCTGGGCGTGAAGAACTTCGGCAATGACTCGGTCAATTACCTGCTGGAAAACAACTGCATTCCGCGCAGCCTGTTACCGGCCTACGAGTCGGTGGCCCGCGATCTGCTCAAGCGCGTAGAGGACGTTTACGCTGCCACACCGCACACCAACATCCGCATGCATGGCGACTGCCACCCCGGCAATATGATGTGCCGCGACGAAATGTTCCACATCGTCGACCTGGACGATTGCCGTCTTGGTCCAGCGGTCCAGGATATCTGGATGATGCTCGCCGGCGACCGCCAGGAACGCCTCGGCCAGCTCTCCGAATTGATGGACGGTTACAACGAGTTTCACGATTTCGACCCACGCGAACTGGCCCTCATCGAACCGCTGCGTGCCTTGCGCCTGATGCATTACAGCGCCTGGCTGGCCCGCCGCTGGGATGACCCGGCCTTCCCCCACAGTTTCCCGTGGTTCGGCACCGAGCGTTACTGGGGCGACCACATCCTGGCCCTGCGCGAGCAGATGGCCGCACTGAATGAAGAGCCGCTGAAACTGTTTTGATTTGTAGAACGTGAGGCACGATAACCCCGGTTATCGTGCGACGCTCCAGCGTGAGTACGATCAAAACCATCAACCGCATCACTCCACAATAAAACCGGAAATTTCTGCATTAAAAGGGACGCTCCATGCAAGCTGCCAATCCACGCCGCGGATACATTCTGGGCCTGAGTGCTTACACCATCTGGGGCCTGTTCCCCCTGTATTTCAAAGCCATTGCCGCCGTTCCAGCCATCGAGATCATCATCCATCGTGCGCTGTGGTCGGCGCTCTTCGGCTTGATCGTGCTGATGTTCTGGAAACACCCCGGCTGGTGGCGTGACCTGCGCAACAACCCGCAACGGCTGGCCGTGCTCGCGCTGAGCGGCACCCTGATTGCCGCCAACTGGATCGTCTACGTGTGGGCCGTGAACAACGGCCGCATGCTTGAGGCAAGCCTTGGGTACTACATCAACCCGCTGGTCAACGTGTTGCTGGGCATGTTGCTGCTGGGCGAACGGCTCAGGCGTCTGCAATGGGTCGCAGTCGTTCTGGCTGCAACGGGCGTCGCGCAGCAGGTCTGGCACGTTGGCAGCCTGCCGTGGATATCACTGGCGCTCGCACTGACGTTCGCTTTCTACGGCCTGATCCGCAAAAAAGCCCCGGTCGCCGCCCTGCCCGGCCTGGTCGTGGAAACCTGGATGCTGGTGCCGCTGGCCCTGATCTGGCTAACGCTCAACCCGACGGCCGTCACCGCACAGGCAGAATTCTGGACCACCACCCAGGCCATCTGGCTCGCTGCGGCAGGCCCGGTGACGCTGATACCGCTGGTGTGCTTCAACGCCGCCGCTCGCCATCTGCCGTTCACGACACTGGGTTTCCTGCAATACATTGCACCCACTCTGGTCCTGCTGCTGGCCGTTCTGCTGTACGGCGAACACCTGACCACCAGCACCATCATCACCTTCGCCTTCATCTGGGCGGGGCTGGCTGTCTACAGTGTGGATATCTGGCTGAAATCCCGCGGCCGCCGCTGATCAAAAAACACACAAATTTATGCAGGCCACGCCCCCCGTGGCCTGCAAGAAGTTCTCCAAGGGTTATCCACAGGCAGACTGACCTTATCTGTGCACAAGCCCTTGAAACTGTTGGTTTTTTGATCAGTCTTCGCCGAGCCACAGCCGGCGGGGCGCGCAGGGCTATTCCCCCAGGTTATCCACAGGCAGGTGCACGGTTAACTTGGATAACCTGGGTATACTCAAAGAGCGCTTAAGGAGTGCACATTTTTTGGTACACCTCAAGTCTATAAAGGCCTGATGGGATTTGATCGCCAAGATCCTTTAACGAGATGAACAAAGGCCAGACAGCGCAAAGCAGCACTCAAAAGGAACAAATAATGAACCAGCACATTGGCTCTGACTTCGATGACTTTCTTGCCGAGCAAGGCTTTGCGGAGGAGGTGTCTGCCGCGGCACTCAAACGGGTTATTTCCTGGCAGATCGCCGAGGTCATGAAACATCAGAAGGTTACCAAAAAGGCTCTCGCCGAGCGTATGCACACAAGCCGAACCGCAGTAGACCGCGCTCTGGATCAGAATGATCCGGGGATGACCCTTGCAACGCTGGCCAGCGCTGCAAGGGCACTGGGTCAACGGGTAGAGGTCAGGCTGGTCCCGGAGCAAGAAGCCAAACGCGCCTGAGCACAATCAGTTTCAGGAATCACTCCTCACCACCCAACACCAACTCCACCATCAGATCATCAGCCAGTGTCTCAAGCCCGGCCTGCAGATCATCCAGCGATAAACCCACTGGCACGCCCAGCACTGCATCGGCGTGGAACAGCAGTTCGCTGCTCATGGGGGCCGGGGTGACGTCGGTGATCAGGTGTTCGACGTTGACGCCCTGTCCGGCCAGCAATCGGGTGATGTCGCGCACGATGCCGGGGCGGTCGTTGCCGACCAGTTTCATGCTGATCAGTTGGGTCGTGTCGCTCGTTTCTACTGCGCTGTCGGCCAGCAGCATACGAATACCATAGGCTGACAGTGCGTTCAGCGCCTTGATCAGGTCGTCGTATTGCTGCGGCTCGACGCCGACCTTGAGGATCCCGGCAAACTGCCCGGCCATGCGTGACATGCGGCTTTCCAGCCAATTGCCACCGTGCTCCGCGATGCATTGGGCAATGCGTTCGACCTGGCCCGGTTTGTCCGGGGCAACCAGCGTTACGACGAGATGATCCACGGTCAATTCCTCTTTCAATGCAGATGATTTGAAAACTGCGACGCTCGCACGAGTATAGGCCTGCTTGAAGCCCACCTGATGTGTGGCAAATCGTGTACCGTCTGGCAGGCTTTATGGAACAATCCTGAGCGAATCTGGAAGCACCGTGACCCTCGGCGTGAACGGACGTTGGGATTCAGTCGTTTAATGACATATCCAGCGACGTTTTCACACGACTGCGGCTGATGTAGTATCCCGCAGCGATCACTACATAAAACCAAGATCAATGATAGAGCGCTCCCTGAGTGTGCTCGACCCTGCTGAGCAGAGTGAGGCAAGTGCAATGACTGAGTACGTTCAAGTCGGTGACCTGCAAGTCGCCAGAGTCCTGTTCGACTTCGTGCAGAACGAAGCAACCCCCGGAACCGGCGTCGATGCGGACGCATTCTGGGCCGGTGCGGACCAACTGATCCACGACCTCGCGCCAAAGAACAAGGCACTGCTCGCCCAGCGTGATGAATTGCAGGCGCAGATCGATGCCTGGCACCAGTCGCGTGCAGGCCAGGCGCACGACGCCTCGGCTTACAAAGCTTTCCTTCAGGAGATCGGCTATCTGCTGCCAGAAGCAGCGGACTTTCAGATCACCACGCAAAACGTCGACGAAGAAATTGCCACCATGGCTGGCCCGCAACTGGTCGTGCCGGTGATGAACGCACGCTTCGCGCTCAACGCATCGAATGCACGCTGGGGCTCGTTGTACGATGCGCTGTACGGCACCGATGCGATCAGCGAAGAAGGCGGCGCGGAAAAAGGCAAGGGCTACAACAAGGTGCGTGGCGACAAGGTCATCGCCTTCGCCCGCGCCTTTCTTGATCAGGCTGCGCCGCTGGCGGCGGGCTCGCACGTTGACTCGACTGCTTACAAATTGATCGACGGCAGACTGGTCATCAGCCTCAAGGGCGGCAGCAACACCGGCCTGCGCGACGATGCACAACTGGTCGGTTTTCAAGGCGATGCCTCGGCACCGTTCGCCGTGCTGTTCAAGCACAACGGCCTGCATTTCGAATTGCAGATCGACGCTGCAAGCCCGGTCGGCCAGACCGATCCGGCAGGCGTGAAAGACATCGTCATGGAAGCCGCGCTGACCACCATCATGGACTGCGAAGACTCCATCGCGGCCGTCGATGCCGACGACAAAGTGGTCGTTTACCGCAACTGGCTGGGCCTGATGAAAGGTGATCTGGCTGAATCGGTGTCCAAGGGCGGCGAAACCTTCACCCGCACCATGAACCCGGACCGGGTCTACACCACGCCACAAGGTGGCGAAGTCACCCTGCACGGCCGCTCGTTGCTGTTCATCCGCAACGTCGGCCACCTGATGACCATCGACGCGATTCTCGACAAGCATGGCAACGAAGTGCCGGAAGGCATTCTCGATGGCCTGCTGACCAGTCTCGCTGCGATCCACAACCTCAACGGCAATAACACACGCAGCAACAGCCGCAGCGGCTCGATGTACATCGTCAAACCGAAGATGCACGGGCCGCAGGAAGCCGCGTTCACCAACGAGCTGTTCGGGCGTATCGAGCAGGTACTGGGCTTGCCGCGCAACACGCTGAAAGTCGGCATCATGGACGAGGAGCGCCGTACCACGGTCAACCTCAAGGCCTGCATTCAGGCCGCAAGCGAGCGGGTGGTGTTCATCAACACCGGCTTTCTGGACCGCACCGGTGACGAAATCCACACGTCGATGGAAGCAGGCCCGGTGGTGCGCAAGGCGCAGATGAAAGCTGAAAAATGGATCTCGGCCTACGAGAACTCCAACGTCGATATCGGCCTGAAATGCGGCCTGCAAGGTCGTGCGCAGATCGGCAAGGGCATGTGGGCCATGCCCGATCTGATGGCCGCCATGCTGGAGCAGAAAATCGCCCACCCGCTGGCAGGCGCAAACACCGCCTGGGTGCCATCACCCACCGCGGCTGCGCTGCACGCTCTGCACTATCACAAGGTGGATGTGTTCGCCCGCCAGGCAGAACTGGCCCAGCGCGAACAGGCTTCGGTGGATGACATCCTGACCCTACCGCTCGCGCCGAACACCGACTGGACACCGGAACAAGTCCAGAACGAACTGGACAACAACGCCCAGGGCATTCTTGGCTATGTGGTGCGCTGGATCGATCAGGGCGTGGGTTGCTCGAAAGTCCCCGACATTAACGACATCGGCCTGATGGAAGACCGCGCCACGCTGCGCATCTCCAGCCAGCACATGGCCAACTGGCTGCGGCATGGCATCGTCACCGAAACGCAGGTACTGGAAAGCCTCAAACGCATGGCCCCTGTCGTGGACCGCCAGAACGCCAACGACCCGCTGTACCGCCCACTTGCACCAGACTTCGACAGCAACATCGCCTTCCAGGCGGCCGTCGAACTGGTCATAGAAGGCACGCGACAGCCCAACGGCTACACCGAGCCGGTGCTGCATCGCCGCCGTCGCGAGTTCAAGGCGAAAAACCGGGTGTAAGGATTTCATTCATTGGACCGGAGAGGCGGCTTGCTGCCTCTTCGGGAAGGTGATGAGTAAACATCGCGTTTTTTCGTTTGAACGACCCAGATACTTTCTAACTCGATACATCATAGAAGCAAAACAAACTTCATCCCGCTTGTGGGAAAAAGTCATTCCCCGCGTAAGACACCTGATCAGTATAGGTAAGTCGAGTCTTTAATTATAAAAACGTAAACACAAGGTATTTCCGCGCACGACGCACAGTGCTATCTCTCTTCCTGTTGAATTAACAAAAGTCATCCCCCTTAAACAACGCCGTTTAAATTGATGAGCGTTAATAGTGGCCATGACTTCAGTTCTGCTCAAGGAGAGTTGCATGAACCGATTGGCAATTGTTGTAGGTGACATGACGGATCATGGAGGACACGTCATGACAGGCTCCGAAAGCCATATTATTGATGGGTTCCCCACGGCGCATGTCGGGTGTGATGTTATTTGTCCGCTGCATGGCCCTACCAAGATAATCAGCGGGCAGAACGACTACCTCGTAGAAGGCCAACCACTGGCGCTTGAAGGCGACCTGACAACCTGCGGTGCACGACTGGTCTCTTGCCAACAGAACTTTTTCCTGGTCGAAAGAGAATCCTCTTCCGAACCCATACCCGTTACCCCGCCAATGAAACGGGCATATACCCCCGTCGTGCTTGCTCAGTCCTACACTTCGTCGACTTCCAGACAAAGCCGAATCGTGTGTGACGAGCGTTTTCAAATGCTCACCCACCAACGCAATCGCCTTGGGCATCTGGATTATGTGCTGCTGGAACATAACCAATGCACGGCTCGCGGCACCCTCGATGAGCACGGCCACAGCCGCAAACATGGCAGCTCAAGCCCCTCGACCCTGCAGTTTGCCGCCTCCGCCCCTTGGCCTGTGATGGAGTAACTGAACATGTCCCTGAATGATTTCCAGCGCACCAATGCCGTCGGTCCCGATACCTACTTTGCCCTGCCACAGGGTGTGTCACGCACCTATGCACCCTTGGACACGCCACCCAAGCAAGTCATCATCGAAAACCTCGCCCTGTCCCGCATCCCGGGCGCCATGCGCAACATGGGCTGGGATATCGCTGCGGCGTTGATGCAACGATGGTTTGATAGCCCGGGGTGGGAGATGCCGGCGGATTGGAAAAAGCCGGAAACACAGCCTGATCCGATGAGCTTATCTCCTGAGCAATGCGATGAAGACATAGTGAAAATGGAGTGGGCAATGCAGTTTGAGCGCTGTCGAACCGCAATAGCCGTGGCGGAGTCCAGATTGACTACGCCCAATGCGCTTTTGCGGTTAAAAAAGCTTTTGAAAAAGCAGGGATGGCATGGAAGCGCTCCGTTTAAGCTGGGTTCCACGCTTATGACCGCCCGACAAATAGACGTATCCTCTCAGGTAAATTTTACCGAGTTTGGTGGAGCATGGGATGCACTGGATGACATGTACGGAGCTTTAGGCACCGCGACACTCAAGGTTGGTGTCGTGGGGGAGGTTTTTACCAAAGAACACCCTATTACTCAGCAAGCGCAGCATTATTTCAGAGTCGAGCACTTAGGTTTTTACATTCGCGATCACTACGACTTCAACGGCTTTCAATACTTGGGCACATGGACAGAGGACCGTGTGCTGACGAAAGCAGAAACCGTTATAGCTGTGACGCCACAAGGAAACTTAATCATACGCCTGAAAGAGGGGCCATTTGCGGCCATAGCCAATAATCACTTTCGAAAATACAGGGATAATACAAGTAACGGCGGAGACTTCTTTATCTATTCGGATGTGTTATGGAAAAAAGCCGACCCATTCATTGATCTGGAAATTCCCATTTGAAAATAAGCGCGAGAAAAATCCAATTCCTTTCTGCCTATTTTCTTATCGCACTCAGCCTGTGGGCCGCGTCGCAATGGTGGGAAAAAGGCTTGGCGGAAAGGTCAGGTGACCCGATCGTCAGCCCTGATGGCTGCTACCGACTCGAAACATTTAAACCATTCTGGGTACTGCCGAATATGTTTCATCGCAAGCCTCATCCTGACGAAGACGTACCGCCAAAATGGTTCCCGTTGTGGGGCTACCCTGGCTTCTATCGGCTGTATGACAATCGCAACGGTGAACTAATTTCAGAAAACAAGATTTATGACCTTGAAACAGCAGGATGGGGAATAGATTGGGGAGAAGAGTCGGGTTTCGTCTACGCAGGAATGATCCTAATCGGGCCGAACGTCTCTGATTGCATCGGTGATCGCTCTTCACATGTCACGAACCAAAAATGAAGTCGCCATCGACACACATCATCTTTCTTGCAACCTTCATCACGACCGCTGGAAGCCTATGGGCTGCTTCGGAGTACTGGGAAAAGGGCTTGGCGGAAAGCCTGAACGAACCTGATATCAGTCCGGGTGGATGCTATCGAGTTGAAACGTTCAAGCCGTTCTGGATTTTGCCCATGATGTTTCATAGAAAAGCCAACCCCTATAAAGATCATTCACCGAAATGGCTTCCTTGGTGGGGCTACCCTGCATTTTTCCGTCTCTACGATCACCGCACTGGCAAATTGATCTCGGAAACCGAGATTTATGATCTGGAGTCGGCAGGCGGGCCAATGTCTTGGGGTGGTGGGTCAGGGATGGTCTACGCAGGAATGATCCCCATCGGCCCGAATGTCCCTGACTGTAGGGGGGACCGCCCAGCTACACGTGCTGCGCCTCAAGAATGAAGTCGCCATCGAAGCGCATCATCTTTCTTGCAGCCTACATCACCATTGCAGGCAGCATATGGGCTGCGTCGGAGTGGTGGGAAATAGGCTTGGCCGAACGCTTGAGTGACCCCTACATTAGCCCTGGCGGATGTTATCGCGTAGAGCTTTTCAAGCCATTTTGGGTTTTGCCCATGATGTTTCACACAATGCCCGACCCGAACGAAGGCGTACCTCGGGAATGGCTCCCTTGGTGGGGCTATCCTGCATTTTTTCGTCTCTACGATCACCGCACTGGCGAACTGATCTCGGAAACCGAGATTCATGATCTGGAGTCGGCAGGTGGGCCAATGTCTTGGGGTGGTGGGTCAGGCATGGTCTATGCCGGAATGATCCCCATCGGCCCGAATGTACCCGACTGCATCGGTGATCAGCCTGCCACCCATTGAATTCCCGGCATCTCTACGCTCATCAAAATAAAAAACCGGAACCGAATCCATATTTCGACCACCCATCCAGACAGGTCCGAAAACCTCCCGCTCAGGCAGGGAAACGTTTCAGGCACCTGCCACAGCTGACCCACCAAAGGACGCAAACCGCGAGTCAGCAACGTAGCCCCCGTTCTGCCCCCAAGCAAACACGCCTCCCCGTGCCGCCCAGGCAGTTTGAAGAAGTGTCGCCTTCCGCCGCGACAGCCCTTCGAACACGTTTTACGCACCACCGAATGCGCAGTGTCGATTACTACCACCACCTGTATTGATCTGTCGAACTTGATATCTGAGCCGATGGAGCCCGCTCATGACCTTAAGAATCAATACTCGTTCTGCTACCCCGGTTGTACCTCTGGAAACAGGCTCTTCGTCGCAGCCGGCACCGCCGCCTGTCACGGCAAGAGCGACTGAGCCTCCCCCCGTCGCCAATCCTGCGGCGCCTAAATCAGCGCCAGGTGTTCAGCAAGCACACGGGCTGAAGACGCGCATCGCTGGCAAACTTTCCGAACGTCAGACCAATTTCAGTCTTGGTATTCCCGGCACCGGTCGTACTCTCAACCGGCCCCTGCGCAGCGGGATTCCGGAGGAAGGTGAGCAGGTATCGAACGAGGAGAGTCATGATCCGTTGCTCAAGGAAGCGCATGAACTGCAGCGCATGGTGGAGTCGGCGCTGACCCATCTGAAGGCGGCACCGACGTCTCTCTGGGAGCGTCCCGCCCCTTCAACGGTAAGGCGTATTACCACCAAGGTTTTTCCGTGGCTAAAGCCTGCCCCGCTGCGCGAAGTCGCAAGCAATGGCAGCAACGCCAAGACCAAGATCAAGATCAAGATCAACTCACAGCAAAGCCCTGAAACCATCGCAGCGGCGGTGAAAGAGCTGAGCACCCGGCTCGATCACCAGAGCAAGGTGCTCGCCACAGCCACCCACGCACTGGTCGCTGCGCGTGAGCATCTTGAATCGCTCGAACAGGCCACCCCGCCCTCGTCGACCGAACGACTGGACCATGCCAGGGCTCGCGTTCAACAAGCCGACTCCACCACCCGCCTGGCCAGTCAGCAACTTCGTGAGCTGATTCAGGGTACAGAGGTGTTGCAACTGGGCGCGCTGAGTGAAGGGCAGGATCAGGTTGAACAGAAAGCCGAGTTTTCTCAGCAGTGGCTGAGCGAGTTGCGCACACGCATGCAGGCGGTGGATGTCCGTTTCGCCGACCGGCACGCTGCTATCGAAATCGAACTGCAACTCAAGGTGGCGCAGACTCGTGAGCTGATTTCACTCGATCACGACATGACCGCTGCCGAGCACACGGCCGCGCAAGCCAACACGCAGCTTTCTGCCTTGCGCGCCCAGCGACAGGAAACGCCCGAAGGGTCAGACGAAGCCGACAGACTGGACACCGCCATTGGGCAGACGCTTGCAGCGCGTTCGCAGGCCATGCAAACGCATCAGCAGCTGGCAAAAAAACTGGTGCGGGTCGATGCCGATGTTGCTCGCCTGAACGACGAGCTGGGCGAGATTCATCAGCGAATCGCGATCGTCAATGATGAGCGCTTTGCACTCAAGACACTTGATCAGAAACTACCCGCATCAGAACAGGTCGCCGCGCCTGCAGAGGACCAAGCTCAGGAACGAATCGACAAAACCGCGCTCAAGAACGTTCGCGAGCAGTACCTCGCCAGTCAGATCGGTGAAGCGCACGCTTTTGCAGCAACCGGCGCGGACGAAATTCAAGCGGCCCTGCAACGTATCGGCGATCGCCTGCAAGGCACGCCGCCACCCACACCGCTGCCAGCTTTTGCGGTTATCGAGGTGGTGACGTCGGCGCTGGCAGACGTGACGGGCAATGACGCCACGCGCGCCAACCGCGTGCTCGACTTGCTGAACCAGCACCCACTGGAATATTGGCCTCGCGTTGCCGAGGAGATGTCGAAGTCGGTCAGGACCCGCAGCGCCAACAACAACAACAACAACAACAACAACAACAACAGCGTCCAGCGGGACGCGCTCGACCTCTGTCGAAAACTGGCAAATGTGCCGCGTGGCATGGAAATGCTGCAAGTGCTCTCCAGCGACGGCACTGCACCGATAGTGGCCGAGCGGGCCAAGCCTTTGCGGGTGTTCTGGAATGCCGATGAAGCGCAGCAGAAAGAGCCCGACGGCAAGGTCAAGGCATGGCTGCAAACCGCCAAACAGGTGGCACGCAGCAAACTGGATGGAGACGAGAAGTCGTTCGACGATGTCGATCACGCCGCTTTCAACGCGGTTCGTAACGGTTATTTCAGCAACGCTCCCGGCACGCCCTATGCGCAACATGACCAGCGCCTGAAGAAAGCGACGATGGAATGGGTCATGCGCGCTGTGGCGGCCAATACCCCGGAGCAAGCAACAGCAACGGCACCGACGAAAAGCTCGTTGCCACGCCGCCTGGTCCCCACGCTGAACAAGACACCCTTTGCCAAATCGACGCTGGATCGGGCCTACTCGGTGGGCGAAAGCATGGGCCTGCAATCACCCAGAAAGCAGGTTGATCAGGTTATTTCCGCGCGTATCAGCATGCTGGAAGAAACGCTGAAAAACGCCAAGCGCGCACCGGGACTGCAACTTGAAATCTCGGCAGCCCACGCCATGCTCGATCACCTTAAATCTCTGGAGAAGAAAGGCACTCACCTGTCGCAGGTGACGCTCAAAAAGCGCGATGGCAAATCGATGCAAAGCCTGCTCAAGGCCCGCGTTCAGCAGCAGCGGCTATCACAGATATGGGATAAGCCGGACGCGAATGGCAAGCGCGCAGTCAACGTACTGCACAAAGCTCAGCACATCGAACTGCCGCAGCTGTACAGCGAACTGGCCAACAGCAAGCTGTCGGTCTACGAAGCCCTCAATCGTGTCGATGAGCACCTGCGCGAGGTATTGCCGCCAGCGCTGCAACCTGCTGAGTCTGTTGAAGAGGTGCTTGATCAGGACTTGAGCGCAGCGATAAAGCTGCTGAAAACCCGGCACTTGAGCGAGAAAAGCGACATCGTGACGTTTTTCAAGCCGTTCATTCTTGAAAGCCGCCTGCGCGACCGGCTGCGACTGGGCGGCGGAGGCACGCTGGGCGTAGGCTTGCCGTCGCTGCCCTACAGCTTGATATCGCCCATCGTGTCACCGATCTTTTCGGCAGAGAAATCTCGCAGTGACGAAGCGTTTGCCCAGCTGTTCATGCCGATTCTGGGCATGGAAATGTCCTTCGGCAAAGCACGAACCGAAGCCGCCGAAGCCACCATCGGTGTAGCGGCAGGAAGTGCGGTTGCAGAGGGTGTGGCGATACAGGCTGCGCTCACTGGCCGCTTTACCGCTCAGGAAACTCAAACCAGCTCGACCCTCATGCGCTTTTTTCGCACCCGACACAAGGACGATGAAATGCGCGGCAACATGCTGACCGCGCTGGACAGCATGGTGCGCTGGGACATCATCGATCCGCAAAAGGGCCAGCGTTACGCCGGGCCGCTGGAAGCCATACTGGCGCGTAACCCGGAGGTCTCTGTCAGCCAGATCGATGCGACGTCCAGCACCCGCAACGTCGCGGCGCGTGTGGCACTGCGCGTCCCGGCGGTACGTTTCAAGGATGGCGCCAGTCACGCCTCTCAAACCCTGACGCCGGAACCCTCGGTGTACGTCGAAGCGGATCGAATCAAGGAAACACGCACGGAAACCGGCGGATTCATCAGCGTTGTCGGCGCCAAGGGTGACACCGCTCAGCAACGGATGGGGGTCACCGCCAACCTGAACTTCGCGCCGATTGCCAGCTCGGCCACGCCAGCAGAAAAAGGTGCCAACCATGGGGTTCAGGGTCAGGGGCTGGGTTTGCAACTGGGCATGTCCCGGGACCTGGCCTGGGCACTGGAAAAGAACGAAATATCGCCCTTCCTGATTGGCGACAAACAGGACGCCGATCTGGACCGACATTACTCCACGCCGCGCGACATGCAGGCCGAAATCACCGCCAACCGCGACCTGTGGTTGATGCGTTGCATCGAAACACTGGAGCCGGATGAAACAGGCAACAAAAACACCCCGGACAACCGCCTGCGCGCGGCCATGCACCTTGACGCTTTCGAGGCGACGATCAAGCGTCTGGGCAAGGACAGCAAGTATTGCCAGTACAACGTCAATTACTCGATGAAAGGCCGGGCAGGCGCCGAGATAGACGGCTATCGCGGTATTCAGGCACTCGCTTTGCAGCGCGGGGATGTGCAGGCAGCGGAAAAGGCCCAGCAGGCCATTGACGATATTTTGCTGACCAAAGAAACGTGGCGACCACTGGTGTTGATCGTTCGTGAGCGAGCGCGGGATTCAACCGTGGTTGGCTGGCGTAACCTGCTGCGTTGGCAGAAGCTCTCCAATGTCGACGGTCAGCGCACCGCAGCGCAGTTTCCGCCGCCGTGAAGACGGGGTGACTGGCCCATGATCAGCGGGCCAATGCCGGGATCGGCACGCTGGTCATTCAGCTGTACGACGAATGCTTCAACTCATTCCCAGCTCACGCTTCACCAGCTTCACCAGTTGTTTGGTGTTCAACGGCTTGAGCAGGAAGTCCACCACGCTCAGGTGCATGGCGTCGATGGCGTCGCGCACGTTGGCGTCGCCGGAAACGATGATGATGGGCAACTCGGCGCGGTCCGACTCGCGGACCTTGCGGATCAGGTCAAGACCGTCGAAAGGCGCCATGCGCAAATCGGTGATCAACAGGCCTATAGACTGGCGCGTCTGAATCATTTTGAGGGCGCTGTCACCACCGGGCGCAGTCATGCAACTGATGTCATTGAGACTCAGAATCTCGGCCAGCAGCTCGCGCGCGTCACTGTCGTCATCAACGATCAGGACCCGTTGCGGTGCGCCGCGATCAGGCGAGAGCATGACCTCATGGAGGGCATTGCGCTCATCGTCGCTCAAAATATCTTGGTCAATCATTGCAATCTCATCGTTCCCTGGACTATCCGACAGCAGATTCTGTCAAATCTGCGATGCAGTTCGTCGGCATCCCGGCCAGTCTTCGCTCGCAGTCCATTGCGCTCGTCAAATCGGTTCCAGCAATCACCATCACTTTGCCAATCGCCTCAGGCGTAAGACTTACGTCCAATGGGCACCTGGCTACAAGCGGCCGACCATGAGCACCAATAACAAGAGTGCGGAACAGGCCATGAGCAAGGCAGATGCGTTCACCCAGGCAGGCAAGACAGCCGTGCTGCAGAACATACACGGCACCATGCAGTTCCTGCAAAAATTCCCGCCTTTCAACCAGATGGAAAACGCTCATCTGGCGTATCTCGTCGAGCAGTGTCAGCTCAGGTTTTATGCGGCAGACGAGAGCATCATAAAGCCCGGCGATGGGCCAGTAGAACACTTTTACATCGTCAAACAGGGGCGAATCGTCGGTGAACGTCCTCATTCCGCGAAAAGAGGCACCGAAACCACCTTCGAAATTACCACGGGCGAGTGCTTCCCGCTCGCCGCCCTGCTGGGTGAGCGTGCCACGCGCACCGAGCATCTGGCCGCCGAAGACACCTTCTGCCTGCAACTGAACAAGCAGGCTTTCATCAAGCTGTTCGCGCTGTCCACGACATTTCGCGACTTCGCCCTGCGCGGGGTCAGCAGCCTGTTGGATCAGGTCAACCAGCAGGTCCAGCAGCGCGCCGCCGAAACCCTTGGTACGCAGTATTCGCTGAACACGCGCCTGGGCGAGCTGGCCATGCGTCATCCGGTGATGTGCAGCCCCGACATGCCGATGCGCGATGCGGTAAAACTGATGCATGAACAGCAAGTAGGCAGCATCGTGATCGTCGATGAGCAGCAAGCGCCGTTGGGTATTTTCACCCTGCGCGACCTGCGTGAAGCGGTTGCCGATGTGAATGCCGATTTCAGCGCGCCGGTCAAAAACACCATGAGCCCCTCACCGTTTCACCTGAGCCCGGACGCCAGCGCGTTCGACGCAGCCATTGCCATGACCGGGCGTCATATCGCCCATGTGTGCCTGGTCAGAGACGGGAGGTTGTGCGGTGTGGTGTCGGAGCGGGATCTGTTCTCCCTGCAACGGGTCGATTTGGTGCATCTGGCGCGCACCATCCGCAATGCGCCGCGCATCGAAGCGCTTGCCGGTTTGAGGGGCGATATCGTCCAGCTGGTTGATCGCATGCTCGCGCACGGCGCCTCGTCCACGCAGATTACCCAGATCATTACCTTGCTCAATGATCACACGGTGTGTCGGGTGATCGAACTGACGCTCGCGGAAAAAGGCGACCCCGGCGTGCCGTTCAGCTGGCTGTGTTTCGGCAGCGAGGGCCGACGCGAACAGACGCTGCATACTGATCAGGACAACGGCATTCTGTTTGAAGCCAGCGATGCCACAGAGGCAGAGCAGATCCGCACACTGCTGCTACCCATTGCCGAACGCATCAATCAGAGCCTGGCGCAGTGCGGTTTTACGCTGTGCAAGGGCAATATCATGGCCGGCAACCCTGATTTGTGCCTGTCGCGACTTGAATGGTCGAGGCGCTTCTCGGCCTTTATTCGCGAGGCCACCCCGGAGAACCTGCTGGCATCGAGCATCTACTTCGACCTGCGCGTGGTCTGGGGCGATGAGAGCGGCGGTGAGCAATTGCGCCGCGGCATTCTCGATCAGGTGGCAGACAATCGGCTGTTCCAGCGCATGATGGCCGAGAACGCCCTGCGTCAACGGCCGCCGGTGGGCCGCTTCAAGGATTTCGTACTGGCGCGCAAAGGCAGCGAGAAAGACACCCTGGACCTCAAGACCGAAGGTCTGACGCCCTTTGTCGACGGTGCGCGCCTGTTGGCGCTGGCCAACGGTATCGGCGTCAACAATACTCAGGAACGCTTGCGGCAACTGGTCGAGCGCGAAGTCATCGACCCGCTGGACGGTGCCGCCTACGAGGAGGCTTATCACTTCATTCAGCAGACCCGTATGCAGCAACACCAATTGCAGAGTCGCCAGAACCTCGCCTACTCCAACCGCATCGACCCGGACACACTCAACCACCTGGACCGACGCATTCTGCGTGAATCGTTTCGTCAGGCGCAGCGATTGCAGATGAGCCTGACCATGCGTTATCAGCTATGAACCTGTTCGAGTGGTTGAAGCCACGTCCGAAAAAGGTCCCTTTGGACGCTCATCAACTGAAGCGGATCAAGCAATTGCCGGTCTGCGCGAAGCTCAGCGACAAACCGCTGCGCCAACAGCGCTGGGTGGTGCTGGACCTGGAAACCAGCGGGCTGAACATGAACCGCGATCAGGTGCTGTCCATCGGAGCGGTTGTGATTGAGGACGGAGCCATCGATCTGGGCCAGCAGTTCGAGCGCACGCTGTTGCGCGTCGATCACAAGCTCAGCCCGGCCGTGCTGATTCATGGGCTGGCACCCAGTGCGATTGCAGCGGGCAGCGAGCCGGTCGAGGCGTTGCTGGATTTCATGGAGTTTGTCGGCGACAGCCCGATTCTGGGCTTTCATGCACCATTCGATCAGCACATGCTGGCGCGTGCGCTGAAAGAAAGCCTGGACTACCGTTTGCAGCATGCGTTTTTCGACGCCGCCGAAATAGCCCCGATGCTCTGCGAACAGGCCAACCTGCGGCACGCCGGGCTGGACGACTGGACGCAGTTTTTTGGCCTGCACGCCGAAGAACGCCACAACGCCAGCGCCGATGCACTGGTCACCGCAGAGCTGGCGTTGATTCTGTTCAGCCACGCCCGCCGCCAGCAGATCGACAGCCCCTTGCGACTGGCAGAATCACTGGGGCAGTGGCGCAGGCGCAAGCAGTCGCATTCGTTCTGATGGCAACTGCTTCTCGCGTGTGCATTGGCACGACACACGCCTCAGCACTCGGCATAAGCCTTGTGGGAGCGACCTGGGCTCAGCCCTGGGAAATGGTCTTGGCGATCACATCCACCGTGGCATCGACCTGCTCGCGGTAACGCTTCAATTCGACCTTGTGCAGTTGCTCAAGCTCGATCTGCTGCGAGCAGAGATTCAGGGCTGCCAGGACCAGCAAACGGTCGCCGATCAATGTCGGGTATTTGCGCTTGGTGTCGGCCAGCGACGCATTGAGCATCGCGGCGGCCTTCATGAGAGTCAGGTCTTCGCCAGCCGGGGCCTTGACCGAGTACTCATTACCCAGAATTGAAAGAACGGTTACACCGTTGCCATCGACGTTCATGCGCCAACAGCACTTGCGCTGGTCGCGCGGTCAACCAGTGCCTGGATACGGGCGGCGGTACTGCCCTGCTTTTCTTCCTGCTCCATCAGGCTCAGTTGCAAGTTCTCGTTCTCGTCCTTGGCTTTTGCCAGCTCGGCGCCGAGCTGTGCATTCGTGTCCTGCAGGGTCTGGTTTTGCTGCACCAGGTCACCGACAAGTTGTTCCAATTGGCTAAGGGAGGCTTCCAACATTTTGATTTCTCGAGCAAATTTCAACGGGCGCGTACGATAAAGAAAAGTCGCTGCGCATGCCAGCGCTCAGGCTTTGATACCGATCTGTCATGACATTGACATGTCGATAACGTAAACGCGTAGGGGGCTTGTGACTACGTATTCGGAATCCGGTTCCTGCTGTTCGTCAGACCGCCCCGAACTGCGACAAATGCGCACAGCCAATGAGCAAAATGATATCACCCTGACTGCCCTCAACGCCGTGTTTTCAAGGGTTTGCGCGGATTTTTGCCATATCCCAAAATAACCGTCAGTAATAAGTCGTCAATATTTAGTGCCTACTAACTCAAGACGTTAGTCGCATGACCGATAGGCAGCCATTCACTGCATTCCCTTCACCGTTAAATCGCATGGACCGCGTACCTACCCTGGAAGCTTTCTATGTCCCTGCGAAATATGAACATCGCGCCCCGAGCGTTTCTTGGATTCGCCATCATCGGCACACTCATGCTGATCCTCGGTGTATTCGCCCTGTCCCAGATGAACAAGATCCGTGGCGCGACTGAAGACCTGGCCAACGGCAATGTGCCCAGTATCAAAAGCCTCGATCGATTCGCAGAAGTCAGTATCCGTTTGCGCGTGTTGTCTTACCGATTGCTGGTCAACCGCGACCCGGAAACCCAGCAGAAGACCATCGACCTGCTGGCGATGCGCAACAAGCAGATCACCGACGCTCAGGCGATTTACGAGAAGCTGATCAGCGACCCCGACGAGCGCAATCTTTACGGCCAGTACGTGCAACTGCTTGGGCAGTATCGCCAGCTTGAAGAGCGCCTGAAGGCGCTGACCCGCGCCAACAAAATCGAAGAGCTGCAGAGCCTGCTCAACAACGAACTGCTCAGCAACTCCGATCAGATGAACGTCGTGCTCGGCAAGCTGGTAGAGATCAATACTGCTCAATTGAACCAGGTCAAAAAGGATGCTTCCCGCGAGTACGACTCGGCATTCAATATGGTCATCGGGCTGCTCATAGCTGCCACGCTGCTCACCATCGTGTTTGCCTGGATGCTGATCAAAAGCATTACCACGCCGATCGCCACGGCGCTGCATGCGGCGGAAACCATCGCGAAAGGTAACCTGACCCAGCCGATCCAGATTGATGGCAGCGACGAAGCCGGTCGTTTACTGCTGGCCATGAAAACCATGCAGGACAAGCTGCGCGACACGCTGCAGGGCATTTCCGGTTCGGCCACGCAACTGGCCTCGGCGGCCGAAGAGCTGAATGCCGTTACCGACGAAAGTGCACGTGGGCTGGTGCAGCAGAACAACGAAATCGAGCAGGCTGCCACTGCGGTCAACGAAATGACCAGCGCCGTGGAAGAAGTCGCCCGCAACGCTGTCAGTACGTCGCAAGCGTCTCGCAATGCGGCGACCTCTGCCGGTGACGGTCGTGATCTGGTTCAGGAAACCGTCAGCGCCATCGAACGCATGAGCGGTGACGTGAAAGGCACGGCTGAACTGATCATCAACCTGGCTACTGAGTCTCGTGATATCGGCAAGGTGCTGGACGTGATCCGCGGCCTGGCCGACCAGACCAACCTGCTGGCGCTCAACGCCGCCATCGAAGCTGCACGTGCCGGTGAAGCCGGACGCGGTTTTGCGGTAGTGGCCGACGAAGTGCGCGCCCTGGCACACCGCACGCAGCAATCGACCAGCGAAATCGAACGCATGATCGGCAGCATTCAGAGCGGCACGGAACAGGCAGTAAGCTCGATGCGCAACAGCACCGAACGCGCCGAATCCACCTTGAACATCGCCAAAGGCGCGGGCATGGCGCTGAACACCATCAATGTCGCGGTCGAAGAGATCAACGAACGCAATATGGTCATCGCCAGCGCCGCTGAAGAGCAAGCGCAAGTCGCACGCGAAGTGGACCGCAACCTGGTGAACATCCGCGACCTCTCGGCACAATCTACCAGCGGCGCCAACCAGACCAGCGCAGCCAGCACCGAGCTTTCCCGCCTGGCCGTGGACCTCAACAGCATGGTGTCGCGCTTCGCGCTTTAAGGGTCAACGATCGTGCGACGCTCTGCGTCGCATGCCGTTCTGGACGCTCCGCGTCCTTTTGCGACGCAGCGCGTCGAAAACGATAACCTGACTATCTCAATTATCGTGCGACGCTCTGCGTCGCACGCCATTCTGGACGCTCCGCGTCCTCTTTGCGGGCCCCGCGCAAAGATCGGTCAAATTAAAGCCGCACACTCGCAAACGTCGATTCATTACGCGCCTGGCTCAACGCCGAGAGCGGTCCCGACAACGGCGCGAGCACCAGTGCTTGCGGGATTGGCATCATGGCGACCTGTTGCGCGGTGTTGGAGCCTACGCGCTCGTCGCGCGGCGGAATGCCGAAGTATTCGCGGTAGCATTTGGAGAAGTGTGGCGTCGACACGAAGCCGCACACTGACGCAACCTCGATGATCGACATCGGTGTCTGCTTGAGCAATTGCCGGGCGCGGATCAGGCGCAGTTTCAGGTAATAACGCGACGGCGAGCAGTGCAAGTATTTCTGGAACAGCCGCTCCAGTTGCCTGCGCGACACGGCGACGTACACCGCCAGCTCATCAAGGTCGATCGGCTCTTCGAGATTGGCCTCCATCAAGGCCACGATTTCCTGCAATTTCGGCTGATTGGTGCCCAGCATGTGCTTGAGCGGCACGCGTTGATGGTCCTGCTCGTTACGAATGCGCTCATAAACGAACATCTCGGAAATCGCCGCCGACAGCTCACGGCCATGATCGCGGCTGATCAGGTGCAGCATCATGTCCAGCGGCGCGGTGCCACCGGAGCTGGTGAAGCGGTTACGGTCCAGCGTGAACAACCGGGTGCTCATGGACACACGCGGAAAGGCTTCCTGCATTGAAGCCAGGCATTCCCAATGCACGCTGCAATCGAAACCATCGAGCAAACCGGCGCACGCCAGCGCCCAACTGCCGGTGCACACAGCACCCAGGCGACGCGACTGACGCGCCTGGCTCTGCAGCCAACTGACATGCTCACGGGTTACAGTGCGCTGAATGCCGACACCGCCGCAGACAATCACAGTATCGAGCGCCTGGGCCTTGTGCATGGCGGCGTCCGGGGTAATCTGCAAGCCATCGCTGGCCCAGACCTGGCTGCCATCGACACTCAGCGTGGTCCAGCGATACAGCTCGCGGCCCGACAGCTGGTTGGCCATGCGAAGAGGTTCTACCGCCGATGCGAGGGAGATCAGGGTGAAGTTATCCAACAGCAGAAAGCCGATGGACTGTGGCGCGCGGTTCTGGGGTTGAGCCCCTTGATTGAACGATGTCATCACACTATCTCCTCACATATGGCTATGGTTGGCCTCAGGGCGGGCTCTTCTTATACCCCTCGTCACTGAAGGGCTTTGTGATGACATCGCAAATCTCATGCCGGAAATTGATCAGGCATTCAATAACACCTGAAAACGACGTCGCGAAGTGTCTATCCGGCAGCGACCCGAGTGTCTGTTTGCGACGCGCAGGCATGCGGGCTGCGCTGCCTGATGAGCAATTCGGTAGCACTACGGGGAAACGCTCAGGGGCTGACCGTGCCCCGAGTGCTACTCAAGGCACACCGTGAAAAAATCAGGCAGCCAGCGGGTTTTCGCGCTAAAAGGTGGCGGCCATCGAGGCGTGTGATCAAAAAGTGCGCAGTGCTCGAAAGTCGTATCATCTTTGGCGCGGCGATGGCCCGACCACAGCCCATAATGAACTTGTCGGCGTTACCCCCCTCCAAAAGACCGCGTTCGCGCAGGCACCGACCTGCCAACCGACGGCTGCCGACCTGCGCAGCGACCGTGTAACGTACTGGCCGCTTTTCAGCAGTCCCGACACTGCAACCGGGCGCGCGTACGATGCAATGAATCTGTAAGCGACCTTGCGCGCACTGGATGCGACGCCTCCTGCACTGGATACGACGCCCCCTGTAGGCGTTTGATTTTCCCTGTTACATGATCGGGTCCGACTCGATCGCCCGGCGCAGTGATGGAGCTTCGCGAAAAGCCTCGCCAACCCATAAGCCGCGTCAGCGTTCACCTGCTGATGACTAGAAGAAACTCACAGGAGTCCACCCCATGAAAGGTTCCAAATCGTTGCTGTTGGCCGCCACGCTCTGTATGCCGGTGCTTGCTCAGGCAGCCGAGCCAGAGGCCTGTCATACGGTCAACTTCTCCGACGTAGGCTGGACTGACATCACCGTCACCACAGCGGTGACCAGCGCCGTACTCGAGTCACTGGGTTACAAGACCAAGACCACCATGATTTCCGTACCGGTGACCTACAAGTCGCTGGCAGATGGCAAGAACATGGACGTTTTCCTCGGCAACTGGATGCCGACCATGGAAAACGACATCAAGCCTTATCGCGAAGCCGGCACTGTCGAAACCGTGCGCGCAAACCTCGAAAACGCCAAATACACCCTGGCCGTGCCGCAAGCGCTCTACGACAAAGGCCTGCATGACTTCGCCGACATCACCAAATTCAAGAAAGAACTGGGCGGCAAGATCTACGGTATCGAACCCGGCAACGACGGCAACCGCCTGATCCAGAGCATGATCGACAAGAACGCCTTCGGCCTCAAAGATGCGGGCTTCAAGGTGGTGGAATCCAGCGAGGCGGCCATGCTCTCGCAGGTTGATCGCGCCGTGAAACGCAAAAACGATGTGGTGTTCCTGGGCTGGGAACCGCACCCGATGAACACACGCTTCAAGATGAAATATCTTACCGGCGGCGATGACTTTTTCGGCCCCAACTATGGCCAGGCGACTATCTACACCAACACCCGCAAAGGCTACAGTCAGGAATGCAGCAACGTAGGCCAGTTGCTCAAGAACCTGTCCTTCACGCTGGAAATGGAAAGCACCCTGATGGGCAATGTGCTGGATGACAAGACCAAGCCTGATGCCGCCGCCAAGGCGTGGATCAAGAAAAACCCGCAAGTGCTCGACACCTGGCTGGCAGGCGTGACCACCGTGGATGGCAAACCAGGCCTGGAGGCAGCCAAGGCCAAGTTGACCCAGTAAGCCGACAGCAGGCGGGCCCGTCCCGCCTGTTGCCCTCTTCACCTTCCGCAAGCGGACACCCGACATCATGCTGACTGATCAAAAAATCCCTCTGGGCGAGTACATCGCCGCATTCGTCGACTGGTTGACGGCCAACGGCGCCGACTACTTCGACGCGATAGCCTCGACACTGGAAATGATGATCCACGGGTTCACCTTTGCCCTGACCTGGTTCAACCCGTTTGTATTGATCGGCCTTATTGCCGCGCTCGCGCATTTTATTCAGCGCAAGTGGGGCCTGACCGTTTTCGTCATCCTGTCGTTTCTGCTGATTCTCAACCTGCATTACTGGCAGGAAACCATGGAAACCCTCGCGCAGGTGCTGTTCGCCACTCTGGTCTGCGTCGTCATCGGCGTGCCGCTGGGCATCATTGCCGCGCACAAGCCGCTGTTCTACACAATCATCCGGCCGCTGCTCGACCTGATGCAGACCGTTCCCACCTTCGTTTACCTGATTCCGACACTGACGCTGTTCGGTCTGGGCGTGGTGCCCGGGCTGATCTCGACGGTGGTCTTCGCCATCGCAGCGCCCATACGCCTGACGTACCTGGGCATCCGCGATGTGCCGCAGGAATTGCTCGACGCCGGCAAGGCCTTTGGCTCGTCGCGCCGCCAGTTGCTGACCCGCATCGAACTGCCTTACGCAATGCCCAGCATCGCCGCCGGGATTACCCAGTGCATCATGCTGTCGCTGTCGATGGTGGTAATTGCCGCGCTGGTCGGTGCCGATGGCCTGGGCAAACCGGTGGTCAACGCACTGAACACTGCCGATATCGCCCTCGGTTTCGAAGCCGGCCTGGCAATCGTATTGCTGGCCATCATGCTCGACCGCATCTGCAAACAACCCGAAGCCAAGGTAGGGTCCGACGCATGAGTATCATCAAATTCGACAAGGTTGACGTCATCTTCTCCAAGGACCCGCGTGAAGCCCTCAAGCTGCTGGACGAAGGCCTCACGCGTGACCAGATCCTCAAGAAAACCGGGCAGATCGTCGGCGTCGAGAACGCCAGTCTGGACATCGAAAAAGGCGAAATCTGCGTTTTAATGGGCTTGTCCGGCTCGGGCAAATCCAGCCTGTTGCGCTGCATCAACGGCCTCAATACCGTCAGCCGTGGCTCACTGTTCGTCGAGCATGAAGGCTCGCAGATCAACATCGCCAACTGCAGCGCTGCCGAGCTGAAAATGATGCGTACCAAGCGCATCGCCATGGTCTTCCAGAAATTCGCCCTGATGCCCTGGCTCACGGTGCGCGAAAACATCAGTTTCGGCCTCGAAATGCAGGGTCGCCCGGAAAAGGAACGACGCAAGCTGGTTGATGAAAAACTCGAGCTGGTCGGCCTGACCCAGTGGCGCAACAAGAAGCCCGACGAGCTGTCGGGCGGCATGCAGCAGCGGGTCGGTCTGGCTCGCGCGCTGGCGATGGACGCCGACATCCTGTTGATGGACGAACCGTTCTCGGCGCTCGACCCACTCATCCGCCAGGGCTTGCAGGACGAACTGCTGGCCCTGCAAAGCAAGCTGAGCAAGACCATTGTCTTCGTCAGCCACGATCTGGATGAAGCGCTCAAGCTCGGCAGCCGGATCGCGATCATGAAAGATGGCCGCATCGTCCAGTACAGCGTGCCGGAGCAAATCGTCCTTAACCCGGCAGACGAATACGTGCGCACCTTCGTGGCGCATACCAACCCGTTGAACGTGCTGTGCGGTCGCAGCCTGATGCGTACGGTTGATGAATGCACGCAGGTCAACGGCTCGGTGTGCCTGGACCCGAGCGGCGACTCATGGCTCGACCTGGCCGAAGGCAATGTGATCAAGGGCGCCCGGCAAGGTGCCGCGCCACTGGACCTGCAGAACTGGACCCCCGGACAGGACGTTGGCACGCTGGATCGTCGCCCTACCCTCGTGCACTCCAACATCGGCATGCGCGACGCCTTGCAGATCCGTTACCAGACCGGCAACAAGCTGGTCTTGCAGGATGGCGAGAAAGTGGTCGGCATTCTCGGTGACACCGAGCTGTATCACGCCCTGCTGGGCAAAAACCACGGTTAACGCCTGAAACAGACAAGCCCGCCCCTACGCGCTGGAATCACTCCAGCCGGGAGCGGGCTTTTTTGTTTGCAGCCCCGTCACTGCGCAACGCCCCCTCGCGCTATATCTACTCCCCAAGCCCCCATGTCGTAAACGCACCTTTGTGTGGCGTCCATAGGCATTTGGCGACTTCGGTCCGGCCCTACCATCGCTCTCAGAGGGCGCCGTTGGGCCCTAACGACAAGTCAGGCGCCGCGCCGCCGCCGGGAGATCCGCGATGTTCAGCAAGCAAGACCAGATTCAGGGTTATGACGACACACTGTTGTCGGCAATGAACGCCGAGGAGCAGCGTCAGGAAGACCATATCGAGCTGATCGCCTCGGAGAACTACACCAGCAAGCGCGTCATGCAGGCCCAGGGCAGCGGCCTGACCAACAAATACGCCGAAGGCTATCCCGGCAAGCGCTACTACGGCGGTTGCGAGCACGTCGACAAGGTCGAGCAACTGGCCATCGAACGCGCCAGACAGCTGTTCGGTGCCGATTACGCCAACGTCCAGCCACACTCCGGCAGCCAGGCCAACGCGGCGGTCTACCTGGCGCTGCTGCAGGCAGGCGACACGGTGCTGGGCATGAGCCTTGCGCACGGCGGCCACCTGACCCACGGTGCCAAAGTCAGTTTCTCGGGCAAGCTGTACAACGCCGTGCAGTACGGCATCGACACCACCACCGGCCTGATCGATTACGACGAAGTCGAACGCATCGCCGTCGAATGCCAGCCAAAAATGCTCATTGCCGGTTTCTCGGCCTATTCCAAAACGCTGGATTTCCCGCGTTTTCGTGCAATCGCCGACAAGGTGGGTGCCTACCTGTTCGTCGACATGGCCCACGTTGCAGGTCTGGTGGCTGCCGGTCTTTATCCAAACCCGCTGCCGTATGCCGATGTGGTCACCACCACCACGCACAAGACACTGCGTGGCCCGCGCGGCGGTCTGATCCTTGCCAAGGCCAACGAAGAGCTGGAGAAGAAACTCAATTCAGCCGTCTTCCCCGGTGGTCAGGGCGGCCCGTTGATGCACGTCATTGCGGCCAAGGCCGTGTGCTTCAAGGAAGCGATGGAGCCCGGCTTCAAGACGTATCAGCAGCAGGTCATCGATAACGCACAAGCGATGGCGCAAGTCTTCATTACGCGCGGCTTCGACGTGGTTTCCGGCGGCACCGACAACCACCTGTTTCTGGTCAGCCTTATCCGTCAGGGCCTGACCGGCAAAGAAGCCGACGCCGCGCTAGGCCGTGCGCACATCACCGTCAACAAGAACTCGGTGCCCAACGACCCGCAGTCGCCATTTGTCACCTCGGGCCTGCGCATCGGCACCCCGGCCGTCACCACTCGCGGTTTCAAGGTCACCCAGTGCATCGAACTGGCAGGCTGGATATGCGACATTCTCGACAACCTCGGCGACGCCGATGTCGAGGCCAACGTCGCCAGCCAGGTAGCAGCCTTGTGCGCCGATTTCCCGGTTTATCGCTGAGTCAGGAGTAGCCTTACATGCAGCATTACTCAGGCTTCGGCCTTCTCAAGCATTCCCTCAGCCATCACGAAAACTGGCAGCGCATGTGGCGCACGCCAACGCCGAAAAAGGTCTACGACGTGGTGATCGTCGGTGGCGGCGGGCATGGTCTGGCGACCGCTTATTATCTGGCCAAGGAACACGGCATCACCAACGTGGCGGTGGTCGAGAAAGGCTGGCTGGGCGGCGGCAACACGGCGCGTAACACCACTATCGTGCGCTCTAACTATCTGTGGGACGAGTCGGCTCATCTTTATGAGCACGCCATGAAACTGTGGGAAGGCCTGTCCCAAGACCTGAATTACAACGTCATGTTCTCCCAGCGCGGCGTTTACAACCTGTGCCACACCTTGCAGGACATGCGCGACTCAGAACGCCGTGTCAGCGCCAACCGGCTGAATGGTGTGGACGGCGAATTGCTCAACAGCAAGCAGGTCGCTGAAGAAATCCCGTACCTGGACTGCTCGAAAAACACCCGTTACCCGATCATTGGCGCAACCGTGCAACGCCGTGGCGGCGTGGCTCGTCATGATGCCGTGGCCTGGGGCTTCGCACGTGCTGCCGACGCTTTGGGCGTGGACCTGATTCAGCAAACCGAAGTGATCGGTTTTCGCAAGGAAAACGGCGTGTGCATCGGCGTCGAGACCAACAAGGGCTTCATCGGTGCCAAACGCGTTGGCGTGGTGACCGCCGGTAACTCCGGGCACATGGCCAAACTGGCCGGCTTTCGTTTGCCGATCGAGTCACACCCGTTACAGGCGCTGGTCTCCGAGCCGATCAAGCCGATTATCGACAGCGTCATCATGTCCAACGCCGTGCACGGCTACATCAGCCAGTCCGACAAGGGCGACCTGGTGATCGGTGCCGGTATCGACAGCTGGGTCGGCTATGGCCAGCGCGGCTCGTACCCGGTGATCGAACACACTATTCAGGCCATCGTCGAAATGTTTCCAGTCTTGTCCCGCGTACGCATGAACCGCCAATGGGGCGGCATCGTCGATACCACGCCGGACGCCTGCCCGATCATCTCCAAGACGCCGGTGCCGAACATGTTCTTCAACTGCGGCTGGGGCACAGGTGGCTTCAAGGCCACACCGGGCTCGGGCAACGTATTTGCTGCAAGCCTGGCCAAGGGCGAAATGCACCCGCTGGCCAAACCGTTCTCCATCGACCGCTTCCATAACGGTGCGCTCATCGACGAACACGGCGCTGCAGCCGTAGCCCACTAACAGGAGAACCCGACCATGCTGCATATCTTCTGTCCTCACTGTGGCGAGCTGCGCTCCGAAGAGGAATTCCATCCGTCCGGCCAGGCGCACATCCCACGCCCGCTGGACCCCGCTGCCTGCACCGATGAGCAATGGGGCGATTACATGTTCTTCCGCGACAACCCTCGTGGCCTGCACCACGAGCTGTGGATTCACGCTGCCGGTTGCCGTCAGTACTTCAACATGACGCGCAACACGGTGACCTACGAGATTCTCGAAACCTATCCGATCGGTAGCAAGCCGCAGTTCACGGATCAGGGAGAAAAGGCATGAGCCAGAGCAATCGCCTGCCCAACGGCGGCCGCATCAACCGCAGCAAAGTGCTCAACTTCACCTTCAACGGCCAGACCTATCAGGGCTTTGAAGGCGACTCGCTGGCGTCCGCGCTGCTGGCCAATGGTGTTGAGATCATTGGTCGCAGTTTCAAGTATTCCCGGCCACGCGGCATCTTCGCGGCGGGTTCGGAAGAACCGAACGCCGTGTTGCAGATCGGCGCGACCGAAGCGACGCAGATCCCCAACGTGCGCGCGACGCAGCAAGCGCTTTATTCCGGGCTGGTGGCGACCAGCACCAACGGCTGGCCGAGCGTGAATACAGATGTGATGGGCATTCTGGGCAAGGTCGGCGGCAAACTGATGCCACCGGGTTTCTACTACAAAACCTTCATGTACCCGCAATCGTTCTGGATGACGTACGAGAAATACATCCGCAAGGCGGCGGGCCTGGGCCGCTCACCGACCGAGAACGACCCGGACAGCTACGACGCAATGAACCAGCACTGCGACGTGCTGATCGTCGGCGCAGGCCCTGCCGGTCTGGCCGCCGCGCTGGCGGCGGGCCGCAGTGGCGCCCGAGTGATCATTGCCGATGAACAGGAAGAATTCGGCGGCAGTCTGCTCGACAGCCGTGAAAGCCTGGATGGCAAACCCGCTGCTGAATGGGTCGCCAGCGTGGTCGCCGAGCTGAAAAACCTGCGCAACGTTACTCTGCTGCCTCGCGCCACGGTCAATGGTTATCACGATCACAATTTTCTGACCATCCACGAGCGCCTGACCGATCACCTCGGTGATCGCGCGCCCATCGGCATGGTCCGCCAGCGCATGCACCGGGTGCGCGCCAAACGTGTGGTGCTGGCTGCCGGTACGCACGAGCGGCCGCTGGTCTACGGCAACAACGATGTGCCGGGCAACATGCTCGCGGGTGCAATCTCGACGTATGTGCGTCGTTACGGCGTCGCGCCGGGCAAAAAACTCGTGCTGTCCACCAACAACGACCACGCCTACCGCGTCGCGCTGGACTGGCTCGACGCCAGCCTGCACGTTGTGGCGATTGCCGATGCGCGGCACAATCCACGCGGCCCGCTGGTTGAAGAGGCTCGCGCCAAAGGCATTCGTATTCTGACCGGCAGCGCCGTGATCGAAGCGCGTGGCAGCAAGCGGGTGAGCGCTGCACGCGTTGCCGCCATCGACCTAAAAACGCACAGCGTCACCAGCCCCGGCGAGTGGCTTGAGTGCGATCTGGTGGCAAGTTCCGGCGGTTACAGCCCCATCGTCCATCTGGCCTCGCACCTGGGCGGCAAGCCGGTCTGGCGTGAAGACATCCTCGGTTTCGTGCCGGGCGAAGCGCCGCAGAAACGTATCTGTGTGGGCGGCGTGAACGGCGTCTACAGCCTGGCAGACAGCCTGGCCGATGGTTTCGAGGGTGGCGTGCGCGCTGCCAGCGAAGCAGGCTTCAAGATTGTCGAGGGCGTGATGCCCAAAGCCCTCAGCCGCGCCGAAGAACCGACGCTGGCGCTGTTCCAGGTGCCCCATGAAAAAGGCACTGCACGGGCGCCCAAGCAATTCGTCGATTTCCAGAACGACGTGACCGCCGCCGCCATTGAACTGGCGACCCGCGAGGGTTTCGAGTCGGTAGAGCACGTCAAACGCTACACCGCGCTGG
Source organism: Pseudomonas sp. CFBP2511 (assembly GCF_030209255.1). Lineage (NCBI taxonomy): Bacteria > Pseudomonadati > Pseudomonadota > Gammaproteobacteria > Pseudomonadales > Pseudomonadaceae > Pseudomonas > Pseudomonas sp. CFBP2511. The sequence continues at coordinate 102,295 of NZ_JARVSI010000019.1, read as the reverse complement.
GCTTCGGCACCGATCAGGGCAAGCTGGGCAACGTCAACGGGCTGGCCATCGCCGCCCGCTCGCTGAACGTGTCGATCCCGGAAATGGGCACCACCATGTTCCGCCCCAACTACACACCGGTCACCTTCGGCGCGATTGCCGGGCGTCATTGCAAGCACATCTTCGAGCCGGTGCGCTTCACCGCGCTGCATGCCTGGCACATCAGAAACGGTGCCGAATTCGAAGACGTCGGCCAGTGGAAACGCCCGTGGTATTTCCCTAAAAACGGTGAAGACCTGCCCGCTGCCGTGACGCGTGAATGCAAGGCGGTGCGTGACAGCGTTGGCCTGCTGGACGCCTCGACGCTGGGCAAAATCGACATTCAAGGGCCGGATGCGCGCGAATTCCTCAACCGCATCTATACCAACGCCTGGACCAAACTGGACGTGGGCAAGGCCCGTTACGGCCTGATGTGCAAGGAAGACGGCATGGTCTTCGATGACGGTGTGACTGCCTGCCTCGCCGACAACCACTTCCTGATGACCACCACGACGGGCGGTGCTGCACGCGTCCTGCAATGGCTGGAAATCTATCAGCAAACCGAATGGCCGGATCTGAAAGTATATTTCACCTCAGTGACCGATCACTGGGCGACCCTGACGCTGTCTGGCCCCAACAGCCGCAAGCTGCTCAGCGAAGTGACCGATATCGACCTGGGCCGTGAAGCGTTCCCGTTCATGACCTGGAAAGAAGGCCTGGTCGCAGGCGTGCCGGCGCGGGTGTTCCGTATCTCGTTTACCGGCGAGCTGTCCTATGAGGTCAACATTCAGGCCGACTACGCGATGGGTGTTCTGGAAAAGATCGCCGAGGCCGGCAAGCAGTACAACCTGACGCCTTATGGCACTGAAACCATGCACGTACTGCGCGCCGAAAAGGGTTTCATCATCGTCGGTCAGGACACCGACGGCTCGATGACCCCGGACGATCTGAACATGGGCTGGTGCGTCGGGCGGACCAAACCGTTCTCGTGGATTGGCTGGCGCGGCATGAACCGCGAAGACTGTGTGCGTGAACAACGCAAGCAATTGGTCGGCCTCAAACCCATAGACTCGACCCAATGGCTACCGGAAGGCGCTCAGTTAGTGTTCGACACCAGGCAGGCGATCCCGATGAGCATGGTCGGCCACGTGACCTCCAGCTATGCGCACAACTCGCTGGGCTATTCGTTCGCGATGGGCGTGGTCAAAGGCGGCCTGAACCGGATCGGCGAACGCGTGTTCGCGCCGTTGGCCGATGGCCGCGTGATTGAAGCCGAAATCGTCTCGTCGGTGTTCTTCGATCCGAAGGGCGAGCAGCAGAATGTCGAGTAAACAGCAGGGCCACACAGCATTCAAAGCAGGTGAATCATGAGCACAGCCAACGTTTACCAGCAGCGCCCGACCAGCGATGTCAAAGCCGAGTCGCCGCTGTCCCACGCCAGCCTCGACAGCCTGATCGGCAAAGGCCGCGCCAGTCCGGGCGTGTTTCTGCGCGAAAAGAAACTGCTGGGCCACCTCACGATTCGGGGCGATGCGCATGATCCGGCCTTCGCCGCTGGCGTACACAAGGCGTTGGGCATGGAACTGCCAGCAGCACTGATGCTGGTGATCAACGGCGAAAGCTCGCTGCAATGGCTCGGCCCGGATGAGTGGCTGCTGATTGTGCCAAGCGGCGAGGAATTCGCTGCGGAGCAGAAACTGCGTGCTGAACTGACCGGGCTGCACATCGCCATCGTCAACGTCAGCGGCGGCCAGTCGATCCTCGAACTGACCGGCCCGAAAGTGCGCCAGGTATTGATGAAGTCCACCAGCTACGACGTCCACCCGGACAACTTCCCGGTGGGCAAGGCGGTCGGCACGGTGTTCGCCAAATCGCAACTGGTGATCCGCAGGACCGGCGAAGAGACCTGGGAACTGCTGATCCGCCGCAGCTTCTCGGATTACTGGTGGCTGTGGTTGCAGGATGCGAGTGCCGAGTACGGGCTGAGCATTCAGGCGTGAAAAGCCTGTGGGAGCGGACTTGTCCGCGAAGACGGTAGTCCAGGCGATACATTTTCGGTGAATATACCGTCCCCTTCGCGAACAAGTTCGTTCCCACGGCCTTCGGCCAGAATCAAAAGCAGATTTGTGTATAGCTTTGCGGATAACAAATACCCAGGAGCATTGATTGAATGAGCCGCGCCCCGGACACATGGATTCTGACAGCCGACTGCCCCAGCATGCTGGGCACGGTAGATGCGGTGACCCGCTTTCTGTTCGAGCAGGGCTGCTACGTAACAGAGCACCACTCCTTCGATGATCGCCTGTCGGGGCGGTTCTTCATTCGCGTGGAATTTCGTCAGCCTGACGCCTTCGACGAGCAGGCATTTCGTGAAGGGCTGACTGAACGCGGCGAGACGTTCGGCATGATCTTCGAACTCACAGCGCCCAACTACCGGCCAAAAGTGGTGATCATGGTTTCAAAAGCCGATCACTGCCTGAACGACCTGCTCTATCGCCAACGCATCAACCAGTTGTCAATGGACGTGGTCGCGGTGGTGTCCAACCACCCGGATCTCGAACCGCTCGCTGGCTGGCACGGAATTCCGTACTACCATTTCCCTCTGGACCCTAACGACAAGCCTGCGCAGGAAGCCAAGGTCTGGCAGGTGATCGAGGAGTCCGGTGCTGAACTGGTGATCCTCGCCCGCTACATGCAGGTGCTGTCACCGGAGCTGTGCCGCAAGCTGGATGGCAAGGCGATCAATATCCATCACTCCTTGCTGCCCGGTTTCAAAGGCGCCAAACCGTACCATCAGGCCTACGAAAAAGGCGTGAAACTGGTGGGTGCAACGGCGCATTACATCAACAACGATCTGGACGAAGGCCCGATCATTGCCCAAGGCGTCGAAGTGGTCGATCACAGCCACTACCCCGAAGACCTGATTGCCAAGGGTCGGGACATTGAAGGGCTGACACTGGCCCGCGCGGTGGGTTATCACATCGAACGACGGGTGTTTCTCAACGCCAACAGGACGGTAGTTTTGTAGCTGCAAGAGTTTCTCTCTGCTTCACCACAATAAAAGCGAGGCGACATGTATGTCTGGTAATCGCGGTGTAGTTTATCTCGGCGCTGGCAAGGTCGAAGTGCAATCCATCCCCTTCCCGAAAATGGAAGACCCACGCGGCAAGCGCATCGAACATGGCGTCATCCTGCGCGTTGTTTCCACCAATATCTGCGGCTCCGATCAGCACATGGTACGTGGCCGCACGACGGCGCAAACCGGGCTGGTGCTGGGGCATGAAATCACCGGCGAAGTGCTGGAAGCCGGTCGCGATGTCGAGCATCTCAAGGTCGGTGATCTGGTTTCCGTACCGTTCAACGTGGCGTGCGGTCGTTGCCGCAGCTGCAAGGAACAAAATACCGGCGTCTGCCTGACGGTCAACCCTGCCCGCCCCGGCGGTGCTTACGGATATGTCGACATGGGCGACTGGGTCGGCGGTCAGGCTGAATACGTGCTGGTGCCTTACGCAGACTTCAACCTGCTCAAACTCCCGGACCGCGATGCGGCGATGGAGAAGATTCGCGACCTGACCTGCCTGTCCGACATCCTGCCCACCGGCTACCACGGCGCAGTGACCGCAGGCGTTGGCCCTGGCAGCACGGTCTACGTTGCAGGCGCGGGCCCGGTCGGTCTGGCCGCCGCAGCTTCAGCACGCTTGCTGGGTGCAGCGGTGGTGATCGTTGGTGACGTGAACCCGACTCGCCTGATCCACGCCAAGGCACAGGGTTTCGAGATTGCCGACCTGTCTCAGGACACGCCGCTGCACGAGCAGATCGCTGCATTGCTCGGCGAACCGGAAGTCGACTGCGCCATCGACGCGGTAGGCTTCGAAGCACGCGGCCACGGTCACGCCGGCGCGCAGGCCGAAGCACCCGCCACCGTGCTCAACTCATTGATGGGCGTGGTGCGTGTAGCCGGCAAGATCGGCATCCCCGGCCTGTACGTCACCGAAGACCCAGGTGCGGTGGACGCCGCCGCGAAAATGGGCAGCCTGAGCATCCGCCTCGGCCTGGGCTGGGCCAAATCCCACAGCTTCCACACCGGCCAGACACCGGTCATGAAATACAACCGCCAACTGATGCAAGCCATCATGTGGGACCGCATCAAGATCGCCGACGTGGTGGGTGTCGAGGTGATCAGCCTGGACGATGCGCCGCGTGGTTATGGCGAGTTTGATGCGGGCGTGCCGAAGAAGTTTGTGATTGATCCGCATGGGTTGTTTGGTGGGGTGTAGGTTTTGTGAGCGGGCAGTCGGTACTGCCCGCCTAACAAAATAAGAATTTATACGACAAGCTAGAGCGCGGAAAACCAGACAGGTCTGTAGCGGATGTCGAGGTGATCGGCTTAGATATTATCCCGCACCCATCATCGATAAACGATTTTTAGTTTCTTCCTGTTAGATGCCTTACTCGATCAGGATCAGGACCGGGTGGGCGTGGAGGCGGGGGACGAACCGAACTTACCGATCCGTAACTACGCACAGGAACATAGGGCATTCCCTCGTAAAATTTAGCAAAAGCATAACTAGGTGGATCCCCACCACTTAATTTTATTTCAAGCCCAGCCAGTTTCGAAATTTGCTCATCACGTAATTGATTAGCCAAAGTCTTATAAACTCCTTTACTACGCATGACCTCGATAGAACGCTCTGCTCCAGACAACACCTTACTGACCTTACGATATTCGGCATAAAAAACATCAATTTTACTGTAGCCCTCGTGCGATGGTGCGGCTTGAGTACTCTGATTGATCGCAACCGGTTTTTTTTGCGAACGCACTCCATTTTGTGGGGGGATTATAACAGACCGTGGTTTCGCTACCAAACTTGCAGAAAACGGCGCTTTTAAATACCCAAGTATGTGACCACTAGGATCAACCTTATTAACCGGATCCCCCTCACAGTACGTATACGCATTCAACCCGCCCTCGCCAAACGGGCTCAGACTGTCCGGGCTATTGAACCGCATCAACACTGGATTAAACGCCCGATACCCATTGCCCAGCAAATAATGCCCCGTCACCGGATCAAGTCGCTGACCTGTAAAGCCCGGCAGGTTCATCGGCCCTGTTGAAGGATGACGATGGCCGTAAGGCGTATAAGCAAACGGCAAACCCTGAGCCGCGATCACAGACTGCTGTTGATCGGTCACCAGCAACTCGCTATCGCTCTGATTGTTTTCCGTACGCCGTTGCGCCAGCAAATGCTCGTCCGTACGCAGAACTGTGTGCTGAATCTGCCCTTGAATTTGCGTCGTCAGGCGATTCTTCTGATAGAAAAACCGGGCGCTGCCCTGCCCCGCAGGCGAACAGTCGCCCAAGCGGTCCAATGGGTCGTAGCGATAAACGCAGAGTACAGATCGATCAGAAATAGCCACGGTGTCATTCCTTTGATGCAACGCTGTGACAGCCAGTCTGGGCTTACTCAGTGCTTTGGCCCAGCTAGCAGAACTACTAGGTGCCAGGCAGGAAGGCGCTGGGCACGGTCACACCGGCGCTTAGCCCGAAGCACACGCCATCGCGGAGCTTGATGCGGGCGTGCCGAAGAAGTTTGTAATTAATCCGCAGGGGTTTTTGGCATGACTTAAACACAACAAACTTATCATCACCTTCATGATTAAAAGGCGCTCCACCTACCCTTTAACCAACTGAATGGTTGGCCATGATCGAAATCGAGTTGGCACGTCTACCGGCGTGTACAATGTGTCATTGCCATGTCGAAGTTTTTAACAACCGCTTCATAATAGTTAATATTATTATCTACAACATACGGCACATGCTTATCCTTGCCAGTAAATTATTCACGTTTTTGGGATCCACTCATCCAACTGTTTATAAGCGTCACGAATGCCCATTTGTTTTCCCTCTATAGACACGACGATTTCTTTAGGAGGGGATGATGGGAAATTAACGGCCTGCCCGTTCCTGGGAAAAAGGAGGGGTGGTGGTGGCATGCTTTTGGGAGGAGCGACTGGTGGGAATTTACCGCGTTGCCCGTGCTTGGGAGGAAGGGGTGGCCTTGTCTTGGGAGGACGGGGTGGTCCAACGCGTGAGTTATCCATAACATGAGGTGCAGACAAAGGTACGCTCACCTCACTCGAGGTATCCAGAGCAGTAGTTTGTATGGACATGGGATTCGCGGCAGAATAATTCGCCGAGGATTCCATAGACTCTAGGCTGGGTGACCTGCCAAGTAAAGGCTGTTGATCACCACGTGTTTTTTTAAAAAATCGAGATAAACTCTTTCGCATATGCCCACTCGGATCAACCCGATTAACCGGATCCCCCGCACAATACCCATACCCATACGCATTCAGCCCACCCTCGCCAAACGGGCTCAAACTGTCCGGGCTATTGAACCGCATCAACACCGGGTTAAACGCCCGGTAACCATTGCCCAACAAATAATGCCCCGTTACCGGATCAACTCGCTCACCTGTAAAGCCCGGCAGGTTCATCGGCCCTGTTGAAGGCTGACGATGGCCGTAAGGCGTATAAGCAAACGCCAAACTCTGAGCTGCGATCACGGACTGCTGTTGATCCGTCGCCAGCAACGCACAGTTGCTCTGGTTGTTTTCCACACTCAGGCGGGCCAGCAAATACTCGTCCGTACGCAGAAGCGTGTGCTGGATCTGCCCTTGAATTTGCGTCGCCAAGCGGCTCTTCTGATAAAAAAAAGCCGAGTGCTGTCCTGCTCCGCAGGCGAGCAGTCAGCCAAGCGATCCGTTGCGTCGTAATGGTAAGTGCAGAGCACTACAGGGTTGGCAGAAGACATGAACATCACCCGCGGCAATCGATGATAGAACCGTAATTCTGGGCGTATGATCTCGTGCTGCACAGCTAGCAACTGTGCTAGGGAGCCCGCCTTGCCTGCCAGAGCTGATTCCGACAGATGAAATAACCGCCTGTCTTCAGCGCGTTGGGAACAAGCCTCTGTTGCTCACAGTCAAACCGTGTGCTTTATCGCCCACTCACGGGCGGTTCGAGTTCGATAAAGGTGACGCAATGAAAACTGCACGCGGTATGGCTTTGGTAACGTTGATGGCGCTTGCGGCAAGCCCGGCGTTTGCCTTCAATCTGAATGACGCCGCAAATGCGGTTTCCAATGCCACGGGCGGCAATCAGAAAGCCACGGCGGCACCCGAGGCGGCCGGCTTGCTCAATATGCTGGGCAGCCAATTGAATGTCACACCTGAGCAGGCTGTCGGCGGAACGGGCGCATTGTTGGGGCTGGCAAAGAATAAGCTGACCAGCGCTGACTACTCGCAATTGAGCAAGTCGGTCCCTGGGCTGGAGCAATTGTCCGGAACATCGGCGCTTGAGAGTCTGGGTGGCGCAAACGGGCTGGGCAGTTTGCTGGGCGGCAACTCGGCCAACAACTCGATGCTCAACAGCGCGCTGGGCAATGTGCAGAACATGAACGACGTGAACACTGCCTTTAAGGCACTGGGCATGGACAGCACCATGGTCAGCCAGTTTGCCCCGCTGATTCTGCAATACCTCGGCCAGCAAGGCGCCAGCGGGTCGGCATTGCAGAGTTTGAGCGGGTTATGGGGTGCCGGCAGCTGATTCACGCCGCAACGCCGCAATACGCGCATCTTTCTCGACCCAGAGCTGATTGACCCAAGCCTGCACTTTCTCGCGAAACACCGGGTCGTTCTCGTAATCGCCCTGCCACAGCGCAGGGTCCAGCTCGCGGGTCTGGATGTCGACGATCACCTTGGCAACCCGCCCGCAAAGCATGTCCCAGAACCCCGGAATGCCTGAGCCAGGATAGACCACGGTGACGTCCAGAATGGCGTCCAGTTGTTCGCCCATTGCCGCCAGCACAAATGCAACGCCGCCTGCTTTGGGCTTGAGCAGGCTGGCGTATGGCGAAGCCTGGGCGGCATGTTTTGCCGGTGTGAAACGTGTGCCTTCCAGGTAGTTGACGATGGTCACCGGCTGGCGCTTGAACAGTTCGCAGGCCGCCTGGGTGATTTCCAGGTCCTTGCCTTTGAGTTCCGGGTGCTTTGCCAGAAAAGCCTTGCTGTAGCGCTTCATGAATGGGTAATCCAGCCCCCACCACGCCAGCCCCAGCAACGGCACCCAGATCAGTTCCTTTTTCAGGAAAAACTTGAAGAACGGCGTGCGGCGGTTAAGCGCCTGAATCAGCGCCGGGATATCGACCCAAGACTGGTGATTGCTGATGACCAGATACGAGGTGTCGCTGCGCAGGCCTTTATCGCCGCGGATGTCCCATTGCGTCGGCACGCACCAGGCGAAAATGAGCTTGTCGATTTCGGCCCAGGTCTCGGCGACCCACATCGCGCCCGTTGAGCAATGATCGCGCATTCGACCTCTGAACAGCAGCTTGAGCAACGCAAAAATCAATAGCGGGCCGATCAGCACGAGTGTGTTTATCAGCAACAAAATGGCAACGAAACAGCCGGTGAGCAGACGGCGCATGACGGACTCTTGAGGGTTCAGGGGCGGCAATGATAATGATCTGCGCGTTTTACGCCAATTACACAGGTACTTACAAATGTTTCACGCTTGGGCATTTATGCTGAATAGACACTCATGCCACCGAACCTGCCAGCGGTTCGCTGTCTAAACCCGGACGCCACTCCGGCGCTGCCCCTTGCGAGGAACCTCTCACGTGAAACCGATCCTGGCGCTATTGTCTCTGCTGGCTCTGCCGGTCATGGCCGCTGAACCCACGCTGTATGGCCGCTACGAGAACATCAAGGTTCTGGAAATAGGCCAGACCTTCAAAGCCAAGATGGACACCGGCGCGCTGACCGCTTCGCTGTCGGCCAAGGACATCGAGCTGTTCCAGCGTGATGGCGATGACTGGGTTCGCTTCCGCCTGGCAACCAAGGGCGCGGATGACAAGGTGTACGAGCACAAGGTGTCGCGGATCAGCAAGATTAAGGGCCGTGCCGAAGGTGATGATGAGGACGACGAAGGCATCAACCCCGCCAAACGCCCTGTCGTTGATCTGGAGCTTTGCCTGGGCAATAAGAAACGCACCGTCGAAGTCAACCTTGTAGACCGCAGCCACTTCAACTTCCCGCTGCTGATCGGGGCCAAGGCATTGCGCGAGTTCGGCGCTGCCATCAACCCGGCACGCCGTTATACCGCTGACGAGCCTGATTGCTGAGGTTTTTATCGCCTTGCACTATCGTGCGGCGCTGCGCAAACCTGTGACGCGAAGCGTCACGCAAGGCATTTCCACGCAGAGCGTGAGGAACGACAGGTGTCTGAGCTAAAGCGTAACTATCGTGCGACGCTCTGCGTCGCATGCCGTTCTGGACGCTCCGCGTCCGATCCTGAACACGCGACGTGACGCAGATCTGTGACGCAATGCGTTCCGGCGCTGGAGTGAGGCACGATAGTCACGGTCATGACTTACGCCGGCGGCTGGGTTGCCAGCATCGACGGCCGTTGACTGACTTCCAGGTACCAGTTGGCCAGCCGTGGGTACGTGTTGCGCCAGCGCAGTTCGGGCTGGCGGAAGTCGAGATAACCCAATGCGGCCGCCACGCTGATGGAGGCCACATCGAACGACGAACTGAGTTCGGTAATTGCATCGCGCTCGAAATAACTCAGCGAGCGTTCGATCTTCTGCTGCTGATTGTCCAGCCATTGATCCCAGTGTTTTTCCTGCGGGCGCAAGGCGGTTTCATAGCGAATCAGCACCGCAGCGTCGAGTACGGCATCGGCCAGCGACGCCAGGGTCAGGCGTCTCCAGCGCGCAGAGCCTTCGCGGGGGATCAGCGGCTGTCCCACGTGCTGGTGGTCGAGGTAATCAAGGATGACACGGCTGTCGTGGATCACGTTGCCATCGGCCAGGCGCAAGGCCGGGAGCTTGCCCGCCGGATTGTCTTCATTGAGTTCGGCAGACGGGCTGACCGGCGTCAACACGGTAGGCTGCAACTGCACACGGTCGAGCTGACCGGTTTCATGAAGCATCACCATCACTTTGCGGGCGAAAGGCGAAGCGGCGTTGAAGTACAACGTCATCGTGGGCGCGGACATGAGTGTTCCTCGAATGAGACAGCTCCCTAGACTAGTCAGCGAGTAGCCGGTCTGCAATCGATGTGTTGATCAGCCGCGCCGCGCCAGCAACCCCCGAACGCTGAAGACCGATGCACTGCCCATCGCCAGCCAGGCCAGCGTGTCCCACCAGCCGTCACCCAGTAGCGCCGCGAACAGGCCTGTTGCGGTGAGCACGGCAATCACGCCGGGGATGGCGAAAGCCTTCCAGAACCGCGACGGCCTCGCGCTCATTGCGCGACCTGCGCTTGAACAGCGCTGACCGAACGGGCGACGCGGCGTCGGACCCACCACAGGTAGACCCCGCTGCCAAGCACGATGATGGTCAGCACATCCAGCACCGCCCAGAGCACTTTCATCGGCATGCCGCCGTAATCACCGAAATGCAGCGGTTGCGACATGCCCAGCGCATCCATGTACCACGGACGCTCGACCACTGCGGTGACTTGCAGAGTCTGTGCGTCGATCAGCACCGGTGTGGCCAGATGCGCGGTCAGGTGCGTATTGCCTTTGAGAAATACAGCGTAGTGGTGCTCGCTGGAGAAACGCGTACCGGGAAACGCGATGAAGTCAGCTTGCATGCCGGGCGCAGCCGACTCGGCAATCTCCAGCAGGCGTGTCGGCGCTGCTCGCTGCGTCAGCGGCGGCGCATCTTTGTAAGGGGCGATCATGCTGGCCAGCGCGTCGTTGCGCCATGAAGCAATCAGCAGGTCGGCGCAGGCACTGATCACCCCCGTTACGCCCACCACCAGCGCCCAGGTCAGCGTTACTACGCCGATCAGGTTGTGCAGGTCCAGCCAGCGCGTACGCGTGGATTTGTTGACCCGCACTTGGCCAAACTCCAGCTTGCGCATGAACGGCGAATACAGCACGGTCCCGGAAACAATCGCCACCACGAACAGCAGCCCCATGAAGGCCAGCAGCAGTTTGCCGGGCAACTCGGCGTACATGTCCACGTGCAGGCGCAGCATGACCATCATGAAACCGCCGTTGGCTGAAGGCATTTCCAGCGCCTCGCCGGTGCGCGCATCCAGGGCAAAGGTGTGTGATGAGTTGGGCTCGGTGCCTGCCGTGGCAGCGGTGATCGCCATCACGCCATTGGGGTCTTCGTCATCCCAGCCGAAATACTGCATGACCTCGCCGGGCCGATGAGCTTCGGCAGCTCTGGCCAGTTGCTCCAGATTCAGATGCGGCGTGTCGGCCGGCATCTCTTTGTAATGCGGCGCGTCGCCCAGCAGATGATCGATCTCATGGTGGAAGATCAGCGGCAGGCCGGTGATCGCCAGCATCAACAGAAACAGGGTGCAAATCAGGCTGCTCCAGGTGTGCACGATGGACCAGCGACGCACGGTTTGGCTTTTCATGGTTTATCCACAGGCGATGAGGCCAGGCGCTGAGCGCGCCTCGAAATGACGTATAAGACTAAGCCGCTCGAAACCGGAAAAGTGTCAGGGCGAATCGACGCTGATGTAAATCGAGGTGTATCAGGGTTTTGCCGGGTTGGCGGCCGCCTGCTCATCGCGCGCCAGCACCGTGACCCACCATTGGGTGTGGTGCTCGATCTGCACCGGCAACGTTGGCAGCAGTGCCTTGAGCGCCAGATCGGTATCGGCCAGCGGGAAACTGCCGGTGATGCGCAAGTCCGCCACCTTCGGATCGACGCCAACGTGCCCGGCACGATAGCGGCCCAGTTCAGCGAGCATGTCGGCCAGCCGCGCGTTGTCCACCACCAGCATGCCTCGCGTCCAGGCATCGGCACCTGACGGCAAGGCGAGCAATGTGCCAAAGCCGCTGCGGGTCAGGCGAATCTGCTGGCCTTCATGCAGCACCTGTTCGCCCGGTGCGTTGCGTGGCTGGGCGACAACTGCCGATTGCAGAACACTGAGCAGAGTCCCGTCGGCCTCGCGTCTGACCAGAAATCGCGTACCCAGCGCGCGCATATTGCCGTCTGCCGTTTCAACGATGAATGGCCGGGGATCGTCGTGATTGCCGGTCTGCACCAGTATTTCGCCGTCCTGCAGAATGATCCGGCGTTGCTGCGCGTCGAAGCGCACATCGATTGCGCTGTGGGTGTTGAGACGAACCAGGGTGTTGTCAGCCAGACGCACTTCGCGCTGTTCGCCGGTTGCGGTGCGCTGGTCGGCCAGCCAGTAATCCATCGGCAAGTAACGGTCCCCGACAAACAGCGCCAGGCCGCACGCCATGAACACTCCCGCCAGACCACCGCCAAGCTTGCGCACGCTGCGCCGCAGCGAAACCGGCGATTGCTGCAAGGCCTTGCGTGCCGGGCCGGCTGGCAGGACGAAGCGCTGGTTGACCATGCCCAACTGGCTCCAGGCCCTGGCATGTTCTTCGTCGGCGGCCAGCCAGCGGGCCAGTTCGGCGCGGTCGGCTTCGCTGCCGCTGTTGCCATCCATGTTCAGTTGCCACTCGATTGCGGCGTCGAGCACACGGGCAGATACCGGTCGTGTGTTCATGTCGGCTCTCCGTACAGCGCGACATAGCACTGGCGCACAGCCTGGGCGAGGTACTGCCTGACGCGTGATACCGAGACACCCAGGCGCTCGGCAATCTCGCCGTGGCTCAGCCCGTCGAGACGGTTATAGAGAAACGCAGCCCGCGCTTTGCTGGACAGCGTGCCCAGCATGCGGTCGATGGCCTTGAGGTCTTCCAGAATCAGCAGTTGCTCTTCGGGCGACGGCTGCTCGGCCTCGGGGACCTGCAGCAATTCCCCAAGATAAGCCTGTTCAAGCGCGGCCCGCCGGAAGTAATCGAACATCAGACCTTTGGCGATGGTCGCCAGAAAAGCACGCGGCTCGCGGGGCAATTGCAGTTCATCGCGCCCCAGCAGGCGCACAAACGTGTCCTGGCTCAGGTCCTGAGCCCGTTGTGGGCAAGCGACATTGCGCCGCAGCCAGGCCAGCAACCAGCCGCGATGATCGCGATACAACGCACCAACGATCTCGCTATGAGCGCTTGGGACTGACGACACGAATGGCCTCGATGAGAAAGATCTAACTAAAGAGAATCATTCGCGATTGTGGCAGAGCGGAGGGGGAGTGGCAATTGGCGTCTGTCGGGAGGCTGACGGTAGCGTTGGCTAGCGGACGCCAGTCGCCCTCACGGCGTGAGAACGACTGGTCGCCCAGATCAGATCACGCCTGGTGGCTGATCTCACGCAGCGGCTTGCCGCGTGCTGGCTTGTCGCCTGCGACGAAGTAGTCGGCGGTGCTGCGTGGCAGGGGCTGACGGCCACGGATCTTGTCGGCGATTTTCTCGGCGATCATGATCGTCGGCGCATTCAGGTTGCCGGTGGTGATGATCGGCATGATCGAGGCATCCACCACACGCAGGTTCTGCATGCCGTGCACACGGCCCTGACCATCGACCACTGCCATCTCGTCGGTGCCCATTTTGCAGGAGCAGGACGGGTGATACGCCGTTTCGGCATGTTCACGCACGAACTGGTCCAGCGCTTCGTCAGACTGCACGTCGATGCCCGGGCTGATTTCGCGGCCGCGGTACGGATCGAGAGCCGGTTGCTGCATGATCTCGCGGGTCAGGCGGATGCCGTCGCGAAATTCCTGCCAGTCCTGATCCGATGCCATGTAATTGAACAGAATGCTTGGGTATTCACGCGGGTCCTTGGATTTGACATTGACCCGACCACGACTTGGCGAACGCATCGAACCCACATGCGCCTGAAAGCCGTGTTCCTGAACACCCTTGGTGCCGTTGTAATTGATCGCCACCGGCAGGAAGTGATACTGAATGTTTGGCCACTCAAAGGCTTCGCTGGAACGAATGAAACCACCGGCTTCAAACTGGTTGCTCGCGCCGATACCGGTACCGAGGAACATCCACTCTGCGCCAATGGCAGGCTGGTTCCACCACTTCAACGAAGGGTAAAGCGACACAGGCTGGGTGCAGGCGTACTGCAGGTACATCTCCAGGTGATCCTGAAGGTTCTGACCCACACCCGGAAGATCATGAACCACTGGAATATCCAGCTTGTTCAGGACGTCGGCCGGGCCAACACCGGAGCGCTGCAGAATCTGCGGCGAAGCGATGGCGCCGCCACACAGTAAAACTTCCTTGCGGGCACGGACTTCAATGCGCGTGTCGCTGTCACCCACAAGATAGGCCACACCCACAGCGCGCTTGCCTTCGAACAGGATGCGGTCGGTCAGCGCATGTGTGACGATGCTCAGCGTGTCACGCTTTTTCGCTTCGTCCAGGTAACCGCGAGCAGTGCTGGCGCGACGGCCTTTCGGGGTCACGGTGCGGTCCATCGGACCGAAGCCTTCCTGCTGATAACCGTTGAGGTCGTCGGTGCGCGGGAAACCGGCCTGCACGCCCGCCTCGACCATCGCGTGGAACAACGGATTGTTACCGGCCTTGGGCGTGGTCACGCTGACCGGGCCTTCGCCGCCGTGGTAATCGTTCGGGCCGATGTCACGGGTTTCAGCCTTGCGAAAGTACGGCAGGCAGTCGAGGTAGCTCCAGTCTTCGAGGCCCGGCTCTTTCGCCCAACCGTCGTAGTCCATCGCGTTGCCGCGGATGTAGCACATGCCGTTGATCAGCGACGAACCGCCCAGGCCCTTGCCGCGACCGCATTCCATACGGCGGTTGTCCATGTGCGGCTCTGGCTCGGTCTCGTAGGCCCAGTTGTAGCGACGGCCCTGCAACGGGAACGCCAGGGCGGCGGGCATCTGGGTACGGAAGTCCAGACGATAGTCCGGGCCACCGGCTTCCAGCAGCAGAACAGTGACGCCTGCGTCCTCGGTGAGACGGGCTGCCAGGGTGTTACCGGCAGAGCCGGCACCAATGATGATGTAGTCGTATTCGGATTGCGTGGTCATAGAGGCTCCCTCATAGAGCTGCAAGTCTCAAGCCTGGGCTGCAAGCAGAAGCAGCCAGGCGATACTTGTGAAAATGGGGTGCGGCAAGCCGCTTTTGATTGCGTCTGCTTGAGGCTTGTCGCGTGCCACTTGAACGGTCTTTAGAACACCGAGGCGTAGTCGCCCAACTCGATCTGAACCGACTTGATGCGCGTGTACTGGGCCAGCGAGCTGATGCCGTTTTCACGACCGACGCCCGACTGCTTGTAACCGCCGACCGGCATTTGCGCCGCCGACTCGCCCCACGCGTTGATCCAGCAGATACCGGCTTCCAGCAAGTGAATCACGCGGTGCGCGCGGTTCAGGTCACGGGTCACGATGCCCGCAGCCAGGCCGAAGTCGGTGTCGTTGGCGCGGCGCACCACTTCGTCCTCGGTGTCGTAACCCAGAATGCTCATCACCGGGCCGAAGATCTCTTCGCGCACGATGGTCATCTCGTCGGTGCAATCGGTGAATACGGTTGCAGCCACAAACGCGCCCTTGTCGAACACGCCACCGGTCAAACGGTCGCCGCCGCACAACAGGCGTGCGCCCTGCTCTTTACCCTTGGCGATGTAGCCCAGCACGCTTTCCATATGTTCAAAGCTGACCAGCGGACCGAAGTTGATGTTTTCGTCTTCCGGGTTGCCGGGACGAATACGCTTCACACGCTCCAGGATTTTCGCTTCGAACTCGCCTTTCAGGGCATTCGGTACGAACACGCGCGTACCGTTGGTGCAGACCTGACCGGAGCTGTAGAAGTTGGCCATCATGGCGATGTCGGCGGCGCGATCCAGGTCGGCGTCGTCGAAAACGATCAGCGGCGACTTGCCACCCAGCTCCATCGTCACTTCCTTGAGCGACGAACTCGACGCACTGGCCATGACTTTCTTGCCGGTGTCGGTGCCGCCGGTGAAGGAGACTTTCTCGATGCGCGGGTGCTCGGTGATCCAGGTGCCGACTTCACGACCGCTGCCAGTCAACACGTTGAACACGCCGTTCGGCACGCCGGCTTCGGTGTAGATTTCTGCCAGCTTCAGGGTGGTCAGCGAGGTGACTTCGCTCGGCTTGAAGATCATCGCGTTGCCCGCAGCCAGTGCGGGGGCGGATTTCCACAGGGCGATCTGGATCGGGTAGTTCCACGCACCGATACCGGCGACCACACCCAGCGGCTCGCGGCGGGTGTAGACGAAGGAGGAATCACGCAGCGGGATCTGCTCGCCTTCGATGGCGGGCACCAGGCCTGCGTAGTATTCCAGCACGTCGGCGCCGGTCACGATGTCAACGTAACGGGTTTCGGAAATGGCTTTACCGGTGTCCAGCGTTTCGAGCGCGGCCAGCTCATCGTTGCGCTCGCGCAGGATATCGACGGCACGACGCAGGATGCGCGAACGCTCGACTGCAGTCATTGCGGCCCAGATCTTCTGGCCATTCTCGGCGGCGACCACCGCACGCTCGACGTCTTCCTTGCTGGCGCGCTGGATCTTAGCCAGAACTTCACCGTTCGCAGGGTTGATCGAGTCGAAGGTTTCAGTGTTGCTGGCATCGACATAACCGCCGTCGATGTAGAGTTTTTGCAATTCAAAACGGGCCATAAAGTCCTCGCAAATTCAGTGGGGGGGCGATGACTGATTTCAGTGTGCCGGAAACTTTGGGCAACACGTGTATGCAGTCGTTCGGCGAGCGGGCTTCAAAAGCACTCAGCTCGCTGATTTCGCCAGTTGAAAATCCATGTATTCGTAAGCGATCCGTTGCGCTTGCTCGGTGTCGAATGCATCGCCTGACAGTGCGCCTCGCAGCCACAGCCCGTCTATCAGGGCTGCCAGCCCACGGGCGGCGTTGCGTGCCTGTTCCAGTGGCAAGGTGCGACGGAACTGGCAGCACAGGTTGGAATACAGACGGTGGTCGTTGATACGCTGCAATCGGTGCAGCGAGGGGTGATGCATGCTGGTCGCCCAGAAGGCCAGCCAGGTTTTCATGGCCGGGCCGCTGACCTGACTGGCGTCGAAGTTGCCTTCGATGATCACTTGCAGATGCGCCCTGGGGCTGTCTTCGGTCAATGCCTGACGGCGTTCGCGGACGTTCTGGATCAGGGCGTTCATCAGATGCCGCATCGTCGCGGCAATCAGGCCGTTCTTGTCCTGAAAATAGTGACTGATGATGCCGTTGGAGACGCCTGCCAGGCGTGCGATCAGCGCAATGCTGGCATCGCCCATACCGACCTGATCGACCGCCGTGAGCGTGGCCTGGATCAGTTGTTGGCGGCGGATGGGTTGCATACCGACCTTGGGCATTGGCGCAAATCTCCCGGTTGTCTGCAGTGATCGTTGTACCAAAATGGTGACGCCAGTCTAAAGATTTTTTATTGAACGATCAATCAATAAAAATCAGTGGCGAGTTTTTAGCGGCAAGTGGCAAGCTGAAAAGCGCCTGAATGCGGGTGTGCCGGGGGATGCGTCAAGGCGCAGATTTGTGACGCGGAGCGTCACGACAGGCATCCCCACGCTGGAGCGTTGGGAACGATGACCTCAACTATCGTGCTAATGCCTCATCCTCAACTATCGTGCGACGCTCCGCGTCGCATGCCGTTCTGGACGCTCTGCGTCCGGTCTTCAGCGCTGGAACAGCTCAATCCTGCAACACCACACTCGCCAATTCATCAATCGCTTCCTGCCTCTCGCCCTGATTCGGTTTCGGATGCGGGTTGAGTGTTGACCACTGCGGGTGGGCGCGGGCTCGAGAAAGCGGCTCGGGGATCTTGCCTTTGCGCCAGGTCTTGTCCTGTGGCGTGGTCAATTCCATGCTGTGAATGGCTGCGTGCCCTCTCACCCCCAACGCCAGCAGCAAATGGCCCTGACGCAGCGCGAGCAGGCGCAGCACGGCGTCATCGACGGTCAGTTCTCTGCGGCCCTTGAGCTTGCCCAGCAAACGGCCGCCATAGCTGCGCGCCGTCAACAAGGCTCCGCCTGCAAGCGCGCCGACCAGCGCCGCCGCACCGAGGGTCACGCCACCAACCATCAAATCCACCCCCGCCCCGGCGGCTGCACCCGCCGCCACGCCGCCGCCGACGCGCACGCCCATCAACTTGAGGGTTTCGGGGTTGAACAGGTCATCGCCCCAACGGCCGTCCATCAACGGCAGGTCGCTGGTGGACACGTCGTCTTTGCGAAACGCGTACAGCTTGAGCAGCGCCTCGACGCAGTGCTGCTCACGCTGACGAACAGCCTGGCGCAACGCTTCCACCGCCTGCCGCTCTTGCTCGGGAAGCGTCTCGACGCTGCGCCGACAGGCCGCGCAGTCAATCAACAGCTCAGCGATAAGGCGTGCCGCGCTGTGTTTTCTGGCCTGGCGTTGCTGCTGCTGATCTTCAATCAGACGCTCGAGCCGGGGCCGCGCGCTTTCCAGCAGCAGTGCCAGGCTTTCATACAGACGACGGCCGCCGTCTTCGGGCGGCGCCACACTGTCGAAACGCACCAGCGCATGCAGCCCCAGACGCGAAAGCGCTTCTCGCCACTCGGGCTCGCGGTGTTCGCGCGCACTGACGAAATTCAGCACCGGCAGCAGCGGCTTGCCACAGCTCGCCAGCACCGCCAGTTCATCACGGTATTTGGCCAGCACCGGTTCGCGCGCATCGATCACATACAGCCCTGCGTCCGAGGCGAGCAACTGGCGCATGACCTTGGCCTCCTGCTCAAAGCGCTGCCGTGCTTCGCTGCCCTCCAGAAAGCGCGCCAATCGCGCAGGGCCATCCAGTCGTTCGCCGGGACGATCCAGCCGCTCCAGGTAATCGAGCAGCGCAATGGCATCCTCCAGACCGGGCGTGTCGTACAGCTCAACCAACGCCTGACCGTCTACCGACAGGCGTGCCCCTTCCACATGACGGGTGGTGCTGGGCCGATGAGAAACTTCGCCGAAGCTGACATCGCCGGTCAACGTGCGCAACAGCGAGGTCTTGCCGACATTGGTATGCCCCACCACTGCGAGCTTGATGGCGGGTGCGTTGTCCATTTCAGTCATGGCCCGTCTCCAGCCAGTTCAAGGGTGCGCTATTTGTGCGGGACAATTGCAGTTGATCCAGCGCGACATGCCAGTCGTCAAGGCGCTCAGGGTCGAGCGTCTGCCCGGCAGGCGCGGGCAGCAGCCAGAGGCGTGTCGCCCCTGCACAACGCGCCAGTTCGGCAATCAGCGCCAGACTGCCGCGATCCGGTGAACGACGCGGATCACAGGCGATGACCAGGCGCGCAGGCGGATAGTGAGCCAGTTGCTCCAGCAACTTCTGGCGCGATTCACGGCTGTCGAGCACCCCGGCATTGGCCACACCAGACGGCAACTGTGGCGGCCAGACCTGCTGATCATCCAGCTCGATGGCCACCAGCAGCGCGCCGTCGCTTTCAGCAGCACCCGCATTGGACTGCACCTGATGCAGCGCAGCAGGCTCGGCATCGTTGACGCCCAATCGCTCGCTGCTGGGCATCAGCCGCTCACGCAGCTCAAGGTATTCCGGCAGCTCAAGGTCAAGACGCAGGGCCGCCCGCCCGCGCTTCCAGCGCCACAGGCAAAACACCGCCAGCAGCAAGCGCGGCAGGATGCCGTACACCAGCAGCACACCGACCAGCCAGGCGGCCCAGGCCTGCCGAGCGTTCTCGATACTCAGCGCGCCATTTCCGCTGGCGCGGATCATGGTTTCATCCGGCACGCTGAAACCCAGCCAGGCCGGGAGCGTGCCGAGGGTCTGAGTCAGGCTGACGAAGGTGTCGCTGCTCAGAATGGTGGTTTCCCAGACAAACCCGTAACGCCGGGTCGCCATCAGCATCAACAGCACCACCAGCGCACTAATCAGCGCCAGCAGCCACAGGCTATTGACCATCAATCCAAGCACCCAGCGATTCAGGCGTTTGCGTTGCAGCAGCAGAACCAGCGCAGGCGCGAGTTGTGCGGCCTGAGCATCGCGGGCGAGCTTTTCGCTCAACCACAGCCACAGCCGCCCCAGCCCGGTGTTGCTGCGCCCGGCGAAGATCAAACCGAGCGCCCAACTGGCCAACAGCATCAGGTTCAGGCCCAACAAGCTGCCCAGCGCCCAGAACACATTGACCGGGGCCTGGCCGTCCCCCATCGCCGCGAAGGCCAGGCCCGCGCCGCTGATGACGGCCAGCACGGCCAAAACAATCAACGCCAGCCGTGCGCCCTGCTTCCAGCGATGCAGCGCCGCTAGCATGCCGTCGCGTTCAGCCAGCCCGAGGGCACGGTGCGTGATGCGGGCAGTCAGGTCGCCTCCGGCAGCGCGGGCACGGCGGTTGGCTTCCTGATCATCCAGTGCGCCCGCCTGTTGTTCACGCAGACGCACGGCTTCGGTCAGCCAGAGAGTATCGAGGGGGGTCAGTGCAGTCACACGGGGTCTCTTGAATGGATACTGCGGGATTGAATACTGCGGTGAGCATAACCGCTGTCATGGGACTGAGCACGGCGCGTATCAGTTCATTCGCCCGCCCCGCGACCTCTGATATCCTCGCGCCCATGAAAACTCATCTCCCGCTCAGCCTGATTGCCGCCCTTGGTGAAAACCGAGTGATCGGCGTCGACAATTCCATGCCCTGGCATCTGCCGGGGGATTTCAAGTATTTCAAGGCCACGACCCTCGGCAAGCCGATCATCATGGGTCGAAAGACCTGGGACTCGCTGGGCCGCCCACTGCCCGGCCGTCTCAATCTGGTGGTCAGCCGCCAGACGGACCTGCAACTTGAGGGTGCGGAGGTCTTCCCGTCACTGGACGCCGCCGTGGTACGCGCCGAGCAATGGGCGCAAGAACAGGGCGTCGATGAGGTGATGCTGATTGGCGGTGCGCAGCTTTATGCGCAGGGTCTGGCGCAGGCGGATCGTCTGTACCTGACTCGCGTAGCGTTGAGCCCTGAAGGCGACGCATGGTTTCCGGAATTCGATACGGCGCAGTGGGCGTTGGTGTCCAATGCCGAGAACGCTGCCGTTGATGAAAAGCCTGCTTACAGCTTCGAAGTCTGGGAGCGCGTCTGATCAGCGTTTTTGAGGTCGCTGACGAAAAACCGCAACAAAAGTGTCGTTTTTGGTTTCGTCGTCGCAAATAAAGGGGCAAACGGCGTCTTTCGACCTTTTTCGGGTCGCTGACGTACTTTTGCCTTCACAATAATTTGTTACGGTCTGCCCCTTCGTTTTTTTGACAAGGGGAAATCACCTATGAAATTCGCGCCAAAATTGCTGGCTGTTGCACTCTGCGCCGGGCTTGCCAGCCAGGCTTTTGCTGCCACCCAATTGAAGCATTGGCCCGAGCCTGCCGCCAAGGCACTTGACGCGATGATTGCCGCGAATGCCAACAAGGGCAATTACGCGGTCTTCGACATGGACAACACCAGCTACCGCTTCGACCTTGAAGAGTCGCTGCTGCCGTACATGGAAAACAAAGGCCTGATCACCCGCGAAACCCTTGACCCGTCCCTGAAACTGATCCCCTTCAAAGACACCGCCGAACACAAGGAAAGCCTGTTCAGTTACTACTATCGCCTATGCGAACTCGACGACATGGTCTGCTACCCGTGGGTGGCGCAGGTGTTTTCCGGCTTCACGCTTCAGGAACTCAAAGGCTACGTCGATGAGCTGATGGCCCTGAAAAAGCCGATCCCTGCGACCTATTACGACGGCGATACCGTCAAGCAGCTAAATGTCGAGCCGCCACGCGTGTTCACCGGGCAGACCGAGCTGTACAACAAGCTGATGGAAAACGGCATCGAGGTCTATGTAATGACCGCCGCGTCCGAAGAGCTGGTGCGCATGGTCGCCGCCGATCCCAAGTACGGCTACAACGTCAAACCGCAGAACGTGATCGGCGTCACCACGCTGCTCAAGGACCGCAAGACCGGCGAATTGACCACCGCGCGCAAGCAGATCACCGCGGGCAAATACGATGCGAAAAGCAACATGGGCCTGGAGCTGACGCCCTACCTGTGGACCCCGGCAACCTGGATGGCCGGCAAGCAGGCGGCGATTCTGACTTACATCGATCAGTGGAAAAAACCGGTGCTGGTCGGCGGCGACACGCCCACCAGTGACGGCTACATGCTGTTTCACAGCGTCGATGTGAGCAAAGGCGGCGTGCACTTGTGGATCAACCGCAAGGACAAGTACATGACCCAGCTCAACGGCATGATCAAAGCCAATGCCGAAGCTCAGGCCAAGGAGAAGTTGCCGGTGACGGCAGACAAGAACTGGGTCATCGTCAAGCCGGACGAGATTCAGTAAGCGGTGAAGGACTTGCGGGTTGTTACCAACCCGCAAGCTCACTCAGTCGACTTTCTCGAACTTCAAATCCCACACACCGTGGCCGAGTTTTTCACCCCGGCGCTCGAACTTGGTGATCGGACGTTCCGCAGGGCGCGGCACGTACTGGTTGTCTTCGGCCTGATTGCGATAGCCAGGCGCTACGCTCATCACTTCCAGCATGTATTCCGCGTACGGGCCCCAATCGGTGGCCATATGGAATACGCCGCCGACTTTCAGCTTGCTGCGCACCAAGGCGGCAAACTCAGGCTGCACAATACGGCGCTTGTGGTGACGGCTCTTGTGCCACGGGTCCGGGAAGAACAGCATCAGTCGATCAAGGCTGTTATCGGCGATGCAGCGGTTCAGCACTTCAATGGCGTCGCAATCGTAGACGCGCACATTGGTCAGCCCTTGGGTGAGCACGCCATTGAGCATCGCGCCCACGCCTGGGTAATGCACTTCGACACCGATGAAATCCTGTTCCGGTGACGCCGCGGCCATTTCCAGCAACGAATGGCCCATGCCGAAGCCGATCTCCAGGGTGCGCGGCGCAGAGCGGCCGAACACCTGGTCGAAATCCACCGGCGTGTCGGTCAGCGACAGGCCGAACAGCGGGCGCCCCTGGTCCAGACCACGCTGCTGGCCTTCGGTCATACGGCCAGCGCGCATCACAAAACTCTTGATGCGGCGGTGAGGTCGCTCTTCGCCTTCTTCGGCAGCAGGCAACTCGGGGGGCGGAACGTGTGTATCAGTCATCAACGGGCTCTTACTTGATCAGGCCATCCAGCGGCGAAGACGCGCTGGCATAGAGTTTTCGTGGCATGCGCCCGGCGAGGTACGCCAGACGACCGGCAATTACAGCGTGCTTCATCGCTTCGGCCATCATGACCGGCTGCTGAGCGTGGGCGATGGCCGAGTTCATCAACACCGCCTCGCAACCCAGCTCCATCGCGATGGTGGCGTCGGACGCAGTGCCGACACCGGCATCGACCAGCACCGGCACTTTGGTTTCTTCAAGGATGATCTGCAGGTTGTACGGGTTACAGATCCCCAGACCGCTGCCGATCAGACCGGCCAGCGGCATGATCGCGATGCAGCCGATTTCAGCCAGCTGGCGGGCGATGATCGGGTCATCGCTGGTGTAGACCATGACGTCGAAACCGTCCTTGACCAGTATTTCAGCGGCCTTGAGGGTTTCGATCACGTTCGGGAACAGGGTTTTCTGATCCGCCAGCACTTCCAGCTTGACCAGATTGCGGCCGTCGAGCAGCTCGCGAGACAGGCGGCAGGTGCGCACGGCCTCGACGGCATCGAAGCAACCAGCGGTGTTCGGCAGGATGGTGTAGCGGTCAGGTGGCAACACGTCGAGCAGGTTCGGCTCGCCCGGGTTCTGGCCCAGGTTGGTGCGACGCACGGCAACGGTGACGATCTCGGCACCCGAGGCTTCGATGGCCAGACGGGTCTGCTCCATATCAATGTACTTGCCAGTGCCCACCAGCAGGCGCGACTCGAAAGTCCGACCGGCCAGGACGAAGGGCTTGTCGCTGCGAACATCGCTCATCGGAAATCCTCATAACGTGCAAATTGGGGTTCGGTGCAGGGCGAGTGCGAACTAGCCACCACCGATGGCATGCACCACTTCGACCTGATCGCCTTCGCGCAAAACGGTCGATACGTGCTGGCTGCGCGGCACGATGTCCAGGTTCAGCTCCACCGCAACCCGGCGTCCGGCAAGGTCCAGGCGGGTCAACAGCGCCGTGACGGTCTCGCCATCGGGCAATTCAAAGGATTCACCGTTCAACTGAATGCGCATGCGACAGCAGCCATCATTTTAGGGGGCCAGCATTCTAGCCCGATCAGCCGGTATGACCAAGGCAAAGCCACGCCATTCGTCTCGAGCGGCCTGTTGTTCAGGGAGCACTCAAGGAGCGGAACCCAGCCTCCAGGCCGCCAGCCCCAGCATCGACCAGCCGAACAGAAACGCCAGACCGCCGAACGGGGTGATGATGCCCAGCTTGCTGATGCCGGTCAGGGTCAATGCGTACAGGCTGCCGGAGAACAGCAGAATGCCGATGGCGAAAGAAAACCCGGCAAAATTGATCAGGCGTCCGGGGATGTGCGTCGCCAATACGGCCACGCCCAGCAGCGCCAGCGCATGGATAAGCTGGTAAAGCACACCGGTATGAAAAACCGCCAGGTACTCGGCGCTCAGGCGTTCTTTCAGGCCGTGAGCCGCGAATGCGCCCAACGCCACGCCGGTAAAGCCGAAGAAAGCGGCCAGCATCAAAAAACTACGAAGCATCAGGAACTCCAGGGAAAAATCGTCGGAAGGCGCACGGTCTGTATAATGGCCCGCTCAACGGGTTCGGCCAAGCCATCTCTATGCTGCAAATCATTCTCCGTCGCCTCATAAAAGCCCTGCTGTGGTTCGCTGCGGGCAGCGCACTCGTGGTTCTGGTCCTGCGCTGGGTACCGCCACCAGGCACGGCGCTGATGGTCGAGCGCAAGGTCGAATCCTGGTTCGACGGCGAACCCATCGACCTGCAGCGCGATTGGGAGCCGTGGGACAAAATTTCCAACAACCTGAAAATCGCGGTCATTGCCGGCGAAGACCAGAAGTTTGCCGAGCACTGGGGCTTTGACGTCGACGCGATTCAGGCCGCCATTCTGCACAACGAGCAAGGCGGTTCGATTCGCGGGGCCAGCACGTTGAGCCAGCAGGTGTCGAAGAACCTGTTTCTGTGGTCGGGCCGCAGCTACCTGCGCAAAGGGCTTGAGGCCTGGTTCACCATGCTCATTGAACTGCTGTGGTCCAAGGAGCGCATCCTTGAGGTGTACCTCAACAGCGTCGAATGGGACGAAGGCGTATTCGGCGCCCAGGCTGCCGCGCAACACCACTTCCGCACCAACGCCAGCGCCCTCTCCGAGCAACAGGCAAGCTACCTCGCCGCCGTCCTGCCCAACCCCCGCCAATGGAGCGCCAGCCACCCGAGCGGCTACGTCTCGCGTCGCGCGGGCTGGATACGTCAACAGATGCGTCAACTGGGTGGGGATGAGTATTTGCAGGGGCTCAATAGCAGCCGTCGGTGGTGAGCACGCCACAAAGAGGGCGCAGAGCGTCCAGAACGGCATGCGATATTGAGATTATCGTTCCCTACGCTCCAGCGTGGGAATGCGGTTCGTGACGCTCTGCGTCACAAAAGAGGACGCGAAGCGTCCGAAGCGGCATGCGACGCGGAGCGACGCACGATAGTTGATACACAAACGAAAACGCCCCGATCATCTCGGGGCGTTTTTCGTTGCCGGGGTAGCCTTACGCAGCGATCGACGTCTTGAGCTTGTTCATCGCGCTTTTTTCCAGCTGACGAATGCGCTCGGCGGAGACGTTGTACTTCTGCGCCAGGTCGTGCAGCGTGGCTTTTTCTTCGGCCAGCCAGCGCTGGTAGAGGATGTCGCGGCTGCGTTCGTCCAGCACGTCCAGCGCCTGATGCAGGTTGGCGGTGGAGTTGTCGGTCCAGTCTGCATCTTCCAGTTGACGCGCCGGGTCGTAACGGTGGTCTTCCAGGTAGTTGGCAGGCGACTGGAACGCGCTGTCGTCATCCGCCTCGGCTGCCGGGTCGAAGGCCATGTCGTGACCGGTCAGGCGGCTTTCCATTTCGCGAACTTCGCGCGGCTCGACACCCAGGCTTTCGGCGACGCGATGCACCTCGTCATTGTTCAGCCAGGCCAGACGCTTCTTCTGGCTGCGCAGATTGAAGAACAGCTTGCGTTGCGCCTTGGTCGTGGCGACCTTGACGATACGCCAGTTGCGCAGGATGAACTCGTGAATTTCGGCTTTGATCCAGTGCACGGCAAACGACACCAGACGCACGCCCATTTCCGGGTTGAAGCGCTTCACAGCCTTCATCAGGCCGACGTTGCCTTCCTGGATCAGGTCAGCCTGAGCCAGACCGTAACCCGAATAACTGCGCGCGATGTGCACGACGAATCGCAGGTGAGCGAGGACCATTTGTCGGGCCGCGTCCAGATCCTGCTCATAGTAGAGACTCTCAGCCAGTTCACGCTCCCGCTCCGGCGTCAGCAAGGGAATGCTGTTGACCGTGTGCACATAGGCCTCAAGGTTTGCACCCGGGACTAAGGCATAAGCAGGTTGCAAAGAAGTGGTCATACGAAAAAACCTCCAGCGCACATGTGATGTGCAGTTCAACACTAGCCAGATTGACCCGGAACCGCTAACCAAGTTCCTTGATTTTCAGAAGCCAATCTGGTGAACGAAAAAATTCCCTTTAGCGGGGCGCCAGTTCACGCAAGTGACGAGCGACCGCAATCCAGGCACCGATATACCCTAACAGAACGGCTCCAAGCAAGAGCGAAAGACCATCACCCGTCGGAACACCCGCCAGCGCAAAGTCGCTTCCATACAGACCCGCCAGCCCGACGACCGCACCGTTCAGCCAGTTAAGACCATACGCCAGAACCCCCCAGGACAGGATCCCTGCCCCGAAACCGTACAGCGCGCCCATATAAAGGAAGGGTCTGCGCACGTAGCTGTCGGTGCCGCCCACCAGTTTGATGACTTCGATTTCGGTACGGCGGTTTTCGATGTGTAGACGTATCGTGTTACCAATTACCAACAGCAAAGCCGAGACCAGCAGAACCGTCAAGCCGAAAACGAACCGGTCACCCAGTTTGAGGATCGCCGCCAGTCGTTCGACCCAGACCAGATCCAGTTGCGCCTGCTCCACTTTCGGCAGGCCGGCGAGCCGGGTGCGCAAGGCTTCCAGCGCGGGCTTGTCCACTTCGTCCGGCGTAACCAGCACTACGCCAGGCAACGGGTTCTCCGGCAATTCCTTGAGCGCCTCGCCCAGGCCGGACTGTTGCTTGAACTCGCCCAATGCCTGCTCGCTGCTGATGTACTCGGTATCTGCCACGCCGGGCATGGCCTTGATCTCATCGCGCATGCGGGTGCCATCAGTGGTGCTGGCATCCAGATTCAGATAAATCGAAATCTGCGCCGCACGCTGCCACGAACCACCCAGGCGCTCGACATTGCTCAACAACAATGACAGGCCCATGGGCAGGCTCAGGGCAATGGCCATCACCAGACAGGTAAAGAAGCTGCCGATCGGCTGCTTGGTCAGACGACGCAGGCTGTCGAGCAGACTGGACCGATGACTCTCCAGCCAGGCAGACAACAGCGCACTGAAGTCAGGGCCGTCATCATCATGATCGTGGCGCGGTTTTTTCTGCTTTTGCGGCGAAGGATCGGCGGCTTTGGGCGCGACGCGCTCTGAAACCTTGGGGCTGCGTGTAGCACTCATACTCCAGCCTCCCCGTCACCGATCAGACGACCGCGTTGCAGGGTCAGCATGCGGTGGCGCATGCGGGCAATCAATGCGAGGTCGTGACTGGCAATCAGCACGCTGGTCCCCAGTCGGTTGATGTCTTCAAACACGCCCATGATTTCCGCTGCCAGACGTGGATCGAGGTTACCGGTCGGCTCATCGGCCAGCAGCAAGGCCGGGCGATGGACGATAGCGCGGGCAATGCCGACACGCTGTTGCTGGCCGGTGGAGAGGTCGCCGGGGTACAGATCGGACTTGTCGGACAGCGCCACACGCTCAAGTGCCGAATCGACCCGCTTGGCAATCTCCGGCTTGGACAAGCCGAGGATCTGCAGGGGCAAGGCGATGTTGTTGAAGACCGTGCGGTCGAACAGCAACTGGTGATTCTGGAACACTACGCCGATCTGCCGACGCAGAAACGGGATCTGCGCGTTACTGATCTGCCCCAGGTCCTGACCTGCCAGCATCAGTTTGCCGGTCGTCGGGCGCTCCATGGCCAACAACAGGCGCAACAGCGTGCTCTTGCCGGCACCGGAATGACCGGTGACGAACAGAAACTCGCCGCGACGTACTCGAAAGCTCAGTTCATGCAACCCGACATGTCCATTCGGGTAGCGCTTACCGACCTGCTCGAATCGAATCATGGACGCTCCCGCTCCGCAAACAGAGCCTGAACAAAGGGTTCGGCCTCGAAGGTACGCAGATCATCTATGCCCTCGCCCACGCCGATATAGCGAATAGGCAGGCCGAACTGCTTGGCCAAGGCGAAAATCACGCCGCCCTTGGCTGTGCCATCCAGTTTAGTGAGTGCCAACCCGGTCAGGGTGACCGTCTGGTTGAATTGTTTGGCCTGATTGATGGCGTTCTGACCAGTACCAGCGTCGAGTACCAGCAGGACTTCATGGGGGGCGTCGGCGTCGAGTTTACCGATCACACGGCGAACCTTCTTCAACTCCTCCATCAGGTTGTCCTTGGTATGCAGACGCCCGGCAGTGTCGGCAATCAGTACATCAATGCCACGGGCCTTGGCGGCCTGCACGGCATCGAAGATCACCGAGGCGGAATCGGCGCCGGTGTGCTGGGCGATGACCGGAATGTGGTTACGCTCGCCCCAGACCTGCAATTGTTCGACAGCGGCAGCGCGGAAGGTGTCACCCGCCGCCAGCATGACTTTCTTGCCTTCCAGTTGCAGCTTCTTGGCCAGTTTGCCGATAGTCGTGGTCTTGCCTGCGCCATTGACGCCTACCACCAGAATCACGAAGGGCTTGTGCTCGGCCTTGATCACCAGCGGTTGCTCGACCGGCTTGAGCATCGCTGCCAGCTCACCCTGCAGCGAGGTGTACAACGCTTGAGCGTCGGTCAACTGCTTGCGCGCGACTTTCTGGGTCAGGCTCTTGATGATGACTGACGTGGCCTCGACGCCGACATCTGCGGTCAGCAGACGGGTTTCGATTTCTTCCAGCAGGTCATCATCAATGGCTTTCTTGCCCAGAAACAGGCTGGCCATGCCTTCGCCGATGCTGGCGCTGGTCTTCGACAGGCCCTGCTTGAGGCGAGCGAAAAAACCGACCTTGCCGGCTTCTGCCTCTGGCACAGGTGCCGGTGCTGCTGGCGCTATGATCGGAACCACTGTCTGAGCAGGCTGCACTGGCTGAAGGACGGGCTGGGCCGCGACAGGTTCAGGTTCCGGAGCAGGTTCTGCAGCAGGCTCAACCAATACCGACTCTTGAGCGCTGAGCGGCAGGATATCGGCTACAGGTTCGGCTTGCGGCTCATAGGCGACAGGTTCGGACACCACCGGCTCAGGCACGACATGAACATGACCCTGTAGTGGAATCGCCGGAGTTACGTGCGGCTCGCGCTCATCACTCAGCGCCACCGACTCTTCGTTGACCGGCAAGGTCAGCCAGGGCTGAGGTGACGGCGCGCCCGGCTCTACATTGATCTGCGGGGCAGGCGCATCCGCCTGGGGGATGCTCTCGGGCGCAGGTTGCGGGGCAGCAGATGGCTCGACCAGGGGGGTCTTTATAACCTGATCGACGACCGGTTCGGGTTGCGCCGGCGATGATTCTGGCGGCGTTGGTTCGGCTTCTTGCTGCGGCTTCTTGCGCAGCCATCCGAACAGGCCTTTCTTCTCACCAGCCGCAGCTGGGGTCTTCTTGTCGTCGCTGGAACCAAACATGGATGACGGCTATCTCAAGGTTGCGGGCCGCCAGAGGGCGGCGCGGAAAATTCTGACATGCAAAACAGACTGCGTTTAAGACTTCTTGTTCACTCAGCGGCCGCTTAAGCAGCTACCTTTACCTGCGCTTTAAACAGGTTTCACTCGCAATTGGCCAGTGAAGGCTGTCTCTGAGGCAAACGGATCAGTATCCTAACACCCCCGCGCCCGCCGACGCTAAGTTCACGCGGGCCGTCCTACAGGTTCAAACAACGAATGAATGCTCTAGCCCGCCGCGCCGCAGGCCTGCTGCTCAGCACGATTTGTCTGCCTTTGACAGCATTGGCTGCTGACCCGCAACCGACCCATGAATTTACCCTGGATAACGGCCTGAAGGTGGTTGTCCGCGAAGATCACCGCGCTCCGGTGGTGGTTTCCCAGATCTGGTACAAGGTCGGCTCCAGTTACGAGACGCCGGGCCAGACAGGTCTGTCTCATGCCCTTGAACACATGATGTTCAAAGGCAGCAGCAAGACCGGGCCGGGGGAGTCGTCGCTGATTCTGCGCGATCTGGGCGCTGAAGAGAACGCCTTCACCAGTGATGACTACACCGCTTACTATCAGGTGCTGGCCCGCGATCGCCTGAGCGTTGCGCTGGAGCTGGAAGCCGATCGCATGGCAACCCTTAAACTGCCCGCCGACGAGTTCGGCCGCGAGATCGAAGTCATCAAGGAAGAGCGCCGTTTGCGCACCGATGACAAACCGATGGGCAAGGCTTTCGAGCGTTTCAAGGCAATGGCCTACCCGGCCAGCGGCTACCACACGCCGACCATCGGCTGGATGGCCGACCTTGAACGCATGAAGGTTGAAGAGCTGCGCCATTGGTACGAATCCTGGTACACGCCGAACAACGCCACGCTGGTGGTGGTCGGTGACGTGCAGCCGGACGAGGTCAAGGCACTGGCAGAGCGTTTCTTCGGCCCGATCCCGCGCCGCGACGTGCCGCCTTCGAAAAAGCCGCTTGAGCTGGCCGAACCCGGCGAGCGCAAGATTACCCTGCACGTCAAAACCCAGTTGCCGAGCCTGATCTACGGCTTCAACGTGCCGAGCGTAGCCACCGCCGAAGACCCACGCTCGGCCAACGCCTTGCGCCTGATCGCCGCCCTGCTCGACGGCGGTTACAGCGCGCGCATTCCGACACGCCTGGAACGTGGCGAAGAGCTGGTGTCCGGTGCTTCGTCGCGCTACGACGCCTTCGCTCGTGGCGACAGCCTGTTCATGATCAGCGCCACGCCGAACATGCAAAAGAAGAAGACCCTGGCCGATGTCGAAACCGGCATCTGGCGTCTGCTCGATGACTTGAAAACCAAGGCGCCGTCCGCTGAAGAACTTGAACGCGTCCGTGCTCAGGTCATCGCCGGCGTGGTTTACGAACGTGACTCGATCACCAGCCAGGCGACCATGATCGGCGAGCTGGAAACCGTCGGCCTGTCCTGGAAACTCATGGACAAGGAACTGGAAGACCTGCAGAGCGTGACCCCGCAGGACATTCAGAAAGCCGCCAACACCTATTTCACCCGTGAGCGCCTCAGCGTTGCGCACGTTTTGCCTGAGGAGAAAGCCAAATGATCAAGCGCAATGCTCCACGTCATGCGCTGCTCGGCCTGATCCTGGCCGGTTCGCTGGGTGCCTTTGTCGCCCAGCCGGTTCTGGCTGACGAAGCCGCTGTTGCCGAGGCAACCCAGACCACGCCCGCATTGGGCAGCAACCTGCAAACCCTGAAAGAACTGGACGGCAAGGCCCCAGCTCGCCGCGCCTTGAACATCCAGACCTGGAACACCGCTGAAGGCACCAAGGTGCTGTTCGTCGAGTCTCGCGAACTACCGATGTTCGACATGCGCGTGATTTTTGCCGCTGGCAGCAGTCAGGATCAAAAATCGCCCGGTATCGCCTTGCTGACCAACGCCATGCTCAATGAAGGCGTCAAGGGCAAGGACGTCAGCGCCATAGCCCAGGGTTTTGAAGGGCTGGGCGCAGACTTCGGCAACGGCTCCTATCGCGACATGGCCGTCGCATCGTTGCGCAGCCTGAGTGCGGTCGACAAGCGCGACCCGGCCTTGAAGCTGTTCGGCGAGGTCGTGGGCAAGCCCACCTTCCCTGCCGACTCGCTGGCGCGCCTCAAAAACCAGCTGATCGACAGCCTGGAAAGCCAGAAGCAGAGCCCGGGTGCCATCGGCAACAAGGCGCTGTTCGAGCGTCTGTATGGCGATCATCCATATGCTCATCCGAGCGAAGGTAATGTAAAAAGTATCAATGCTATTACGCTGGCTCAACTCAAAGCGTTTCACGCCAAAGCCTATGCGGCTGGCAATGCGGTGATTGCACTGGTTGGCGACTTGTCGCGAGACGAAGCGCAAGCCATCGCGGCGCAGGTGTCCGCCTCGCTGCCAAAAGGCCCGGCGCTGGCCAAGGTTGCCGACCCGGTCGAACCCAAGGCTGGCCCGACGCACATCGAGTTTGCTTCCAACCAGACCCACCTGATGCTCGCGCAACTGGGCATCGACCGCAACGATCCGGATTATGCGGCGCTGACCGTCGGTAATTCGGTATTGGGTGGCGGCGGTTTCGGCAGCCGACTGATGACCGAAGTGCGTGAAAAACGCGGACTGACCTACGGTGTCTCGTCTGGCTTCACGGCCATGCAAGTGGCCGGGCCGTTCATGATCGGCCTGCAGACCCGTGCGGAAATGAGCGAAAACACCCTCAAGCTGGTCCAGGACATAGTTCGCGACTTCCTCGCCAACGGCCCGACCCAGAAAGAACTCGACGACGTGAAACGCGAGCTGACCGGGAGCTTCCCGCTTACCGCAGCCAGCAACTCGGCCATCGTCGGCCAATTGGGCGCCATCGGCTTCTATGATCTGCCATTGACCTACCTTGAGGACTACATTGCCGCCGCCCAGAGCGTGACGGTCGATCAGGTCAAGGCTGCAATGAGCAAGCATCTGAGCGCCGACAAGATGGTCATCGTCAGCGTTGGCCCGACAGTGGAGCAAAAGCCGCTGCCCGCGCCAACCGACAAACCCGTTCGCCAACCTGTAGGGGTCCCGGAACACTGATGGCCAATCCACGTCCGAAGGGCCATAACGGCCTGGGTCAGCTTCGTATCATCGGGGGAGAATGGGGCAGCCGCCGCCTGACCTTCCCCGACGCCCCCGGCCTGCGCCCGACGCCTGATCGCGTGCGCGAAACATTGTTCAACTGGCTCGCGCCTTACATCGCGGGCGCCAGGGTGCTGGACGTCTTCACCGGCAGCGGCGCGCTGTTTTTCGAGGCGCTGTCGCGTGGCGCCAGCATGGGCCTGGCACTGGACAGCAACGCTGCCGCCATCGCCAGCCTGCGCCAGAACC
The DNA here is from genome assembly GCF_030209255.1 of Pseudomonas sp. CFBP2511. Classification (NCBI taxonomy): domain Bacteria; kingdom Pseudomonadati; phylum Pseudomonadota; class Gammaproteobacteria; order Pseudomonadales; family Pseudomonadaceae; genus Pseudomonas; species Pseudomonas sp. CFBP2511. The sequence goes on along the minus strand of NZ_JARVSI010000019.1, from coordinate 69,113 downwards.
TCAACGCCCTGAACTGCACCAGCGGCCAGGTTGCCCAGACCGACGCCCTGCGCCATCTGGAAACCGCCACCGCATCGCCCTTCGACCTGGTCTTCCTCGACCCGCCCTTCCACCAGGGCCTGCTCGCTTCGGCCTGCACCCTGCTGGAAACCCACGGCTGGCTGGCCGACACCGCCTGGATCTACACCGAAAGCGAAACACCGCCCTCGACCACCGGCCTGCCGGGCAGTTGGCGATTGCATCGCGAGAAAAAAGCCGGACAGGTGTATTACGCGTTGTGGCAGCGGGGGTAGCACAGAAATCTGATTAGACGGGACGCACCCACTGGCGTCCCGTTGGCCGGATAATCAGTCCTTCCCCAAGCGACCTACCTAAATCGAAGACCAGTCCTACGTCGCCCTCGTTGACTCAAGCTAGCAGCCATAGTCCCATCTGCTCATACCCCTCATACGCGTTCGCGGCTTTTTGCCATGTCTAAAAGGAAGGTTATGAACAGATTACAAAGGACTGCAATACGGCAATTGCAGAGTGTGATGTATCGCATCACAATCACCCATTGATCGTCAGCTGGAGACACAAAGGGCTCAAAGCTTTTTTCGAAACCGGCTCTAGCAGCGGCATCAGGGCTGATCACTCAAAACGCCTCGCGCACGTCCTGGCAGTACTGAATCGAGCGAGAACCCCTGCTAACGTCAACATGCCCGGCTGGCGGCTTCATCCCCTGAAAGGTGAACTGGAGGGTTTCTGGTCAATAACTATCAATGCGAACTGGCGGATTATTTTTCGTTTTTTCGATACAGATGTCGAACTGGTCGACTACCTGGATTACCACTGAACCGAGGTCCCCATGGAAATGTTCAATCCTCCCCATCCGGGGGAAATCCTCCTTGAAGAGGTCATTCCCGGCTTGCAGACCACCATCACTGAATTCGCCAGTCACCTGGGTTTTGCAAGAGAAACGCTGTCAAGAATTCTGCATGGGCATGCACCTGTAAGCCCTGATCTGGCGGTAAGGCTCGAGCGAGCGGGTATCAGCAGCGCGCGCCTGTGGCTGGGTATACAGGCGGACTATGATTTGTGGCAAGCGGAGCATCGCGAGCAGCCGCCGATCGAGCCTTATGTCATGGCAAACCCGGGGTAGTGCCGATCTTGCCAGGACGGCTTATCAAACCACCTGCCATTCCCCACTTACATCCCGGCCCACTTAGTGGCAACGTACCGCATCAGCCCTTGAATTGATCGTCGAGCAATACCGTGCCTACACGCCCTGCCTTTGTGCCCCATGCAAACCCGTTCGTCCCGGCCGTCGGCATGGGCAATCCGCACCTGCAGACGCTTTGGGGCCCGCTGGTGCGCAGGCCAACGCTGCTGGCGCGTTCTCGCGAGCGGTTGTGGTTGAAGGACGGGGATTTTCTGGACATGGACTGGCACGGGCCGAACGACGCCGATGCGCCATTGGTGCTGGTGCTGCACGGCCTGACCGGGTCGTCCAACTCGCCGTATGTAGCCGGCCTGCAAAAGGCCATGGCGGCGAAGGGCTGGGCCAGTGTGGCGCTGAACTGGCGCGGCTGCTCGGGGGAGCCCAATCTGCTGTCGCGCAGTTATCACTCCGGGGCGAGCGAAGACCTCGCCGAGGTGATCGCTCATTTACGCTTGCTGCGCCCACTGGCTGCGCTGTATGCCGTGGGGTATTCACTGGGCGGCAATGTGTTGCTCAAGTATCTGGGCGAGTCAGGCAAGCACAGCGAGCTGCTGGGTGCGGTAGCGGTGTCTGTCCCTTTTCGTCTGGACGAGTGCGCCAACCGTATCGGCCAGGGGTTTTCCAAGGTCTATCAACGGCACTTCATGCGCGAAATGCTGACGTACATCCGCGACAAGCAACAGCGCTTTCAACATGAAGGGCTGACAGAAGGGCTCGCTGAACTGTCTGCCCTGGGCTCGCTGGAGAACATGCGAACGTTCTGGGACTTCGATGGCCGGGTGACGGCCCCTTTGCACGGCTTCGTCGATGCCACGGATTATTACCGCAGGGCATCGAGTCGCTATTACCTGGGCCAGATTGAAACGCCGACGCTGATTATCCAGTCTCGCGACGATCCGTTCGTTTTCCCCCACAGCCTGCCCGAGCCCGGCGAACTGTCAGCCTGCACCGAATTTGAACTGCATGCCAAAGGCGGGCACGTCGGTTTTGTCGACGGCTCGTTGCGCAACCCGACTTATTACCTCGAACGGCGTATCCCGTCATGGCTGAGCGCCGCGCAGGAACGTGAAAGCGCCCGCTCAAGCTGACGCCAGGTCAACCGGCGCCAGTGGCTATTTCACGCGTCGGATCGGTAATCCATTCGCTCCAGGACCCTGCATACAGGGTGCCCATCGGGTAGCCTGCCAGGCACAGTGCGAACAGGTTATGACAGGCCGTGACACCCGAGCCGCAATAGGACACCAGACTTTCCGGCGGGCGGCCTTGCAGCTTTTCGGCGAAACGCTGCCTGAGCTGCTCGGGCGGCAGAAAACGCCCGTCCGGCCCGAGATTGTCGGTGCAGGCCGCACACTGCGCACCAGGGATGTGTCCGGCAACAGGGTCCAGGGGCTCCACGTCGCCGCGAAAGCGGGCTTCAGCGCGGGCATCGATCAACGTCATCTCCGCACGTCCGAGGCGGCTCTGCAATCGGCTGCCACTGAGCAACATCGACATGTCCGGCTCACCGCTGAAATTGCCCGGCTCATGGTTCAGCGCATCCAGGCTCAGCGGCAAACCCGCCGCGTGCCAGGCTTTAAGCCCACCGTCGAGCAGGTACACACCCTCGCGCTTGCCCATCCAGGCCAACAGCCACCAGGCGCGCGCGGCGAACATACCGGGGCCGTCGTCGTACAGCACGACGTCGCTGTCGGCATTGATACCCCATGCCTGAATGCTTTCCAGCAAGGCACCGGGTTCCGGCAGTGGGTGGCGTCCGGTCTTGCCTTTGATAGCCGGCCCGCTGAGGTCACGCTTCAGATCGGCAAACGACGCACCTTCGATATGGCCCTGCGCATAGTTACGCTGGCCGTAATCCGCATCTTCCAGGGCAAAGCGACAATCGAGAATGACCAGGCCCGGCGTTTTCTGGCGCATGGCCAGGCGTTCAGGGCTGATCAGTTGCGCAATGGACATGACACACTCCTGTGGCAGAAACCCGATGGTCAGGCTGCTCATCGGTTCTGGATTCAGGCCAGAGCCTCTGGCAACGATGAATGGAACGTTTCACATAACGCATCGAACGCTTCGCGAGCCTGAGGCGCGACAAAGACCGATTCGAGCATAAGCACCTGATAGACACCACGCCGGATGGCTGATTCGTTCAGCTCGGCATTGTTTTCCCGGTTAGTGCACAAAAACCGCACCCACGACGTCAGCACAATCCAGGTATTGAGGCTGGTCCACTCGATCTGCGACTCATCCATCTGCAGGATGCCCGCCTTGATGAAACCCCGGTAAATGTTCATCGCCTGCATCAGGCAGCGGTACGAAAAACGCCGGTAGCGCCTGGCAAGCTCCGCATCCGACGTCAGCAGGTGTTCAAGGTCCTGGTGCAGAAAACGATAGCGCCACATGGCGTCGATCATTGCCAGAAAGTAATCGCGCTTGTCTTCGATAGTCGGCAGACGGTCTGTGCGCAACGTCAGAAAACTGCCCACCAGCGTCTCGTACTGGGTGAACAGCTCGGCAATGATTACCTGCTTGTTGGCAAAGTGATAATAGAGATTGCCGGGCGATATCTCCATGTGCGCAGCAATGTGATTGGTGGTTATGCAACGCTCGCCTTGCTGATTGAACAGCTCAAGGCTGGCTTGCACAATACGTTCACGGGTTTTGGTACGGGGTGCCATGCTGGGCCGGGACGCTCGGTTGCTGATGGGATGATGGCAATCTTAGCGCAGGCAAGTGCCACTATGGTGACTGAATCGTCGCTTTGACAGCAGTCAGTCAGCCTCGTGATTGTTGTATCGAATAGCAGGCGAACACCTGAAGGCATACAGAAATCAGATGACCATATGCCTTTAAGCATTCAAAAAACCATTGGTTGCAACGACCAGTGGCATGACCAATTTGACGCTGTAGAGCAAAAACTCTAGAAACCCTTTCATACCCAACCCGGAAACCTCCATGCTCGCCGAAACAATGCCTCAGCACACTGACCCTTCAATTGAAGCCATGCACCGTGCATTTGCCCTGCAACGTGCCGCATTCAGGGCCAATCCGATGCCTTCGGCCGCGCAGCGCCTGCAATGGCTCAAGTCGCTGGGCGAGGTGTTGAGCCTTCATCGCCAGGATCTGATCGACGCGATAGGCGCAGACTTCGGCCAGCGCAGTGCCGATGAGACCCTTCTGGCCGAGCTATTGCCGAGCCTGCTGGGTATTGCTGATGCGCGAAAACACGTGAAGCGCTGGATGAAACCGTCGCGGCGGCGCGTTGGCCTGATGTTTCAGCCTGCATCGGCGAAAGTCGTGTATCAGCCGCTAGGCGTGATCGGGGTGATTGTGCCGTGGAACTACCCGCTTTTCCTGGCGATCGGGCCCTTGATCGGTGCGTTGGCGGCAGGCAACCGGGTCATGCTCAAGCTCAGTGAATCGACACCCGCAACCGGCGCGCTGCTCAAGCGTTTGCTGGCCAACGTGTTCCCGGAAGACCTGGTTGCGGTAGTGCTCGGCGAAGCTGAAACGGGCATGGCGTTCTCGCGCCTGCCGTTCGATCATCTGCTGTTTACCGGCGCAACCAGCATTGGCAAGCATGTCATGCGCGCTGCCGCTGAAAACCTCACGCCGGTCACTCTGGAGCTGGGCGGCAAATCGCCCGCTATCGTGTCGCAGGATGTGCCCCTGCAAGACGCCGCCGAGCGCATCGCATTCGGCAAGACACTCAATGCGGGACAAACCTGTATTGCTCCGGATTATGTGCTGGTGCCGAAGGACCGCTTGACAGGGTTTGTCGACGCTTACACCGCAGTAGTAAAACGCTTTTACCCGACGCTGATCGACAACCCTGATTACACCGCAATCATCAATCAACGCCAATTGCTGCGCCTGAACCACTGCCTGGAAGACGCCGAGAACAAAGGCGCGACAATCATCACGCTGTATGAGCAAAGTCAGAATCGGCGCATGCCGTTCAGTGTGTTACTTGATGTCAGCGACGACATGCTGGTGATGCAGGACGAGATTTTCGGACCGTTGCTGCCGGTCGTGCCTTACCACCGTATCGAAGATGCATACGCCTACATCAACCAGCGCCCTCGCCCGCTGGCCCTGTACTACTTCGGCTACGACAAGGCCGAGCAACGGCAGGTACTGGAACGAACGCATTCTGGCGGGGTGTCGATCAATGACACGCTGATGCATGCCGCTCAGGACGATCTGCCTTTCGGCGGGGTCGGCCCGTCAGGCATGGGTAATTACCATGGCCGCGAAGGCTTTCTTACCTTCAGCCAGGCCAAGGCGGTGTTCACCAAACAGCGCCTGAACACAGCGCGATTGATTTATCCACCGTACGGCAAAGCGATTCAGCGCCTGGTTTATAAACTTTTCATGCGTTGATTGCGTGAAAGCCATAACAGTAAATAGCCCCTGAATCAGGGGTTTCACGCCACACATGGCCGATAATCGGCGCAATACGGCCTTTTCCATCAGTCGAGTCGCTTGGCCCATCGGGACGGCTGCGATACCATCCGAGTCCCACAACGGACTCCGACCAGGACGACGCGATGAACCGAGTGTTGTACCCAGGCACCTTCGACCCTATCACCAAGGGCCATGGCGATCTGGTCGAACGCGCCTCGCGCCTGTTCGACCAAGTGGTCATTGCAGTTGCCGCCAGCCCGAAGAAAAACCCGCTGTTCCCCCTGGAGCAACGCGTCGAGCTGGCCCGTGAGGTGACCAAGCACTTGCCTAACGTGGAGGTCGTCGGTTTCTCGACGCTGCTGGCGCATTTTGCCAAGGAACAGAACGCCAATGTCTTTCTGCGCGGCCTGCGTGCGGTGTCGGACTTCGAGTACGAGTTTCAGCTCGCGAACATGAATCGGCAACTGGCACCGGACGTCGAAAGCCTGTTCCTCACGCCGTCAGAACGTTACTCGTTCATTTCTTCGACGTTGGTGCGCGAAATCGCGACGTTGGGCGGTGATATCACCAAGTTCGTACACCCTGCCGTCGCCCAGGCACTGACCGAGCGATTTAAACGCTAGCACATCAAGGTGCATCCCGAAGCCTAATGCGGCACAATTCGCCGCATTGGTTTTCATATGCCCCGGCGTCGGCCGCGGCAGGAGCAATTCATGTCCCTTATCATCACTGACGATTGCATCAATTGCGACGTCTGCGAACCCGAGTGCCCAAACGAAGCGATATCACAGGGTGAAGAGATCTACGTGATCAATCCGAACCTGTGCACCGAATGTGTGGGGCATTACGACGAGCCGCAATGCCAGCAGGTTTGCCCGGTCGACTGCATCCCGCTGGATGAAAATCACGTCGAAAGCAAAGAGCAACTGATGGACAAGTACCGGATCATCACCAGCAACGTCTGATCCAGACCCTACTGCTGCTTGCCGTATCCGTCACCGGTGCAACCCAGGCAACGCACAAACGCCGCCTTGCCCGGATCGACTACCAGTGCCTTGCCCGTCGCGCCAAGGTTGCCGCCTGCCGCTGCAAATGGCGCCGCAATGACAAACAGACCTGTGCCGATGATGGTCGCGCCGATCAACAGCGGTCGGGCAATCAGCAAGTCTCCGATCATGGCGAACGCCGGCGGGTTCTGGATGGTGTAGACCGGATCGCCGCTGCCTTGCGTGATATCGGCAGCGACTGCGGGCAGGGCTTGCAAGCCGATGAACAACGCCAGCGTGGCGGCGAAAATACGAAACGGGTTCATGGCTTGGTCCTTCAGGCGTCGCAAATTAGGGTGCCATCACTATAAACAGGGATGCGGGTTAAGCAAGCGGCGCAGGGCTCATAAGTCGTTCAGCGCTGGCACTTGGGACAGTAAACGCTGGCGCGCTGGCCCAGCTTGATCTCGCGCAACGTTGTGCCACAGACCTTGCAAGACTGACCGCCGCGCCCGTAGGCAAACAATTCCTGCTGAAAATAGCCGGGCTTGCCATCGCCGCCGATGAAGTCGCGCAACGTCGTGCCACCGCGCTCAATGGCATACGCCAGAATGCGTTTGATCTCGATGGCCAGCTTCAGGTAACGCGCCCTGGAAATCCCCTTGGCTTCGCGCCGAGGGTCGATGCCCGCCGCAAACAGCGCTTCTGTCGCGTAGATATTGCCCACGCCCACCACCACGGCGTTGTCCATGATGAACGGCTTTACGGCAATCGACTTGCCGCGCGAGCGCTCGTAAAGACGCTCGCCGTCGAACAGATCGGTCAGCGGCTCGGGACCAAGACGGATCAACAATTCGTGATTATGCGGATCATGACTCCAAAGCATCGCCCCGAAACGACGCGGGTCGGTGTAACGCAGCGCCAGCCCGGATTCCAGCTCGATATCGACGTGCTCGTGTTTGAGCGCCGCAAGCCCCGCCTCGACGAGGCGCAGATTGCCCGACATGCCCAAATGGCTGATCAACGTGCCCACTTCGGCCTGAATCAGCAGGTACTTGGCGCGGCGACTCACCTGAACGATGCGCTGCCCGGAAAGACGGATGTCCAGGTCTTCGGGAACGGGCCAGCGCAGACGGCCATCACGCACGATCACGCGGCTGACGCGCTGGCCTTCGAGGTGGGGCGCAATGCCACGGCGGGTGGTTTCGACTTCTGGTAATTCAGGCATGGATAACTCGGTCGTGCGGAAAGTAAGGGCTGACAGCGCGCAGGATCAGCGCGCACCGAGCTCGCGAATACTTTCCCTCAGGTATTCAAAATCGTATTCGGACAACCCGACGTAGTCCAACACCAGCGCGCCGATGCTTTCCCACTCGTGATCCTCGTCCTGATTGCCCAGTACCCGGTAGGACTGACAGATATGCTCGGCCATTTTCAGGGGCGCCAACAGATTCTTCAATGTGGCATTACGGCTGGTATCGTCTTCAAAAATCGCCAATGCGTTGTGATGATTGGCGATCGCGTCGGTAATGTGCGCCGGCAAGCGCCAGGACTTGGCCGTGTAATAGCCTACAACCGAATGGTTGGTGTCAAATGCACTGTTTTCGGTATCCACGATGCGGCGTTCAGGCCCGGCATTGGCGTAAGCGTCTTCAAGCACCGGCATGTAATTGGGGAAACGCTTGAGCATCAGCGGAATGCCGCAGTCATGAAACAGACCCAATGCGTAGGATTCATCCACCGTCTGCGAGCCGATGCGCTTGGCCAGCGTCAGACTGGTCATCGCGACATCCTGAGCGGTATCCCAGAAGCGGTTGAGTGCCACGATGGTTTCATCGCTCATCTCGCCCCTGATCGACTGCGCGTTGATCAGGTTGATAACGGTCCGACTGCCCAACAGATTCACCGCCTTGTCGATCGAGGCGATCTTGTTGGACAGTCCGTAATGCGCAGAATTGACAATCTTCAGCAGCGCCCCGGACAAGCCGGGATCCTGTGCGATGAGACGTGCAATCGCGCCCAGGTCCGGGTCAGGCATGTACTGCTCCATCTGCAGATCCACCATGATCTGCGGCTGCGGGGGCACGCTGATGCCTTGCAACGCTATCTGGATCTGCTCGGAGGTAAGCTCTTCGGACATAGGTAATCACTCTCGGTGGTGAAGGGATTCTGACCCTTTTGAGGGGCAACGGTCCATCACCGGGGAAGAAGATATTCTCGGAACTTTAGCTGATAGACAGCTTCAGGCCCTGTGCCCCATGGCGTTAAGGTCAGTCCCGATCATTGAGGCGCTGTCGGCACAATAGGTTACGAAAGTTGTCGTCAACCCGGCGCATCAGCGGGATGACGCGCTATAATCCCGCTCTTTTTTCAGGAGCGACGTCATGTCCCTGCCTAGCTTGCGCCTCAAAGCCAACGCCGACCGCCGCCTGCGCGCGGGTCATCTGTGGGTCTACAGCAACGAAATCGACGTAGCCGCCACTCCGCTGAATGGTTTTGCGGCCGGTGATCAGGCATTGCTTGAAGCGGCTGGCGGCAAGCCGCTGGGCATCGTCGCCATGAGCCCCAACAACCTGATCTGTGCACGCTTGCTGTCGCGCGACATCAAACTGCCGCTCGACAAATCCCTGCTTGTGCACCGCATCAACGTGGCGCTTTCGCTGCGCGAACGTCTGTTCGACAAGCCGTTCTATCGCCTGGTTTTCGGCGATTCCGACCTGCTGCCGGGCCTGGTGGTGGATCGCTTCGGTGACATTCTGGTTGTCCAGCTGGCCTCGGCCACCATGGAAAACCACAAGGAAGACATCATTGCGGCACTGGTTCAGGTCATCAAGCCTAGCGGTATTCTGTTCAAGAACGACTCGGCGGCCCGCGACGCGGAAGGCCTGAATCGTTACGTCGAAACCGTGTTCGGGCTGGTGCCGGAGTGGGTTGCGCTGGAAGAAAACGGCGTCAAGTTTGAAGCACCGGTCATGGCCGGGCAGAAGACGGGCTGGTTCTATGACCATCGCATGAATCGCGCACGCATCGCCCCTTACGTCAAAGGCAAGCGTGTCTTGGACCTGTACAGCTACATCGGTGGCTGGGGGATTCAGGCCGCAGCGTTTGGCGCCAGTGACGTGACGTGCGTCGATGCCTCGTCCTTTGCCCTGGATGGCGTGGAGCGCAACGCAGCGCTGAACGGTTTTGCGGAAAAGATGACCTGCATCGAAGGCGACGTTTTTGAAGCGTTGAAAGAGCTGAAAGCCGGTGAAGAGCGTTTCGACGTCATCGTTGCCGATCCGCCTGCGTTCATCAAACGTAAAAAAGACATGAAGAACGGCGAAGGTGCCTATCGCCGCCTGAACGAACAGGCCATGCGCCTGCTGTCCAAGGACGGCATCCTGATCAGCGCGTCGTGCTCCATGCACCTGCCGGAAGACGACTTGCAGAACATCCTTCTGACCAGCGCCCGCCATCTGGATCGCAACATCCAGCTGCTGGAACGCGGCGGTCAGGGCCCGGACCACCCGGTACACCCGGCGATTGCCGAGACGCGCTACATCAAGAGCATTACTTGCCGGTTACTGCCCAATAGCTGATGGATGAAGGGCCGCTCTGCGTCGCACGATAGTTGAGGTTATCGTTCGGCACGCTCTGCGTGGGAATGCCGTTCGCGACGCTCTGCGTCGCAAAGAGGACGCGGAGCGTCCAGAACGGCATGCCGACGCGGAGCGTCGCACGATAATTGCAATTGATACCCGATAGTTGCGGTTCTCACACCCGCCCCAACACCACCCGCACCCCCAGCAACATCAGAAAATGCAGCGGGTAGATCGCGTAGGCCCAACGCCGCATCGGGATCACTGAGAACTCAGGCTTTGTCCGCAGCAACGCGATGCCCAGTACCGGCGCCAGCGCACACGCAATTATCGAACCGATGGAAATAGGATCGCCCCAGGCCGCACCGGCGAACATCTGTGACCAGGCGTTCCCCGCCAGACAAAAAACAGCCGGGAACGCTGCATACCAAAGCCGTTTTTGCAGCACCAGCACAAAGACCAGCGGCAACAGCACGCCGGCGAAGCCAAACATCAAGTGCTGCTGAAAAACCGCTGCCAGCAGCAGTGCGACGATGGCCATGACACGGGTCGTTACATTGCGATGCTGCCAGCCCTGAGCAATCAACAGCCCCAGTAACAGGGTCGGCATCACGTTCAGCACGGTCGCATCCGCCATGAACAGTCGATACGGAATCTCCGATAACGCGGCGAACGCCAACAACCAGCCCAGATACCGCCATTGCACACGCGGGGCCACAAGGGCTGCGCTGCACCGTGACAGGTTTACCGCAATCGCCAGACAGAACCAGGGAAAGGCGAAACGCCCTGGCACGTACAGAAAATCAATCGACCAACCCACGTAGCGCAGATGATCGAGCACCATGCTCAGCATCGCCAGCCACTTGAGCAGGTCCAGCGCCTTGTTGCGTCCGGGCAGAAAAGGCGGGTTGGAAAGATCCATATCACTCCTGAATGTGTGGGCGCGCCGTGCATGCAAAGCATGACCGCCCCCCTCTTTGTTCGCTACAGTGCGCAGCATAATTGCCCATAAGGAATCGGCCATGACAGACCAAAGCCAACAGTTCGCCAGTGACAACTACTCCGGTATCTGCCCTGAAGCGTGGGCCGCGATGGAGCAGGCGAACAAAGGCCATCAACGTGCCTATGGGGACGATCAATGGACTGCGCGCGCCTCGGATGATTTCCGCCGTTTGTTTGAAACCGACTGCGAAGTGTTTTTTGCCTTCAACGGCACAGCGGCCAACTCGCTGGCGCTGTCCTCGCTGTGCCAGAGTTACCACAGTGTCATCTGTTCGGAAACGGCTCACGTCGAAACCGATGAATGCGGCGCGCCGGAATTTTTCTCCAACGGCTCCAAGCTGCTGACCGCCCGCAGCCCGGGCGGCAAGCTGACCCCGGAATCGATTCGTGAAGTGGCGCTCAAGCGTCAGGACATTCACTACCCCAAGCCGCGTGTTGTAACCCTGACCCAGGCCACGGAAGTGGGCGGCGTCTATCAGCCAGAAGAGCTCAAGGCCATCAGCGCCACCTGCAAGGAACTGGGCCTGCACCTGCACATGGACGGTGCGCGCTTCTCCAATGCCTGCGCGTTTCTGGATGCATCGCCGGCCGAGCTGACCTGGAAGTCCGGCGTTGATGTGCTGTGCTTTGGCGGCACCAAAAACGGCATGGCGGTGGGCGAGGCGATCCTGTTTTTCGACCACGATCTGGCCGTCGATTTCGATTATCGCTGCAAGCAAGCCGGTCAACTGGCGTCGAAAATGCGCTTCCTGTCCGCGCCCTGGGTTGGCCTGCTGGAAAACGACGCGTGGCTCAAACATGCTCGCCACGCCAACCGGTGCGCACAGTTGCTGGCTGATCTGGTCAAGGACATTGCCGGCGTCGAACTGATGTTCCCGGTGCAGGCCAATGGCGTGTTTCTGCAACTGTCGGAGCCTGCCATCGCAGCCTTGACCGCCAGGGGCTGGCGCTTCTACACCTTCATCGGCAATGGCGGCGCGCGCTTCATGTGCTCGTGGGATACCGAAGAAGACCGCGTGCGTGAACTCGCCGCGGACATACGCCTGGTGATGCAGGGCTGAAGCGTCTGGCTCAAAGCTTGCAGGTGCAGCCTGGCAATCTTTGGGGTAACCCCCCTCTCAAAGCAATCGGCTCAAAAGGCCATCCGGACTTCACCGACCACCCTCAAGAAGGAGCTTGTCTGCATGTTCGATTTCTCCGCCCGGCTCAAGCAGCATTTCGCTGCTTTGCAGAGTGAAGCGCAATTCTTTTCCGTACGTTACGTGCGCCGCACCGGCCAACGCTTGTGTGTGCGCAAGAACGTGGCCGAGCCACCGTCGCTAAGCAGCGATGAAGGCGCAATGCTGACTGTGCGCCTCAATGGCGTTGAAGCCTACGCCGCCACCAACGACACTTCCCGCCAGGGTTTGCAGGCCGCCTTGCAGCAGGCCGAGGCACTGGCCCGCCGACTGGCACCGCACGCCTTGCTGGACTTGAGCGAGCAAGCCGTTTCAACCGCCAGGGCTGACTACCTGTCACCGAACATGGATCAAGCCTTCCCGCCGTTGAGCGACTGCATTGGCCTGCTGATGGCTGAGTCAAGCGCAGTCCCCAAGGACGAGCGCCTGGTCAACTGGCAGGCCATTCTGGGGCTGGAAACCGTCGAGCAGATCTACCTGAACAGTGCAGGTGCGCAGCTTCGTCAGGCGCAGCGTTTTGTGTTCCCCGGCATGAGCGTGACAGCTTACGACGGCCGCGACAGCCAGACGCGTAACCTGGGCGGCGACAATTTCGGCCAACAGGGCGGCATCGAAGTACTGAGCAGTTGCGGGCTGATCGGCTCAGCTGCAAGGGTGGCCGATGAGGCCTTGCAGTTGATCCTCGCACCCAACACGCCAACAGGCCCGCGCGACCTGCTGTTGATGCCGGATCAGATGGTGCTGCAAATTCACGAGTCCATCGGCCATCCGCTGGAACTGGACCGGATTCTGGGCGACGAGCGTAATTACGCCGGCACCAGCTTCGTCAAGACGTCGGATTTCGGCATCCTGCAATACGGCTCCAGCCTGTTGAACGTGACCTTCGACCCGGACATTCCCGAACAACTGGCCAGTTACGCGCATGACGACGACGGCACCCCGGCGAACAAGCAGTTTCTGATCCGCGACGGCCTGCTGCAGCGTCCGCTCGGTGGCGCGCTGTCGCAGTACCGCAGCGGCCTGGACGGCGTTGCCAACAGCCGCGCCTGTGGCTGGAATCGCGCACCGATTGATCGCATGGCCAACCTGAACATCGAACCGGGCGACCAGTCGATGGACGGCCTGATCGGCACTATCGAGCACGGCATCCTGATGTCGAGCAACCGCTCGTGGTCCATCGACGATGCGCGCAACAAATTTCAGTTCGGTTGCGAATGGGGTCAGTTGATTGAAAACGGCGAACTCAAGGGCGTGGTGAAAAACCCCAACTACCGGGCGATCTCCGCGCAATTCTGGAAAAACCTCAGTGCTGTCGGCGATGCCAGCACCTTCAAGGTGCTCGGCACACCCAATTGCGGCAAGGGCGAGCCCAATCAGGTGATCCGTGTCGGTCACGCCTCTCCGGCGTGTGTATTTGCCAATGTCGATGTATTCGGAGGAGACGCCTGATGTCGCACCAACAGCAATTCGAGGCGCTGGTCGCCGTGCTCAAGGCTGCCATCAGCCCGACCGAACACTTCACCCTGGCTTACGACGCCGAAGCGTCGGACTTCATTCGCTTCAACCACGGCCAGGTACGCCAGGCCGGCCGCGTGCAGCAGGTCATCGCGACGTTCAAGCTGATCGATGACGGACGGCATGCCAATCTGGAAGTGACACTTTCAGGCGATTCAGAGACAGACACCCAGCGCCTGACCGATGCCTTGCAGCAATTGCGCGAAACGCTGCCTGCCCTGGCGAAAGATCCGTATCTGCTGCCCAACACCGAGGCCTGGCAGAGCAGTAATGTTCAGGACCTGCCGCTGCCCGACAGCGCAAAGGTCGTCGAGCAGATCTGCGAGTTATCGGGCGAACTGGATTTGGTGGGTTTTTATGCCGCAGGCCCGCTGTATCGGGGCTTCGCCAGTTCCTGGGGCGCGTTGGGCTGGCATCAGGCCAACAGCTTCAATTTCGACTGGAGCCTGTTTCATGAGAACGGGCAGGCGGTGAAAGCCAACTATGCCGGTCATCACTGGAACAATGAGGCCTTCGTAAGACGTTTCGAGCAGGCGCGTGAGCAACTGGAGTTTCTCGGTCGCCCGCTGCACACCCTTGAACCGGGCCAATACCGCGCCTATCTGGCCCCGGCAGCCGTTGACGAAATCATCGGCATGCTCACCTGGGGTGGCTTCTCCGCGCAGGCGCTGGCCAGCAAACGCAGCCCGCTGCAACGGCTGTATGACGGTGATACCCGGTTCAGCCCGTTATTCAATGTCGAGGAGCACGTCAGTGGCTCGCTTTCGCCGGCGTTCTCGCGCGAAGGCTACCCGCGCAAGGACCTGACACTGATCGTCGACGGTCAGGCCCGTGAGCGATTGGTGGATTCAAGCAGCGCTGCCGAATACGACCTGCCCGCCAATGGCGCGGATTACGGTGAATGGCCCAGCGCGCTGGACATTTCCGGTGGTTCGCTGGAGCTCGATCAGGTGCTTGAAAAGCTGGGCACAGGTCTTTACATCAGCAACCTTTGGTACCTGAACTTCTCGGACAAAGCCGCCGCGCGTCTGACCGGCATGACACGTTTCGCAACGTTCTGGGTCGAAGAGGGCAGGATCGTCGCACCGGTCAGCACCATGCGCTTCGATGACAGCGCCTACAGCCTGTTGGGCAGCGCGCTGGAAGACCTGACCCGCGAGCGGGAACTGATCCTGCAATCGAGTACCTACACTCAGCGCCAGACCGGCTCCATTCAACTGCCGGGTGCGCTGGTCAGCCACATCACCTTCACGTTATAGCAGGAGCCTATGCAGAACTCAGCAGCGCCGATCATGGACGAAAAGACCCTGCGCTGGATGCCTTGGGTCATCGCCATTGCGTTCTTCATGCAAAGCCTGGACGGCACGATTCTCAATACCGCCCTGCCGTCCATGGCCCGCTCTCTGGCAGAAGATCCGCTGCGCATGCAGTCGGTGGTCATCGCCTACATGCTGACGATCGCGCTGCTGATCCCGGCCTCGGGCTGGATTGCCGATCGCTTCGGGATCAAACGCATCTTTTTCAGCGCCATTTTGCTGTTCAGTTTCGGATCGCTGCTGTGCGCGCTGTCCAATTCGCTGACCATGCTGGTCGCGGCGCGAATCATTCAGGGGCTCGGCGGTGCGCTGATGGTGCCTATCGGGCGGCTGATTGTGCTGCGCGCCTACCCGCGATCAGAGCTGGTGCGGATCATGGGCTTCATCACCATACCCGGCTTGCTCGGCCCTTTATTGGGTCCGACGCTGGGCGGGTGGATGGTCGAATACCTGAGCTGGCACTGGATTTTCCTGATCAACATTCCGGTCGGGCTCTTGGGCTGTTACGCGGTCAAGCACTTCATCCCGGATCTGCCCGGCGGTGGCCGAACGCATTTCGACGGAATCGGCTTCATTCTGTTTGGCGCAGCGATGGTGCTGATCACCATTGCGCTGGAAGGCCTGGGCGAACTGCACCTGCCGCACATGCGCGTGGTGCTGCTGCTGTTTGCCGGGATGGGCTGCCTGGCGGCCTACTGGCTGCGGGCCGGGCACATCGAGTCGCCGCTGTTCGCACCCTCGCTGTTCCGTACTCGCACGTTTGCGGTCGGCATCATGGGCAACCTGTTCGCCCGGCTGGGCAGCGGTGCCCTGCCCTTTCTGGTGCCTTTGCTGCTGCAGGTCGCGCTGGGGTATTCGCCCTCGCAGGCCGGCATGAGCATGTTGCCGCTGGCGGCGGCGGGAATGTTCGCCAAGACCGTGGCGCGCTGGTTGATCGAACACTTGGGTTATCGGGTCATCCTGACCAGCAACACATTGCTGCTCGGCATTCTGCTGGCCAGCCTGGCGCTGGTGGACGGGCAGACGCCGTACTGGATTCTGCTGATCCACCTGGGGCTGCTCGGCGCGGTGAATTCCTTGCAGTTCACGGCGATGAACACCGTGACCCTGATCGACCTGGACGACGCCAGCGCCGCGAGTGGCAACAGCCTGCTCTCGGTGGTGGCACAGTTGTCGCTGAGCCTTGGGGTTGCCAGCGCTGCGGCCTTGTTGGGCGGCTTCAGTGAGGAGGTGACCAGCGGCGAGGTCAGCAGTGTGCTAGGTGCATTCCAGCTGACCTTCCTGAGCGTCGGAGTCTTGGCCATGTTCGCAGCCGGGATCTTCCTGCAATTGCCGCCCAAAGAGGTAAAGGCGGCGAAGGCCTGACCGCACGCCCTCTCGAGAAGCTTGAACCCGCACGGCCGATACCCCCTGAAAACAGGGGTTTTGTGCTTAAAACGGGTAATTTCGAGTATCCGACCAGTTACATTGAAGAACCTGCGCCTGCGGCCGACACTTTTATAGCACTAAGCCACTGTGGTCTCTTGTAAGCACGGGCCGCATGATGCAACCTTGCCATAAGCGAACGTGGGTTTACCCCCGTCGCGACTAGTATTCCGGAAGCGAGTTTGTTCATGAAAAGCCAAACCGATGCTGCCGGTAGATCCGCAGCCGAGGTAGTGACGCAATTGCCGGTGCCATCGCGCCTGGGCATGCTGCGTTTCGAGCGGCTGAATGAAGCCAATTGGGCGCTGTTGTTTCTCGACCCGAACTGTGAAAAACAGCTCGGGCTGCCGGCTGTTGACCTTTGCGCCCTGATTGGATCCCCTTACGCCAGCCTCATGGAGCCGCAAGCACGTTATCAACTGCACGATGACATCCAACTGCAACTGGCCTCGTCTCCGAATTACCTGATCCGCTATACGCTGCACAGCCCTAAAGGCCCACTTGGCCTGCTCGAAATCGGCGAAGCCTACAAACAACACAATCGTCATTTGCTGCGCGGTTATTTCATGATCGTGGAAGACCTTGTCACCGATGGCGAATCAGTCACTGACTCTGACCTGGAAACCCGCAACTCACGGCTGCAGATTGCCCTGGAACTCAACCAGCGTGCCCAGCGTGACCAGTTTGCACACCTTGAACGAGTGCGCGCCCAGCAAGACCTTATCCTGCGCCTGACCCGCCACCGTTACACCACGGCCAATACCCTGCTGGAAGCGGCAGAGCTGATTACCAGAAGCGCGTGCGACATCTACGATGTCGATCACGCCAGCATCTGGAACCTGAACGACAAGCGTCTCGAGCCGATCACCGACTATCGTCGTGAAAGTGGCGACTACCAGACCCGTACGGCGATTGACATCAGCGCCTACCCTACTTATCTGCAAGCCCTGAACACCAGCAGGGCGATTGACGCCAGCAATATCCAGACAGACCCGCGCACCCGGGAAATGGCGATAAGCCTGAGACCTGGAGAGACGCGCGCGGTCCTGGACGCCAGTATCCGTATCGACGGGCAAGTCATTGGTGTGCTCTGCCTGGAGCAGTCGGGCTCGACGCGTGAATGGCAGTCCGACGAAATCGCGTTTGCTGGCGAGCTGGCCGACCAGTTCGCTCAGGTCATCAACAATCATAACCGCCGGGCCGCGACCAACGCGTTGCACCTGTTCCAGCGCGCCGTCGAACAAAGCGCCAACGCCTTTTTGCTGGTCAATTGCAATGGCGTGGTCGAGTACGTCAACCCAAGCTTCACGGCGATCACTCAATACAGCTCCGAGGAAGTCTCCGGCAACAAGCTGTCGGAGCTGCCCGCGCTGGAAAACCTCAACCAGTTGCTGCTCGAGGCCAACTCCAGCCTGACCAGCAGTAACAGCTGGCAGGGCGAATTCAAGAGCCGCCGCAAGAATCTCGAACCCTACTGGGGTCAGTTGTCGATTTCCAAGGTATACGGCGACAACCGCGAGCTGACGCACTACATCGGCATTTATGAAGACATCACTCAAAGCAAGCTTGCCCAGCAGCGCATCGAGCGCCTGGCGTACACCGACAACCTGACCAATCTGGGCAACCGTCCGGCCTTCATCCGCAATCTGGACGAACGCTTTGCCCGTGACACCGACACGCCGATGAGCCTGTTGCTGGTCGACATCGACAACTTCAAGCGCATCAACGACAGCCTCGGCCACCAGACCGGCGACAAGTTGCTGATCAGCCTCGCACGCCGCCTGCGCAACACACTGAGCCCGACCGACGTGCTGGCGCGCTTTGCCAGTAACGAATTCGCGGTGCTACTGGACAACACCGGTCAGGAAGCCGGGCAGGCCACCGCCAGCCAGGTGCTGGCGACGCTGGACAAGCCGATGTTCGTAGATAACCAGTTGATCAGTGTGACAGGCTCCGTGGGCCTGGCCTGCGCGCCATTGCACGGTCGTGACCCGCAAACCCTGATGAAAAACGCCGGGCTGGCCCTGCACAAGGCCAAGGCCAACGGCAAACATCAGGTTCAGGTGTTCACCGAAGCGCTGAATGCCGAGGCCAGCTACAAGCTGTTCGTCGAGAACAACCTGCGCCGCGCGCTGACCCAGAATGAGCTGGAAGTGTTTTATCAGCCCAAGCTGTGCCTGTTGACAGGCCGATTGCTGGGTATGGAAGCGCTGCTGCGCTGGAATCATCCTGAAAAAGGCATGATCCGTCCGGACCAGTTCATCAGCGTGGCTGAAGAAACCGGGCTGATCATTCCGATCGGCAAATGGGTCGCCCGGCAGTCCTGCCGCATGAGCAAGGACCTGACCGCTGCAGGCTTCGGTAACCTGCAAGTGGCGATCAACGTATCGCCCAAACAGTTTTCCGACCCGGAACTGGTGTCCTCGATTGCCGCCATCCTCAAAGAGGAACAGCTCGACCCGTCGCTGCTGGAACTTGAGCTGACCGAAGGTCTGCTGCTGGAAGCCACAGAAGATACTCGCCAGCAACTCGACTCGCTGAAGAAGCTCGGCCTGTCGCTGGCGATGGATGACTTCGGCACCGGTTACTCATCGTTCAGCTACCTGAAGAAATTCCCCATCGATGTGATCAAGATTGATCGCAGCTTCATCCGCGACATTCCGGACGATGAAGACGACATGGAAATCACCTCGGCGGTAATCGCCATGGCTCACAACCTCAAGCTCAAAGTGGTCGCCGAAGGCATTGAAACCGCAGCCCAGCTGGCGTTTTTACGTCGCCATCGTTGCGATGTCGGCCAGGGTTACCTGTTCGACAGGCCCATCCCCGGCGAAGAGCTGATCGAAAAACTGACGCGTTACCCTCGTCGCCCGTCTGCCTGACAACCTTCCCTGCACCCCGCTCTCTCGGGCACACTGTAAGTCTGTTATTACACGGCAGCACTTGTTTCTGCGTGTAACGGGACTTATGTATTTGTATTGATCATCCGTCCTGGCCCCCGCTGCCTGTCTCCACACGAGAGGATATGGTTCATGACTTTGCGCTCGGAAATTCTAGTGAACAAAAACGTACTGCCTACCGCTGAACAAGCACTGCCGGGTCGTGAAACACCGATGACGCTCCCGGAAACTCACTTCGTCAACGGCAACCCGCTGCTGGGGCCGTTCACCAGCAACGTGGAATTCGCCATCTTCGGTCTGGGTTGCTTCTGGGGCGCAGAACGCCGCCTGTGGCAACAGGAAGGTGTGGTTAGCACCGTTGCAGGTTATGCGGGCGGGTTTACGCCGAACCCGACGTATGAGGAAGTCTGCTCGGGCCTGACGGGTCACACTGAAGTGGTGCTGGTGGTCTACGAGCCTGAGAAAATCAGCTATGACTTGCTGCTGAAAGTGTTCTGGGAAGCGCACAATCCGACCCAGGGCATGCGTCAGGGCAATGACATCGGCACTCAGTATCGCTCGGTGATCTACTGCACAACCCCTGAGCAACTCGCAGCCGCCAAAGCCAGCGCCGACGCGTTTCAGGCCGAATTGAGCAAAGCCGGTCTGGGCGGTATCACCACTGAAATCGAAGAAGCCCCGACGGTCTACTTCGCCGAGACCTACCACCAGCAATATCTGGCCAAAAACCCGCAGGGCTACTGCGGCCTGGGCGGCACCGGGGTTTGTCTGCCTGCTTGAGGCACTCCCCTCGGACTTCTGTCCGGAGAGCGTAGGAGCGCTTGTGTGGGAGCGGACTTGTCCGCGAAGGCGATGGTGGGGGCGACAGTTTTTTTGCGGATGTACGACCCTCTTCGCTGACAAGCGAAGCGTCGCCCGGTCCGCCCTACACCGTCTTCTAAAGCCTGTCAGGACCTGTGTGTCACGCTGAGCGCTCTGCGTGGGCATGCGGTTCTGGATGCAGGCACGCCTACTCGGCAATCAACCAGTCCATCTTCCAGCCGCCCTGGGTCTGGCCCAGCTTTTCGGCCAGATACGGCATCAACTGGCGCAATTCTTCTTCAAGCCCCCACGGCGGGTTGGCGATGGCCAGACCGGAGCCGTTCAGGCTTGCCGGTGTGTCCAGCGGGTGGACGTAGAATTCGACGCGCAGCAGCTTGGGTGCGCCGGTCTCGGCCAGGTCCTGATAAAAACGCCGCAACAGGCGCGGGTCCTTGATCGGGTACCAGATCGCTGCCACCGTCTGACGCATACGCCCGATGGTTTCCTTGAGCGCCACCGCGCAACGCTTCATTTCATCGAGCTGCTCGAAGGGCGGGTCGATGAGCATGACAGCGCGCTTTTCAGCAACCGGCAGCAAGGCACGCGGCACATGCCAGCCTTCACCCAGATGCACCGCCACACGGCGGTCGCCCTTCATGTTTTCCTTGAGCAGACGTCCGTCTTCGGGGTGCTTCTCATTGAGCAGCACACGCTCGCGCTCGCGGGTCAACCGACGGGCCAGTTCAGGCGAGCCGGGGTAATAGCGCAGTTCGCCATCGGGGTTCATGTCGTGCAGCACTTGCAGATAATCAGCCGCCAGCGCTGGCAGGTCTGGGGTATTCCACAGGCGGCCAATACCCTCAAGCCATTCCCCGGTGCGGGTAGCCTGATCGCCCTTGAGGTCGTAAAGCCCGAGCCCGGCGTGGGTGTCGAGGTAGGCAAACGGCTGCTCCTTGCGCGCCATCAGGGCGATCAAGCGAGTCAGGGTGAGGTGTTTGAACACGTCGGCGTGGTTGCCGGCATGGTAGGCGTGACGGTAATTCATGGCAGCTCCTGGCAAGCTGCGCAGTTTAGCAAACCTGAGCAACGAACAAGAATTTGTAACGAATTTGCGGGATTTGTCTGTATCACTTGAAGGAAATTTCCGAGAAGCTCCCGGCCTATTGTGCCTGCCGATTTCGATGACTACTCTGCGCCCGTCGCTGCATATTCAGCGATGAGGATTAGTAGCCCTCGTTATCCAGGCGCATCGCGCCACTTCGTGCAAGGTGCTTTCAACGGCCTGCACTTTTATGGTGGTCGTGCGCGGGGCATCTTCGGATGCACCGGGGTTCCTGGACCGGGCTACTACCTGCGCATGACTACCACCCTCGCCTGGTAGCCGACGGTAATGGTCTTTTAAAACTCCAGGAGATACATCACATGCTCAAACTCGTCCCCGATCCACCCCCTTACCGCGCCAACCCCACCATCAGCCATGAAGACGCACTGATGTATGCCAGCGACCTGCTGCGCTGCGCCGCCACCAGTGCCTACGAATTCAGCGACGGCATGACCGGCGCGCAGCGAGACATGACGCTGACGATCATGCACCTGGTGGAAATGGCAAAAGTCATGGTCGACAACACGATAGAAAACCTGCAAACCCAATGACCACGACCTGAGCTGAACTGAAAACGACGTACCTGTAGTCAATCCTGCCATGCGCGACGCACAGCACTTGCCCTTGGCAGGCGGCCCTCCCAGAATCGGAAAAAAGCCCGATCAAAGGAACAGACGCCATGATGCACGCAGACTTGATTGACCAGGAAGACCTGCTCGGCCAACTCAGGGCCCTGGGGTTCGAAACGCCCGGCGGCGCCACAGCCGAACAGGCCTGCGCCCACGCCGTCTGCGGCCTGAACGCCGAACGCGCTACCGCCCTGCGACGTTTGGTAGAACAGCTACTGAGCGGCAGCGCCACGCTCCTCCCCGCCGTCCGCCAGGCCATCGACCAGCAACTGCTGCCCGCGCTGGCGATTTACCGGCAGGGTCAGAAGGGGTCATGAAGCCCCAGCCAGATCCTGAGTACGCGTTTTAGCGCAGATCTGTGACGCAGAGCGTCACGCACTGCATTCCCACGCCAGAGCGTGCGCAACGATACCCCCCACTGTCGTGCGACGCTCCGCGTCCGGTCTCAATACTCGATCCGCACATCGCCCTTCGGCACGCTGCAGCACGACAGGATGTAGCCCTCTGCAACGTCTTCGTCGGTGATGCCGCCGTTGTGTTCCATTTCCACTTCGCCGCTCAGCTTCATGACCTTGCACGTGCCGCAAATACCCATACCGCAGGCTTTGGGGATCATCAGGCCGAGCTTGGCGGCGGCGGCGTGGACGGTTTCGCCCGGGGCCACGCGGATGCTCTTGCCGGTGTCGGTAAACTCGACCTGATGCAGGTCAGCGGCGTCGACATCAGGTGCGTCGGCAGCGATTTCAGCCTGTTCGACCGCATCGGCGCGGGCTTCGGGCGGTGTCGCGCCGAACGATTCCTCATGGTATTGGGCCATGTTGAAGCCGTTTTCCTGCAACAGGCGCTTGACCGCGGTCATGTACGGCGTCGGCCCGCAACAGAACACTTCGCGGTCCATGAAATCCGGGGCCATGAGCTCGAGCATTTTCTGGTTCAGGTAGCCGCGATAACCGGCCCACGGCTCGCCCAGCCCGTGCTTTTCACAGACCAGATGCAGGCTGAAGTTGTCGATCCGCGAGGCCATGTGCTCCAGCTCGCGGTGGTAGATGATGTCCTTGGGCGAGCGCGCGCTGTGCACGAAGACCATGTCGACATTGGCGTTGGTGTCGTAGAACCAGCGCGCCATGGACATCACCGGCGTGATACCGACACCGCCACTGAGGTACAGGATTTTCGGGTTCGGGAAGTCGATGGCATTGAACAGCCCGACCGGGCCATGCACCGCCAGCTCCTGCCCTTCACTCAGCGTGTCATGCAGGTAATTGGAGACCTTGCCGCCTGGCACGCGCTTGACGGTAATCGAGAAACTGTAGGGCACCGACGGCGAGCTGGAGATGGTGTACGAGCGCATGATCGGCACGCCGTCGATCTCAAGCTCCAGGGTCACGAACTGCCCGGGCTTGAAAAAGAACATGATCGGCTGGTCGGCCATGAAGCAAAAGGTGCGAACATCCCAGGTTTCCTGGATCACCTTGACGACCCGAACCAGGTGACGCCCGTTGGCCCATGTCTGGGTGGTAACCGGGCTGAGGAAACTTTGGGACATACTTGATCTCCACGGCCGACTGTCGGCCTCTCATGTGCCGATTCTGCGTAACGCGCGAAGCGACCGTTTATCCATCAACGACATTCACGTACTTACCGCGACCAGCCCCGAAGAACAAGGGCTGTCGCGTCGGGAACAGATTGGGCCATGTCGCCCATGGATAAGGTCAGCTCTGCGCCCGGCTCCACACTCGCCATCAAGGGTCATAAGCGTGAACGACTGATCTATCGTCTTGACCACAACCGTATCAGCCACATTCGCAGGCCGCCCATGACGCGGTCATGAGGGATTTTAACGATGGACGTCACCGCAACCTTGAGCCTGGGCGATCCGCTGGAACCTGCACGCAAGGCCACTGCCGAGATGCTGCAGAATCGCGAGCGCACGTACTCGCTGCCGCAGCCTTTTTACAGTGATGACCGGCTGTTTGAAATCGACATGCAGGAAATCTTTCATAAAGAATGGCTGATCGCCGGAATGACCTGCGAGATCCCGACCAAGGGCAACTTCCTGACCCTGCAGATCGGCAAGAACCCGATCCTGGTAGTGCGTGGCCCGGACGGTGCAGTCAACGCGTTCCATAACGTGTGCCGCCATCGCGGCTCGCGCCTGTGCACGGCCGAGAAAGGCAAGGTCGCCAAACTGGTCTGTCATTATCACCAGTGGACCTACGAACTGGACGGCCGCCTTCTTTACGCCGGTACTGAAATGGGCGACGACTTCGACATGAAGCAGTTCGGCCTCAAGCCGGTGCACGTCAAGACCGCAGGCGGTTACATCTTTATCAGCCTGGCGGAGAATCCGCCTGCCATCGATGAGTTCCTGGCGACACTCAAGCACTACATGGAACCCTACGACATGGAAAACACCAAGGTGGCGGTGCAAACCACCTTGATGGAGAAGGCCAACTGGAAGCTGGTGCTGGAGAACAACCGCGAGTGCTATCACTGCGGTGGCGCGCACCCTGAATTGCTCAAGACCCTGCTGGAATGGGACGACGTCACCGACCCGCGTGCCGACCAGGCCTTCAAGGATCATGTCGCCGCGTCCGCCGCCGCGTGGGACGCCGAGAAAATCCCTTACGCCCACGCCAGTTTCGGCCTGCGTAACCGCATCGTGCGCATGCCGCTGCTCAAGGGCACCGTCTCGATGACCATGGACGGAAAGGTCGGCTGCAAGAAACTGATGGGGCGTATCCAGAACCCGGAGCTGGGTTCGATGCGCATTCTGCACCTGCCACACTCCTGGAATCACTGCATGGGCGATCACATCATCGTGTTCACGGTGTGGCCGATCAGTGCACAGGAAACCATGGTCTCCACCAAATGGATTGTCCACAAGGATGCGGTAGAGGGTGTGGACTACGACGTGGCGCGCATGCGTCAGGTCTGGGACGCCACCAACGACCAGGACCGCCGTCTGGCCGAAGAAAACCAGCGCGGCATCAACTCCACTGCCTATCAGCCCGGCCCGTACTCGAAAACCTATGAGTTCGGCGTGGTCAATTTCATCGACTGGTACAGCGCACGTATGCTGGAAAACCTCGGCGCAGAGCCCGCGCCTTATCTGAAAGGGGTGGCGGTGAATCACGAGTAGCGGGCTCCCACGCCTTTGGCAATACCAGGTACGGCTCACTCTCCTGCGAGGTGAGCCTGCTCGCATGATCCTCGACTGACGACTTTCCCGCTCCCCTGCAAAAAAATTGCTCCATCGATACCGTCATTTCTGACAGTTACGTGAAAAATCCTTTCGTGATCAACTCCAGTTGAAGTCAATCCAACGGACGGAGACACGAACCATGCTCAACCCAAAAATCATCAATCAATATAAAAACAAGAAAGTCGACGCAGCCTCTGACATGCCGGATATAAGAGGCAAAAATATTCTCATGGGCTTCTGGCACAACTGGCCTTCCGAACCCGGCCAGGGCTACCAGCAGGGCTTGTTCAAGGAGATGCAACTGACCGATATATCCGAAGCGTATAACGTCGTGGCAGTGGCTTTCATGAAAGGCGCCGGCATTCCCACCTTCAAGCCTTATAACCTCAGTGACGAGGCGTTTCGCGCCCAAGTGGCAGCCCTGAATGCACAAGGCCGTGCGGTGCTGATTTCTCTTGGCGGCGCTGATGCGCACATTGAGCTGCACGCGGGCCAGGAAGAACCACTGGCCTATGAAATTATTCGCCTGGTTGAAGTCTACGGCTTTGACGGGCTGGACATCGACCTTGAGCAGGCCGCTATCACGTTTGCTGATAACCGTACGGTATTGCCAGCGGCGCTGAGGATGGTGCGCGAACACTACGAAACGGAAGGCAAGCACTTCATTATCAGCATGGCCCCGGAGTTTCCTTACCTGAGAGCCAGCAAGAAACTTCCTGTCTTGAAAGAGATCACCACCTACTTCCCTATCCTCAAGGAGTTTGTGACGTTCCTCGAATCGTTGAGAAGCGGTGGTGCCTACCTCGCTTATATCAATGCACTGGAAGACATCTATGACTTTATCGCGCCGCAGTATTACAACCAGGGCGGCGATGGCATATGGGTCGAAGAGCTGAACCTGTGGGTCACTCAAAACAACGACGCCCACAAGAAAGCGTTTCTTTACTATCTGACCGACAGTTTGATCCACGGTACGCGTGGCTTCACTAAAATTCCGGCCGACAGACTGGCCATTGGTCTACCGACCAACAATGACGCCGCCGCTACCGGTTACGTCATTAACCCACAGGACGTCAAAGACGCACTGCAAGAACTGAAAGATGCTGGCAACCCCATCCGCGGCCTGATGACCTGGTCTGTCAACTGGGATGCGGGCAAGGACAAGACCGGCAAGGACTACAATTGGGAGTTCGTGAACCGCTACGGGTACCTCACCGGCGGCGAAACACCTGTGCCGGACAAACCTCCAGCGCCTGCTGACCTGACATTGTCATGGCAGACCAAGGATTCGGTAACGCTGATATGGCGGCTTTCGGAAGGTACACACCCGATCCGAGTCTATAATTTGTTCAGAAACGGCACGCCTGTAGGCGATCCAACGGCGCCACCGTTTGTCGATACAGATGTTTCACCTGGCGCTGTCTACGATTATCAGATCAGCGCGACTGACATTGAGGGGAATACATCGGACCTGTCCCCAGTGCTGACGGTGTACATGGATCACGATCAACCGCCATCAGCACCCACTGATCTTAAAGCAACGGATATCACTGCTTACAGCGTGTCCCTTGAGTGGACAGCTCCTACAGGGCGCATCAAGCAGTATCTTGTTTACCGGAATGAGATGCGTATTGGTATCGCACCACAAACTACCTATACCGACGCTGGACTCACTCCTTTAACTGAATACAGTTACAAGATTATCGCGCAGAGCCAAAATGACGGTTTTTCTGGTGCAAGCGTACCTTTGACCGTCACGACTGAATTCGAAAGCGGCGGTGATGCCACGGTGTGGGCGCCAGACGTGCAGTATCAGATAGGCCAATTGGTGACCCATCAGCGCATTACCTACGAATGCATTCAGGCCCATCGATCAATCCCTGAATGGTCGCCAGAACAACTCGGCTCCGCGTCCTTGTGGAAGTTAATTGGGCGGTCAACGGGTTCTCAACACTAACTGCTCAAACGGCATTACCGGGGAGCAGCAGTTAAACCTTCCCGGTAATAAAGCATACTCACGTGGGTGATGAAGCCACTCGCCCAGGCGACTGGACAAGGCGTACAGATGAGCTGGTTACTTTTCAACCAGCTCACTGCAAAGCCCGTACTTCAAAGGCTACAGCCAGACGCAAACAATTTATCCACAGATGCACCAACAGACTTTGGGAATAACTTAGGTCGGCGGAGTTGTCCCCTGTGGAAAACTTGAAGCAAGTCCACCTACGCCTCCTGCGAAAGAAACCGTCAACACTGGCTCAAACTTTGATCATTTTTTGCACAAACCTCTAGAGATCAAGCATTTAAAGGCGTGCAGACAACCATGAACAACTTACCCACAGGCACACCAACAGAGATTGTGGGCAAATACGCAAACTCGTTTCCGAGACGTTTTTTTATCCACATTCAAGATCACTACCGTCGAAGCCAAGCTGCTCATTTTTTGATCACCACCCTACAGGCCACGTTATCCGTGACGTTTGGTAACCGGCCAACACGTTATCCACAGGCGCACACACAGAGAATGTGTGTAACTCGATCACCTCACCTGACAACGCCTTCGTCAATCAACAACTTCAGTATCGCCGCCGCGCTTTCTTCGGGTGACAGGCCCTTCAAGACCTGTCCCGAACCCCCGCTGGCCTTGGCAGTAGCCGCTTTCATACGGTCCGCGCCACTCTTGGCCTTGATCACCTTAAGACGCTTGGGGCGCGGCTTGGCAGGCTGCAGTGATTGAGCTGTGAATAAGTCGTCAATCACCGTTTCAATCTTGTCCACATCCAGAATTCCGCGCTGCGCAGGCCCATAAGCACTTTGCCGAGGCGCAGGCGCTGCGTTATCCACAGTGGCGAGAAACGGCAAACGAACCTTGAGACGACGACGCTGACCACGTGGCAATGCCTGCAAAACCAGTGCAGTGCCGTTACTCAGCGACTCGACCTCAGCAAGCCCCGTCACCAGCGGCCAGCCGAGCCCCTCGGCCAGCAGAAACGGCAGCATGCCCGAGCCTTCGCCGGTTTCCGCCTGGCTGCCAGCCAGCACCATCTGTGCGTCAGAGTCGCGTATGTAATCGGTCAGCGCGGCCAGCGAGTCAGCACCGTCTGGCTGCTCAAGCACATGCAGTTCGCTCAAGCCCATGCCCAGATAGGCGCGCAATGCTGGCTCTGCAGGATTGCCGGCGTGCAGCACCTGCAAGTTATCCCCAACCAGTTGCAAGCCAAGTTCCACTGCCCGCGCATCCTGTTCGGCGCGCCGCGCACGGCCTGATGTCGGGTGCGCGCCTACGGAAACCAGGCTGATGATCTGTACGCCATGTTTATCCACAGGCACGTCAGGCCGCATCACGCTTCTCCCCGTTACGCCAGGCTTGGACTGCTGCGACCAAGGCGGTGAGGATTTCGCCACCATCACCAATGACCGACAAATCAGCGCGTTTGATCATGTCGCAGCCCGCATCCAGATTGATCGCAATGACCTTGTCGCAGGCACCAATACCTTGCAGATGCTGAATCGCCCCGGAGATGCCGACAGCGAGGTAAACCCGCGCGGTGACCCAAGTGCCGCTGGCGCCCACTTGACGCTCGCGCCCCATGAAACCATCGTCCACCGCCACCCGCGAAGCCCCCTCGGTTGCGCCAAGGACCAGCGCGGCGCGGTGGAAAAGATCCCAGTCCTTGACGCCATTACCGCCAGACAGAATGAACTCCGCTTCAGCCATGGGGATAACTGCCGGGTCAACCGCCACTGCGCCTAGGTCTTCAATGCGCGACAAGCTGCGTGCAGCGCCTGTGGATAACTCGACAGGCAATGCTTCGTGACGGGTTTCACTGACCGGCTCGGCACACTCGACGTCGGCCAGCATCAAACGCGCCAAGGGACGCACAAGGTCTTCGCGCCCTGCCCCGGCGCGGCTTGTGCAGTGCTCGCCCTTGACCTGCCAGACGCGCGTTGCAGGACGTTCGCCAAGGCTGGCCGCAAAGCGCCGCCCCAGTTCACCACCGCCAGTGCGGCTGTCAGGAAATACCCAGTGTTGCGGGCCAAACTGGTTATCCACAGCGCGCAAACCCTGCACGCGCTGTTCAGGGGAGTAGCCATCGAACTCGTTACCGTCGAGCAACAACAGGCGGTCCACACCTGCACTGTCGAACGCCGTCTCTTTATGCTCGCCGAACACCACCGCCAGCACCGCGCCTTCGGCCCCCGCCAATTGACGCGCCAGGCCCAGCACGTCGCGATCATGGCTGCTCAAACGACCGCCGACCATGTCGGGAACAACGTTGATATAGAACGCTGGCGTAGCGATCACATGCAGCGGCAACTGGACGTCGGACACCACCGAACGCTTGCTCGTCCCGCCCTGCTGCGCGCCGCTACGGTCGATGCGCTTGATGCCATTGGGGCCGATAAACCCCAGGCCATGCACGTTCTTGCGCATCAAGCCGTTGGGACCCATCCAGCTGCTTTGTGCGGGCTGCATGGCCGCGTGCAGCGGGTGCAGTCGATTACGAGCGATCCATTGAGCACGAGGATCGCGGCGGATAATGTCGCTCATCAGTGCACCTCCGCGGGTTCACGTTTGGCGGCAACAGACGGGCTGGGGATAACTTCTTCAACCAGCGCATCAGCCACCAGCTCGGCGATATCCTTGATCAGCGGGCGCGGTTCAACCACACCTTCAAGCATGGCCGTGCATTGTGGACAACCCACCGCCACCACCTCGGCAGCGGTTTGACGAATGTCGTCCATACGCATGTCGGGAATCCGCTGTTTGCCGGGGATGTCCGTAATCGGTGCGCCGCCCCCACCACCGCAGCAGCGAGAACGAAAGCCGGAGCGCTGCATCTCCCTGACTTCGATACCCAGCGCGCGCAGCACTTCACGCGGTGCTTCGTATTCGCCGTTGTAGCGGCCCAGGTAACACGGGTCGTGATAGGTGACGCTGGCGCCTTTGTGCTGGCTCAGATTCAGGGTGCCGCGCTGTACCAGTTCGGCCATGAAGGTGCTGTGATGCTGCACCTGATAGTCACCGCCCAATGCGCCGTATTCGTTTTTCAGCACATGAAAGCTGTGCGGGTCGCAGGTCACGATGCGTTTGAAGTGGTACTGGGCCAGGGTCTGAATGTTGCGGCGGGCGAGCGTCTGAAAAGTCGCCTCATCGCCCAGACGCCGAGCCACGTCACCGCTGTCGCGCTCTTCAAGGCCCAGCACGGCGAAATCCACCCTGGCCGCCTTGAGGACTTTGACGAACGCACGCAGCGTGCGTTGATTGCGCATGTCAAACGCGCCATCGCCAACCCAGAACAGCACGTCTACTGTCTTCCTCACGCTGAGCAGATCAAGGTTCAGGTCGGCGGCCCAGTTCATTCGTCCGCCCGGTGCGAAGCCGCCGGGGTTGTCGGTGGCGATCAGGTTATCCAGCACTTGCGCGCCTTTGTTCGGCGTTGCGCCTTTTTCCAGGGTCAGGTAGCGGCGCATGTCGACGATGGCATCAACGTGCTCGATCATCATCGGGCACTCTTCGACACACGCGCGGCAGGTGGTGCAGGACCACAGCGTCTCGGCATCCACCAGACCGTTGACGATGGGCTGATGCGGGTTGCCGCCATGCTCGCCCAGTGGCTTGCCTTTGCCATCAAGCGATGGGTACGGGCTGCCGGCAAATTTTGCGTCGGTGCCGCCGGCAAGGCCGACGACCATGTCCTGGATCAGCTTCTTGGGGTTCAGCGGCTGACCCGCCGCGAACGCCGGGCACGCTGCTTCACATTTGCCGCACTGCACGCAGGCGTCGAAACCCAGCAACTGGTTCCAGGTGAAGTCTGCGGGCTTCTCGACACCCAGCGGTGCAGTCCGATCATTCAGATCAAGCGGTTTCAACCCGGTGGAACGTCCACCGCCAAAACGCTCGGCACGGCGATGCCAGGCCAGGTGCAAGGCCCCGGCGAAAGCGTGCTTCATCGGGCCGCCCCAGGTCATCCCGAAGAACAGCTCGCTCACGCCCCACAACACCCCCAACCCGAGCATGGCGACCAGCACCCAGCCACTGAAGTGTTCGGGAAGAATACCGGCCACCGGCAACGTGACCAGAAAGAAGCTCGCGGAAAACGCCATCAGGCTTTTCGGCAGGCGCATCCACGGTCCTTTGGACAAACGCGCAGGCGGGTTGAGGCGACGGCGATAGACAAACACTGCGCCGACGAACATTACTGCGGTCATCAGCAATAGCGCGTAGCCCAGCACACGGTTATGCAGACCGAAACCATGCACCAGAATCGCCAGCACAACCGAGGCGACCGCGCCGCCTGCCGTCGCCACATGCGTGTTGGCGATGTATTTGTCACGGGCAACCACGTGGTGCAGATCGACCATGTAGCGCTTGGGCATGGCCAACAGCCCGCCGAGCAGATCGACTCTGGAAGCACGGCCCATGCGCCACATATTCACCCGCCGCCAGGCACCCAGCGCCGCGAGGGCCAGGGCGCTGAACAGCAGGATGGGGAGAAGGGTGTCTAGCATCACGTTGACCTCAGGTGCGAGCTTTAAGGTGCGGGCTTTAAGCTGCAAGCCTCAAGCTGCAAGAAAAAGCATGGGGCAAAAGCTCTTACTTGCAGCTTGCAGCTGACAACTTGCCGCTGCGGTCAGAAATCCTTGCACAGCCGCAAGCCGTCGTAGATCGCTGCATGGGTATTGCGCTGCGCCACGCAGTCGCCGATGCGGAACAGCAAATAACCGTCGCCCGGCTGGCTCAATGAAGGCTGCGGCTCAATGGCGAACAGTGCGTCGATGTCTATCTGGCCCTTGTTGCGCGAGCCTTCCTTGAGTGCGTAGTAAATCGCTTCGTCCGGGCGCACACCGTTTTCCACCACCACCTGATCGACCACCCGTTCTTCCTTGGCCCCGGTGTATTCGTTTTCCAGCACCGCGACCAGCTTGTCGCCCTCGCGATAGACCTTTTCCAGCATCATGTCGCCGGTCATGATCACTTCCTTGGGGTACATGCTGCGGTAGTAGGTCGGGAACGACGTACCGCCGATCGCCACACCCGGCTTGATGTCATCGGTGACGATCTCGACCTGGCAGCCCTTATCGGCCAGGAAGTCAGCCACCGACATGCCGGTGAACTCGCAGATGGTGTCGTAGACCAGCACGTTCTTGCCTGGCGCGACCTTGCCGTCCAGTACGTCCCAACTGCTGACCACCAGCCCTTCTGCCGCGCCCCAGTGTTCGTTCTGTTCCAGAAACGGATGACCGCCCACTGCCAGCACCACGATGTCCGGGCGCAGGTCGAGGATGGTCGCCGCATCGGCGGCGGTGCCAAGGCGCAGATCGACTTTCAGGCGCGCCAGTTCCAGCTGGAACCAGCGCGTGATGCCGGCAATCTGGTCGCGCTGCGGTGCTTTCGATGCGGTGGTGATCTGCCCGCCGATAAACGCCTTCTTCTCGAACAGGGTCACGTCATGGCCGCGCTCGGCAGAAACCCGCGCAGCTTCCATGCCGGCAGGGCCAGCCCCGACCACCACGACCTTGCGTTTCGGCCCGGCGGATTTTTCGATGATATGCGGCACGCCCATGTATTCGCGGGACGTAGCGGCGTTCTGGATGCACAGCACATCCAGCCCTTGATACTGACGGTCGATGCAGTAGTTGGCGCCCACGCATTGTTTGATCTGGTCGATCTGACCCATCTTGATCTTGGCGATCAGGTGCGGGTCGGCGATGTGCGCGCGGGTCATGCCGACCATGTCGACATAGCCACCTTCCAGAATGCGCGTGGCCTGGTTTGGGTCCTTGATGTTCTGCGCGTGCAGCACCGGCGCTTTCACCACTTCCTTGATACCGGCCGCCAGATGCAGGAACGGCTCCGGTGGGTAACTCATGTTCGGGATGACGTTGGCCAGGGTGTTGTGGGTGTCGCAGCCCGAGCCCACCACGCCGAGGAAATCGATCAGGCCAGTGTCGTCGTAATACTTGGCGATCTGTTTCATGTCCTCGTGGCTCAGGCCATCAGGGTGAAATTCATCGCCGCAGATGCGCAGGCCCACGCAGAAATCAGGGCCGACTTCCTTGCGCACCGCCTTGATGACTTCCAGGCCGAAGCGCATGCGGTTCTCGAAACTGCCGCCCCATTCATCGGTGCGCTTGTTGACGCGCGGGCTCCAGAACTGGTCGATCATGTGCTGATGCACGGCAGACAATTCGACGCCGTCCAGCCCACCAGCCTTGGCGCGAGCCGCTGCGCTGGCGTAATTGCCGATCACGCGCCAGATTTCTTCCGGTTCGATGGTCTTGCAGGTCGCCCGGTGCACCGGCTCGCGGATGCCCGATGGCGACATCAGGGTCGGCCAGTGATCACCATCCCAGCGCGAGCGTCGGCCCATGTGGGTAATCTGGATCATGATCTTCGCGCCGTGCTTGTGCATGGCGTCGGCGAGGTTCTGAAAATGCGGGATAATCCTGTCGGTCGCCAGATTGACCGACTTCCACCAGCCTTGCGGGCTGTCAATGGCCACGCTCGACGAGCCGCCGCAGATCGCCAGGCCAATACCGCCCTTGGCTTTCTCTTCGTAATACTTCACGTAACGGTCAGTGGTCATGCCGCCGTCGGTGGCGTACACCTCGGCGTGCGCGGTGCTGAGCACACGGTTGCGGATTGTCAGTTTGCCGATCTGGATCGGCTGGAACATCGCTTCGAAAGCCATAACGCGATCCTCGATTTACAGCGGCTTGACGACAAACAGTCCGTCGTCGTGACCTTCTTCGGAGCCACCGTAAATCTGCTCGGCAACGGTCCGGATCGAGCTGCCACTGGCGGCGAGTATCTGGTCCATCGCACCGGCGAACCAGCCGGTGAACATGTAATCGACCTTGCGCCCGACCTTGCCGTAGACGTACACAAAGCATGAATGCTCAAGCTTGACGCTGGCGGTGCCTTTCTCGATATCGATGTCCTGAATCCTGAACAGCCCCCAGCCGCGTTGCGACAGGCGTTTCATGTAGTGCTCGAACACCGCAACACCCTGCAGACCATGGCATTCGGCCTCTTTTTCACACCAGTGCCAGGCAGATTTGTAGCCGGCCTTGTAGAGAATGTCGGCGTAGGCGTCGGCGCCCAGTACTTCTTCGATGCCCATGTGGTTGTTGACGAAAAAGTGCCGTGGTACGTAGAGCATCGGTAACGCATCGGAGGTCCAGACACCGGTTTCGCTGTCGACTTCGATGGGCAGTTGCGGGGCGATTTTAGCCATGGGGTCAAACTCCAGATAAGAGGGGCTACACCCACCGCCATCAGGGCCATGGGGGTTCAATTCGATAAGGTTTGGCTGGCGGGTTACTCGCCCCAGACGTCCGCCAGCACGTTGACCCAGTTCTCGCCCATGATCTTGCGCACCACGCGCTCGGGGTGACCGCGCCTGAGCAGGGTTTCAGTGAGGTTGGGGAACTCGCCCACGGTGCGGATGCCCAGCGGGTTGATGATCTTGCCGAAGCTGGTCAGGCGGCGGGCGTAGCCCTTGTCATGGGTCAGGTATTCAAAAAAGTCCTGACCGTGGCCCTGGGTGAAATCGGTGCCGATACCGATGGCATCCTCGCCCACGATGTTCATCACGTATTCGATGGCTTCGGCGTAATCGTCGATGGTCGACTCGATGCCCTTGGCCAGAAACGGCGCGAACATGGTCACGCCGACAAAGCCGCCGTGGTCGGCAATGAACTTCAGTTCAGCGTCGGACTTGTTGCGCGGGTGCTCTTTGAGGCCGGAGGGCAGGCAGTGGGAATAACAGACCGGTTTCTTCGATTCGAGAATGACTTCTTCAGAGGTTTTCGACCCTACGTGGGACAGGTCGCACATCACCCCGACGCGGTTCATTTCAGCGACGATTTCGCGGCCGAAACCCGACAGGCCACCGTCGCGTTCGTAACACCCGGTGCCGACCAGGTTCTGCGTGTTGTAGCACATCTGCACGATGCCGACGCCGAGCTGCTTGAAGATCTCGACGTAGCCGATCTGGTCTTCGTAGGCATGCGCATTCTGGAAGCCGAAGAGGATGCCGGTCTTGCCCAGCTCCTTGGCCTTGCGGATGTCGGCGGTGGTGTGCACCGGCATGACCAGGTCGCTGTTCTCGCGCATCAGTTTCTGGCTGGTACAGATGCTGTTGATAGTGGCTTGAAAGCCTTCCCATACCGATACGGTGCAGTTGGCCATGGTCAGGCCGCCCTTGCGCATGTCTTCAAACAGCTCGCGGTTCCACTTGGCGATGATCAGCCCGTCAATAACGATGCTGTCGGCGTGCAGTTCGGCTGGGCTCATCAGGCTGTCCCCTTTTTTGCTTGCGGCGCGCCGAATCGGCTGTCGGCGCTAATGAGGCCAGCATATGCCGGAGGGTCAGGTGAGCCGGGTGCAAAAACGACAGGGGGTTTGCCGAAAGCGTCAAGATGCGACAAAGGGTGACGGCGTATCGTCCTGCGATGTCGTAAACCTGTTCATTGTCTCGCGCTTGAGACAGAATCCAGCGTATCAATGGATCGGAGCGACTCGATGAAAACGTTTTTGCTGACCTTGGCCCTGATGGCGACGGCTGTAACAGGCGTGCAGGCTGCTCAGAACCCGGACGCTTCGCCTTGTGACGGTGTTGACGACGACAAGCAGACCCTGGAATGCTCGGTTTACAGCCGCACGACCGCAGAAGAATTGCTTAAGGAAAATTTCAACAACCTGCTCAAGCGTGTTCAGTCGCAGTTCGTCGCCAACAAGACGCAGTACAACGACTTTACGAGCAAACTCAAGACGGCTCAGCAGGCGTGGGAAAAGCTGCGTGATGCCGATTGCGCGGTCGATGTGTTCCCTTCTGCCGCCGGCAGCAAGGCGTTCACCATCAGTGAAAACGACTGTATTGCGCGCATGAGCGATGAGCGTTCGGAATACCTGGAGTCGATTGCGCAGGAATAACGGCTACGATGAGATAACCTGTTTCTTTATATGAACCAGCTCATCAGGTTTTCTCATGATTATTTGCGGTGTAGAAATCAAAGGCAGCGAAGCCATTTTCGCCCTCGCCACCCGCCAAGGCGGTGATATAGGGCATTTGCCACTCGCCACCAAAAAGCTTGCGCTGGAAGACGACGACGAGGCCGCCAACGTCAAAGTCTTCGCCTCACAGCTCGCAGGCTTCGTGCGCGAAAACGGCGTCAGCCATGTGGTGATCAAAAAACGCAGCAAGAAAGGCGAATTCGCCGGCGGCCCGACCACGTTCAAGATCGAAACCATTTTTCAACTGATGTCCGATTGCGAAGTCCTGTTGATCTCGCCGCAGACCATCAATGCGCAGAACAAGAAACACAACTTCGCCTTGCCCGACACCCTGAACAAGTATCAGCACGAGGCGTACAAGGCGGCGTGTGCGGGGTTGATGAAAAGCGTTTAGTTGCGAAGACCGGACGCAGAGCGTCCAGAACGGCATACGACGCGGAGCGTCGCACGATAACCGCACGCTCTGCGTCACAAATCCAAGCCTCGCAACCAATTTCAAAGCGCTATAAAAAAACCCGCATTTCTGCGGGTTTCTTCAATGCTCGATCAACTCAGTTGATCTTGGCATCCAGCTCGCCACGGGCGTAGCGTTCGAACATGGCGTCCAGGGAGACCGGTTTGATCTTCGAGGCGTTGCCAGCGGTGCCGAATGCTTCGTAACGCGCGATGCACACGTCGCGCATGGCCGAAACGGTCTTGGCCAGGTACTTGCGCGGGTCGAACTCGCTTGGGTGTTTGGCCATGAATTCGCGGATGGCACCGGTAGAAGCCAGACGCAGGTCAGTGTCGATGTTGACCTTGCGCACGCCGTGCTTGATGCCTTCAACGATTTCTTCGACCGGCACGCCGTACGTTTCTTTGATGTCGCCGCCGAACTCGTTGATGATCTTCAGCCATTCCTGTGGGACCGACGAAGAACCGTGCATCACCAGGTGAGTGTTCGGGATGCGCTTGTGGATCTCTTTGATCCGCTCGATCGCCAGGATGTCGCCGGTAGGCGGCTTGGTGAACTTGTACGCGCCGTGGCTGGTGCCGATGGCGATGGCCAGTGCATCAACCTGGGTGCGCTTGACGAAGTCAGCCGCTTCCTCGGGGTCAGTCAGCATCTGGCTGTGGTCCAGAACGCCCTCTGCGCCAACGCCGTCTTCTTCACCGGCCATGCCGGTTTCCAGCGAACCCAGAACACCCAGCTCGCCTTCCACGGAAACACCGCAGGCGTGGGCAAAGGCCACTACGCGACGGGTCACATCGACGTTGTAGTCATAGTCAGCCGGGGTCTTGCCGTCTTCGCGCAGCGAGCCGTCCATCATGACCGAGCTGAAGCCCAGCTGGATCGAGCGCTGGCAGATATCAGGGCTGGTGCCGTGGTCCTGGTGCATGACCACTGGGATGTGCGGAAATTCTTCAATTGCCGCCAGAATCAGGTGGCGCAGGAACGGCGCACCGGCGTATTTGCGGGCACCGGCAGAAGCCTGAACGATCACCGGGGAGTCGGTCTTGTCGGCCGCTTCCATAATGGCGCGCATCTGTTCCAGGTTGTTTACGTTGAAAGCTGGAACGCCATAGCCGAATTCGGCTGCGTGGTCCAACATCTGGCGCATGCTGATAAGTGCCATTGTCTGTCTCTCTCCCGGTAGGGTCGTTATCGTGCAAGCCTGCCGTAGTGGCGGCTGCTATTCAAGTTATAGGCACGGCCACAAGGGCCGGGCGTGTGTGCGCGTGATCCGGCTTATCGGGCCTTGCAGCCGCGACCGATCAGATCGTTGGTAGCGTCCCAGTAGATCAGGCCCTCGCTACCCTTGTTGACGAATGCCAACACGTTGTTGCTGTACAGCGTTCCGCTGGCAGCGCCGGGTTCAGCCTTGAGCCTGAACACCTGGTCGCTCTGATTGAGGCGAACATCGACTTCCTTTTTGGCCGAGTCGATGTAGCGCCAGTTGACCTCTGCATTGCTGTCGCAGACCCAACGGTTCCAAGGGTCATTCTGCTGCGGTGTGCTCATGCTCGAACAACCGCCAAGCAGTGCAAAAACCCCAAGGGCAATCACGCCTTTCATCACGTCTCCTGGCTGCTCGGAAAAATATTCATTCAATAAAAACCACCGAAGCCGGTCAATCGTGACTGACCGGTCTCAGGCCTGAACTACAGGCAACCCACGCTGCCGGTTTTGCGCGGCATGAATTCGTACCGATCCCACACCTCCGGCCCGCCACGCTTGTAGATCACCGGCACGGTCTCGGCTTGCCAGCCCGCCTGATAGCAGCTCAGCTGGAGCGGCTGGGTCTGGGAATCACTCTCCACCTCATCAGCCGCAGGTTTGCCCGCGCAACCGGCCAGCAAACCTGCGATGAGAAACCACGGTAACGCCCTGACCATTGACTACTCCTTGTCCAAAGCCACTACTCAGGCCCTGGCACGTTGTTCGAGCATTTCAACCGCTGGCAGAACCTTGCCTTCCACGAATTCGAGGAACGCACCGCCACCGGTCGAAATATAGGAAATCTGATCTGCCACACCGTACTTGTCGATCGCGGCCAGGGTGTCGCCACCGCCCGCGATGGAGAACGCTTTGCTTTCAGCAATGGCCTTGGCCAGCGTTTTGGTGCCTTCACCGAACTGGTCGAATTCGAACACGCCAACCGGACCGTTCCACAGGATAGTCCCGGAAGATTTCAACAGTTCTGCGAAGTGCGCAGCAGTCTGTGGACCAATATCCAGAATCATGTCGTCGTCGGCCACATCGGCGATCAGCTTGACGGTTGCAGTGGCACTCTCGGCGAATTCCTTGGCAACCACCACGTCAGTCGGCAACGGCACGCTGACCTTGGCGGCAATGGCGCGCGCGGTGTCGAGCAGGTCTGGCTCGTAAAGCGATTTACCGACCTTGTGACCGGCTGCAGCCAGAAAGGTGTTGGCAATCCCGCCGCCAACAATCAACTGATCGCAGATCGCGCTCAGGCTGTTGAGCACGTCCAGCTTGGTGGACACTTTGGAGCCGGCAACAATAGCAGCCATTGGCTGAGCCGGAGCGCCCAGCGCCTTGCCCAGCGCTTCCAGTTCGGCAGCCAGCAACGGGCCAGCAGCGGCAACCTTGGCGTATTTGGCCACGCCGTGGGTCGAGCCTTCAGCGCGGTGAGCGGTGCCAAAAGCGTCCATCACGAACACGTCGCACAGGGCCGCGTACTTCTGCGCCAGCTCGTCGGCGTTCTTTTTCTCGCCCTTGTTGAAGCGAACGTTCTCGAACAGCACGATATCGCCCGCCTTGACGTCAACGCCGTCCAGGTAATCGGCGACCAGCGGAACGTCACGACCCAATGCCTTGCTCAGGTATTCAGCAACCGGCTTGAGGCTGTTTTCAGCAGAAAACTCGCCCTCGGTCGGACGGCCAAGGTGCGAGCAGACCATGACAGCCGCGCCTTTTTCCAGCGCCAGCCTGATGGTCGGCAGCGAAGCAAGAATACGTGCATCGCTGCTGACAACGCCGTCCTTTATCGGGACGTTGAGGTCTTCGCGGATCAGTACACGTTTACCTTGCAGATCGAGGTCGGTCATCTTCAAGACGGTCATGAGCATTCCTGTTTTTTACTGTTATTGGTCAGCGACGCGCAAAAAGTGATCAGCGACGTCGAGCATTCGATTGGCAAAGCCCCACTCGTTATCGAACCAGGCCAGCAGATTCACCAGCCTTGGACCAGAAACGCGGGTCTGACTCGCATCGACAATCGCCGAATGCGGGTCATGATTGAAATCGCAACTGGCGTGCGGCAACTCAGTGTAGGCCAGCAGCCCCTTGAGCGGGCCGCTGGTGGCAGCCTCGCGCAGGATACGGTTGATTTCCACGGCATCGGTGTCCCGCGCCGTTTGCAATGTGATGTCCAGGCACGACACATTGACGGTCGGCACACGAACAGCTTTGGCCTGAATTCGGCCGGCAAGTTCCGGAAGCAGCCGCTCGATTCCCCTCGCCAGACCGGTGGACACCGGAATGATCGACTGGAACGCCGAGCGTGTGCGGCGCAGATCCTCGTGGTGATAAGCATCGATCACCGGTTGATCGTTCATCGCCGAGTGGATTGTGGTGATGGTGATGTATTCAAGCCCGATGGCCTGATCCAGCAAACGCAGCAGCGGCACACTGCAGTTGGTGGTGCACGACGCTGCGGAAACCAGTAATTCCCGGCCGGTCATTTTCTGCTGATTGATGCCGAACACCACAGTGGCATCGACATCGCGCTCACTGGCCATCGGCTGGGAAAACAGCACCCGTGGCGCGCCGGCCGCGAGAAAACGCTGGCCGTCGTCACGGGTGTTGTAAACACCTGAGCATTCAAGCACCAGATCGACTTCCAGCCCGGCCCAGTCGATGCCCTCCGGCGTCGCACTGCGCAGCACCTTGATACGGTGGTCGTTGATATGCAGGTATTGCCCTTCGACCCGCACTTCGCCGGGAAACCGGCCGTGTGTGGAGTCAAAGCGCGTGAGGTATTCGAGACTGGCCATGTCAGCCAGATCGTTGATGGCAACCACTTCAAACCCGGCCTTGGTCCCCCGCTCGCACAACGCGCGTACAACACAACGGCCAATACGGCCGTAACCGTTCAGAGCAACTTTGTAAGGGCGGGGCTGGGGCATGACATTTTCGCCAGGGGATAACAGTCATGTGGGAGCGGACTTGTCCGCGAATGGGAGCACTCGGTGTAGCTGATTTACCGAGTTGCTGCATTCGCGGACAAGTCCGCTCCCACAAAATCAAACACAAACCATCAAGCAGCTGATCAGTCTTCCAGCAGCTCTTCAGCAATGCTCAGGACGTTTTCCAGCGTGAAGCCGAACTCTTCGAACAGCAGCGGCGCAGGCGCCGACTCGCCAAAGGTGGTCATACCGATCACGCGACCTTCCAAGCCCACGTATTTGTACCAGTAGTCGGCATGGGCCGCTTCGATGGCGATACGTGCGCTGACCTGAAGCGGCAGAACGGCTTGCTTGTAGCCTGCATCCTGCGCTTCGAACACGCTGGTGCATGGCATGGAAACCACACGAACGTTGCGACCCTGAGCGGTCAGCTTTTCGTAGGCTTCAACGGCCAGACCGACTTCAGAGCCGGTCGCGATCAGGATCAGCTCGGGTTCTGCAGCGCAGTCGCGCAATACATAACCACCACGAGCGATGGCATCTATTTGCTGCTGTTCGCGCGCCTGGTGAGTCAGGTTCTGACGCGAGAAGATCAGCGCGGACGGGCCGTCGTTACGCTCCAGCGAGTATTTCCAGGCCACAGCCGATTCAACGGCATCTGCCGGACGCCAGGTGTCCAGGTTCGGCGTGGTACGCAGGCTGGTCAGCTGCTCGATTGGCTGGTGAGTCGGACCGTCTTCGCCCAGACCTATAGAGTCATGGGTGAACACGTAGATCACGCGCTTCTTCATCAACGAGGCCATACGCACCGCATTGCGCGCGTATTCCATGAAGATCAGGAAGGTTGCGCCGTATGGCACGAAGCCACCGTGCAGAGCGATACCGTTCATCATGGCGGCCATGCCGAATTCGCGAACGCCGTAATGCAGGTAGTTGCCGTTAGGGTCTTCGCCGGTGATGCTCTTGCAGCCTTTCCAGATGGTCAGGTTGGAACCGGCCAGGTCAGCCGAACCGCCGAGAATTTCCGGCAGCAACGGGCCCAGTGCGCTCAGCGCGTTCTGACTGGCCTTGCGGCTGGCAATGGTTTCGCCCTTGGCGTTGACTTCGGCAACGTAAGCCGCCGACTTCTCGGCAAAGTCAGCAGGCAGTTCGCCGCTCATGCGACGGATAAATTCATTGGCCAGCTCCGGGAAGGCAGCAGAGTAGGCAGCAAAGCGCTGGTCCCACTCGGCTTCAACAGCCAGACCTTTTTCCTTCGCATTCCACTCGGCGTAGATATCAGCCGGGATTTCAAAAGGACCATGGTTCCACTTCAGGGCAGCGCGGGTCAGGGCGATTTCGTCAGCGCCCAGCGGTGCACCGTGGGATTCTTCCTTGCCCTGCTTGTTCGGCGAGCCGAAACCGATGGTGGTCTTGCAGCAGATCAGCGTTGGCTGATCGCTTTTGCGGGCCGTGTCGATGGCGGTCTTGATCTCGTCGGCGTCATGACCGTCGACATTGCGAATGACCTGCCAGCCGTAGGCTTCAAAGCGCTTTGGCGTGTCATCGGTGAACCAGCCTTCAACTTCGCCGTCGATGGAGATGCCGTTGTCATCGTAGAACGCGATCAGTTTGCCCAGTTGCAGCGTACCGGCCAGGGAGGCGACTTCGTGAGAAATGCCTTCCATCATGCAGCCATCACCCATGAACACGTAGGTATGGTGATCAACGATGGAGTGGCCTGGACGGTTGAACTGTGCAGCGAGTGTCTTCTCGGCAGCGGCGAAACCGACGGCATTGGCAAAACCCTGACCCAGTGGGCCAGTGGTGGTTTCAACGCCTGGGGTGTAGCCGAACTCCGGGTGGCCCGGCGTGCGGCTGTGCAACTGACGGAAGTTTTTCAGATCGTCGATGGACAGGTCATAGCCGGTCAGGTGCAGCAGTGAATAGACCAGCATCGAGCCGTGGCCGTTGGACATGATGAAGCGGTCACGGTCGGCAAACGACGGGTTGGTCGGGTTGTGTTTCAGATAATCGCGCCACAGAACCTCGGCGATATCCGCCATGCCCATCGGGGCACCCGGATGGCCGCTGTTGGCTTTTTGCACGGCATCCATGCTTAGGGCACGAATAGCATTGGCACGCTCACGACGGCTTGGCATCGCTGATCTCCTGGGAATTGTAAAATTAGGATCGGAAAAAAGACGGCCATTTTCCCTCAGGGACAGGCCGGGGGCAATCACAGATAGTCGACCATAGGCTTTTTTCCTGCATCACGGACATTATTTGGCCTGTAAGAACTGGATTACCCATCAGCGCGACAAGTTCACAACGCCTGACCGATGCCACCCATCAAGCAATATCAAAACTTTTTGATATTGCCCTTGCGACGTTCAGGATCGCTCTTTAGACTGCGCAACCATGAACCTGCGCGTACCTGCCATTCGCCATGACGCCTGCGACGACCTCTCTGCATTGTGCAAGGCCGGCGGCGACCCTTTGCGACTGAATGTGCTGCGCGCGCTGAGCAACGATTCGTTTGGCGTGCTGGAACTGGCGCAGATTTTTGCCATTGGCCAGTCCGGCATGAGTCACCACCTCAAAGTGCTGGCACAGGCTGATCTGGTTGCGACAAGGCGTGAAGGCAATGCGATTTTCTACCGTCGCGCCCTGCCGCATACCGATCTGCCCGGCGGCAGGCTGCATGCAGCGTTGCTCGATGAAATCGATACGCTAGGCTTGCCCGATGATGTTCAGGGGCGTATCAGCCTGGTGCATCGCCAGCGCGCACTGGCCAGCCAGGACTTTTTTGCCCGCACTGCAGAGAAATTTCGCGCTCAGCAAGACCTGATTGCAGGGCTGGCGCAATACAGCGAGAGCCTGCTGACGCTGCTCGACAAACTGAGCTTCGGTGCGCAGGCAACGGCGCTGGAAGTAGGCCCCGGGGACGGCGGCTTTCTGCCAGAGCTGGCGCAACGCTTCCAGCAGGTGATTGCCATGGACAGCAGCCCGGCCATGCTTGAACTGGCGCGGGGCCTGTGCGAGCGCAGGGCACTGGCTAACGTTGAGCTGAGACTGGCCGATGCACTGACCGACACTAAAGTCAGTGCCGATTGTGTCGTCCTCAACATGGTGCTTCACCACTTTGCAG
Organism: Pseudomonas sp. CFBP2511; assembly: GCF_030209255.1. Classification (NCBI taxonomy): domain Bacteria; kingdom Pseudomonadati; phylum Pseudomonadota; class Gammaproteobacteria; order Pseudomonadales; family Pseudomonadaceae; genus Pseudomonas; species Pseudomonas sp. CFBP2511. Next base: position 25,092 of record NZ_JARVSI010000019.1, on the reverse strand, counting down.
CACCGGCCGAAGCCTTGAGGCAACTGGCCGACCATGTAAAACCCGGCGGTAGCTTGCTGGTAACAGAACTGTGTAGTCATGACCAGAGTTGGGCCAGAGAGGCCTGTGGCGATCTCTGGTTAGGTTTCGAGCAGGAAGACCTGGCCCGTTGGGCCATCGCTGCGGGGCTAGTTCCCGGGGAAAGCCTCTATGTAGGCTTACGTAATGGTTTCCAGATCCAGGTTCGCCATTTTCAGCGACCGGCTGGCAACACTCACCATCGGTAAAATGAAGGAAACCCGTAGAGATGAGCGAATACTCACTTTTCACCTCCGAGTCCGTGTCCGAAGGGCATCCGGACAAGATCGCCGACCAGATTTCCGACGCGGTTCTGGACGCCATCATCGCTGAAGACAAATACGCCCGTGTAGCGTGCGAAACGCTGGTCAAGACCGGCGTTGCAATCATCGCTGGCGAAGTGTCGACTTCGGCCTGGGTCGATCTGGAAGACATCGTGCGTAACGTCATCCTCGACATCGGCTACAACAGCTCCGACGTCGGCTTCGACGGCGCGACCTGCGGCGTGATGAATATCATCGGCAAGCAGTCGGTGGACATCGCTCAGGGCGTTGACCGCAGCAAGCCTGAAGATCAGGGCGCTGGCGACCAGGGCCTGATGTTCGGCTATGCCAGCAACGAAACCGACGTGCTGATGCCAGCGCCGATCACCTTCTCTCACCAGTTGGTACAGCGTCAGGCCGAAGCCCGCAAATCCGGCCTGCTGCCGTGGTTGCGCCCGGATGCAAAATCCCAGGTCACTTGCCGCTATGAAAACGGCAAAGTGGTCGGCGTCGATGCCATCGTCCTGTCGACCCAGCACAACCCGGATGTGTCCTACAAAGACCTGCGCGAAGGCGTAATGGAACTGATCGTCAAGCACGTCATTCCTGCGCACCTGCTGCACAAGGACACCCAGTTCCACATCAACCCGACCGGCAACTTCATCATCGGTGGCCCGGTAGGCGACTGTGGTCTGACCGGTCGCAAGATCATCGTCGACACCTACGGCGGCATGGCCCGTCACGGTGGCGGTGCGTTCTCCGGCAAGGATCCATCGAAGGTTGACCGTTCGGCGGCCTACGCCGGTCGTTACGTGGCCAAGAACATCGTCGCTGCCGGTCTGGCCGAGCGCTGCGAAATTCAGGTGTCCTACGCCATCGGTGTGGCTCAGCCTACGTCGATCTCGCTGAACACCTTCGGCACCGGCAAGCTGTCGGACGACAAGATCATCAAGCTGGTCCGCGACAACTTCGACCTGCGTCCTTACGCAATCACCACCATGCTCGACCTGCTGCACCCGATGTACCAGGCCACTGCGGCCTACGGCCACTTCGGTCGTACCCCGGTCGAAATGACCGTTGGCGATGACACCTTCACCGCCTTCACCTGGGAAAAAACCGACCGCGCCGACGCCCTGCGTGCCGCTGCCGGCCTGTAAAAACCCCGAAAGAAGCCCCGAACGACCAAGTCGTTCGGGGCTTTTTTTCGCCTGAAGATTATCGTGCGACGCTCTGCGTCGCATGCCGTTCTGGACGCTCTGCGTCCTCTCATCAAACATGCGGCACCGGGCTTCGGCAAAACCCGGTAACCAAGCAACCCGTCTGTAAACCACACCAGCAACTAGCCTCATCGAGCCTATCCCCAAAGCAAGGATGCTTCGATGTTGCCTGCCTTACGCCTGATGACCTGCGCCTTTCTGACTCTGTTCACCACGCTCAGCCATGCCAGCCAGTGCCCTGACTGGTCTCACGCCAGGGCGAGCAGCGAAATCACAGCTCTGCAACAGCAAATAGCCAGCTGGGACGACAGTTACCACCGGCAAGGCCTCTCGCAAATCCCGGACGAGCTTTATGACCAATCCCGGCAAAAGCTGAACGACTGGCGTTCGTGCTTTGCAGTGTCTACACCTCAGGCCAATCCGCTGAAAACCGCCACTGGCCCGCTGGCACACCCCGTCCCGCACACAGGTGTGAACAAACTCGCGGACGAGAAAGACGTCAAGGCCTGGCTCAAGGGCAGAACCGATCTGTGGATTCAGCCCAAGGTCGATGGCGTGGCGGTCACGCTGGTCTACGACGAGGGCAGGCTCGTGCAGGCGATCAGTCGCGGTGACGGGACACAAGGCCAGGACTGGGCCCCACAGGCACGGCTGATCAAGGCGATCCCTCAACAGTTACCCCAGCCCGACTCGCTGATCCTGCAGGGCGAACTGTATTGGCGACTGACCGACCACGTACAGGCGACGTCCGGCAGCGTCAACGCTCGCAGCAAGGTGGCAGGCATGCTGGCCCGGCAGACCATCAGCCCGCAACAGGCCGACGCCATCGGCTTGTTCGTCTGGGACTGGCCAGACGGGCCTGCCGATATGGCTCAGCGACTCGCCGGCCTGCAAGCCCTGGGTTTTAACCACAGTGTTGCGTACACGCACCCGCTGGAAAACCACGCTCAGGCAGCAGATTGGCGCGAGCATTGGTATCGTAACCCTCTGCCGTTCGCCACAGACGGCGTGATCATGCGCCAGGGTCAGCGGCCACCGGCGCAGCGCTGGCAGGCCAGCGCGCCCTACTGGATTGCTGCCTGGAAACATCCCTATGCCCAAGCGCTGGCGGAGGTGCGCAAGGTGCATTTCAACATCGGCCGCACCGGCAAGATCGCACCGGTGCTGGAACTGACGCCAGTGCGCCTCGATGATCGCACCGTCAGCCATATCAGCGCAGGTTCACTGTCACGCTGGGAAAAACTCGACATAAGGCCGGGCGACCATATCGCCGTGAGCCTGGCCGGGTTGACCATCCCTCGGCTCGACGGCGTGGTCTCTCGTGCCGCCGAGCGCGCTGAAATGAGCGTTCCGCACGCCAGTGACTATCATGAATCGAGCTGCTGGCAAGCCGCACCCGGCTGCGAAAGCCAGTTCCGCGCCAGGCTGGTGTGGCTCAGCGGCAAGAAGGGTTTAGCCTTGCCCGGCGTGGGTCCGGGGACTTGGGACAAGCTCATTGAAAGTGGCCACATCAGTGGCTTGCTCGATTGGATGACCCTGAATCATGCTGAGCTTGCTAACATTCCCGGCCTCGCCGAGCGCAGCAGCGATAAACTGCTCGACAGCCTGCAAACAGCCCGTGAAAGGCCCTTCCAGACATGGCTCAAGGCCATTGGCTTGCCGCCTGCCGGGAATGCAAAACTGCCTGATAACTGGCACGACCTGGCCGAACGCAGTGTCCAGCAATGGCAGGCAGAACCGGGTATTGGTCCAGGGCGCGCGGCAAAACTCAGGGCATTTTTTCAGGACCCACACGTACAGGCACTAAGCCAGCAATTGCAGGCTCAGGGCATTTCAGGTTTTAAGTAACGGACGTTCATTTTTTTGTCCGTATTCAAACGGAGTTCATATGCAGTTTTTGTCACCGCTGATCCTTTTCACCAGTTGCACTCTGCTGGCAACCAGCTTGCTGGCCGCCGAACAGGCACCGCCACCCTCTGAGTGCCTGATCAAAAGTCAGCAAATCAGCAGCCAGATTCAGGATGCCAAGACCGAGGGCAACAAGGCCGAGCAAAGCGGGCTGGAAAAGGCGCTCGCCGAAGTCAATGCCAACTGCACGGAAACCTCGCTGCTCAAACAGCGCGAACAAAAGGTGCTGGACGCCAAACGTGAGGTCAGCCGTCGTCAGACCGATCTGAACAAGGCCATGGACAAGGGTGATCCAGAGAAGATCAACAAGCGCAAAGACAAGCTTGCCGAGTCGCGCAAGGAACTGCAGGAAGCCCAGACTGACCTCGAAAAAGTCCAGTCAGACGATTGATCAAGGTTGCCAGGACGCGGCGCTTCGGCTGACCGACAGCGCCGCAGCATGTGTCAGGACACCGCCGGGAAAGCCGACACCCCGAACAGCGCGATAATCAGGCCCATGCCGGCCAGCCAGACAGCCGAACGCAACGCCGCAAGGTCTGCCAGATAGAAAATGATGTAGAGCAGACGGCTGGTGATAAACAGCACCGCCAGTACATCAATGGTGACCAACTGCGCATTGCCCGCGATGTGCGCAATGATCACCGCGGCGGCAAACGCAGGGGTCACTTCAAAGCTGTTGAGCTGCGCGGCGTGCGCGCGTCGCGGAAAACCCTCCAGCCTGTCGAGAAAGGCGCGCGGATCATGATTGTGTCCGCTGCCAAATTTGCCGCTGCCGAACTTGGCGATGCCCGCACAGATAATCGGCAGCAATATCGCGACCAGCACGCACCAGAAAGCAACTGTCATACGTCCATCCTTATAGGTTCAGCTTCGATTGAAGCATGCCGGGCACACCCGGTTACAACCTTATGAACCATAGCTCAGCGAAAGGTTCTCGACGTGCGACCTATAACCGCCCACTTAGACCCGTCTCGGGAAAATCAGGTTGAAGGTAGTGAACTGTCCTGGCTCGCTCTGCACCGTCACCTGCCCCTCATGCAGGCTCATGATGGAACGCACAATGGCCAGCCCCAGCCCCGTACCGCCCTGCTGCCGGGCACGACTGACGTGCACGCGGTAAAAACGGTCGAACAGTCGCGGCAAGTGGTCGGCGTCGATACCGTCGCCCGCATTGCGCACTGCCAACCAGACTTCATCCTCGTGCGTATCAAGGGTGATGGTAATGACACTGCCAGCCAAGCCGTGGCGAATGGCATTGGACAGCAGGTTTGAAATCGCCCGCTGGATCATCAGTTTGTCGCCCGACACCTTCGCAGCCCCGTGCACCTGCAGGGTGATGTCGCGATCTTCGGCCGACGATGAAAACAGCTCGGCGACCTTCTCTGCTTCTTCCCCCAGATCGATCACCTCAAGCGGCAACGGCGCAGCGGGCTGACTTACACTGGCAAGAAACAGCATCTGGCTGATCATGCGCGACATGCGCTCCAGTTCTTCGGTGCAAGACTCCAGCGCCTGTTTGTATTCTTCCGAAGGGCGCGGCCGGGACAGCGTGACCTGCGCCTTGCCCATCAGGTTGTTCATCGGCGAGCGCAATTCGTGCGCCAGGTCGTCGGAAAACTGCGCCAGTTGCTGCACATCGCCGTCCAGCCGGTGCAGCATGAAATTGACCGCATGGGCCAGATCGCGCAGCTCATCAGGCAAGCCTTTTATTTTCATGCGATGCGACAGATCGCGGGCCGAGATCAGCGCGGTCACTTTACGGAACGCCCGCAACGGCCTGAGGGCACGACGCACCACCCACCAGACGCCAAAGCCGACCAGCAGCAGAATCAACGGCAGGATAAAGAATGTCGATTTCAGATAAGCATGCAGCAGAGTGCTGTCGCTTTCCCGGTCCATTGACAGCCTGACCAGAATGTCCTGGCCGGTCTTGAGGCGTATTTCCCGATAACCCATCAGAATCTTGTGGCCGTGTACCGACTGCAACTCCTGAAACCCCTGGGGTATGCGATCGGCCTCGGGGATAGGCAGGTTCCGGCCTTCCTCGTTACCGACCATCATCAATTGTTGGCGTGGTTTGCTCGAATCGAGCACCGTCAGCGTGTAGCTGTCGTGGCCGACAATCTGGTCACGCAGGGTGTGGGGGTATTGAACGATGTCCTCGACCCCGAGAAACCCCTCGCTCATGCTGTGTTCGATCTGCGCGAACTTCTCGTTCAGGCTGTCTTCGGCGCGTACATCGAGCTGCCGGGAAATAGCCATATAAGCCAGCATTTCCATCACCAGCACCAGGCAGGCAATCAACGCGGTAACCGTCAGCCCCAGGCGCGTCGAGAGACGGGTCGGCGTCATTCGCGCACTTCCAGCACATAGCCCACGCCGCGCAGGGTGTGAATCAGCTTGGTCTCGAACGGATCATCGATCTTCGCCCGCAAGCGGCGGATCGACACTTCCACCACGTTGGTGTCGCAATCGAAGTTCATGTCCCAGACAAGCGAGATAATCTGGGTGCGCGACATGACCTCGCCGCTGTGACGCATCAACAGGTGCAGCAGCGCGAACTCCTTGGTGGTCAGATCAATGCGCTGCTTGCCGCGAAACGCCCGGTGCCGACCCTGATCGAGCTCCAGGTCGCCGACCTGCAACACCTTGGCCGTCGTGGTCTGCTCGCTGCGGCGCATGAGGGTGCGAACCCGCGCCAGCAGCTCGGGAAATTCAAACGGCTTGACCAGATAGTCGTCTGCGCCCATTTCCAGGCCTTTTACCTTTTCTTCCAGACGCCCTCGCGCCGTGACCATCATGATGCGCGTATTGACGGTTTTTCTCAGGCGGCTCAGCACTTCCCAGCCGTCCATTTCCGGCAGGTTCACGTCCAGTATCACCACATCGTAAGCCTGATGCTGCGCGAGGTAGAGCCCATCGAGCCCGGTGGCGGCGATATCGACGACATAGCCACTCTCGGTCAGACCCTGATGCATGTACTCGGCAGTTTTCGGCTCGTCCTCGACGACAAGGATTCGCATAAGTCAGGCTTCCTGTTTGATGAACGGATGATGACGATGCCGTGCAGTGTACTGAAAAGAAACGCTTATCTTGCTGGATAACAGAATCGTAATTTTCCGGCAATCCCTCTGATAACTCCCATTGCATAAAGTCACCCCAGCCAACTTCAGCGCCCAGGTGCCTGGTTGTTATTTTCTGTTTTGAGGGGTGATTCATGGGACTGCACAACGATGTACGCATGCAACGTACAGACCGCTTTGCAAGGTGCCCGGCATGAGAGTCGGCGCATTTTGCCTGTTGCTGTTACCGCTTGTTGCCCCCGGTGTGGCAAGTGCCCAGGGCATCAGCCTGCCGCAGGCACTGGAAGCGGCCTTTGCCCACAACCCTGAGCTTGCAGCCGCGCAGTGGGAAATCGGTGTTGCAGAGGGTGATCGCCAGCAGGCCGGACTGATCCCCAACCCGGTGCTGTCGTGGGAAGTGGAAGACACCCGCCGCGACACCAGCACCACCACCGTGATGCTCAGCCAGGCGCTGGAACTGGGCGGCAAACGCGGTGCGCGTATCGAAGCGGCCGGCAAGGGTCAGGACGCTGCCAGACTGGAGCTTGAACAGCGTGGCAACGAACTGCGCGCCGACGTGGTTCAGGCGTTTTATGCCGCAGCGCGGGCGCAGGCAGGTCTGGAGCTGGCGCGTCAGTCCAGGGCCCTGGCCGAGCGCGGCCTGCATGTCGCCGAAGGGCGTGTGCGGGCGGGCAAGGTCTCGCCGGTCGAAGCCACCCGCGCACAAGTGCAGCTGGCAGAAACCGACTTGCTGGTACGCCGTGCCGAAACCCTGAAAATCAACAGCAACCGTGAACTGGCACGCGCCACCGGCTCGCCGACCGCCTCTTTCGAGCGCCTGGATTACACCGACCTGTCGCCGGGCAAATCGCCATCGAGTGCAAGGATGATGACCGCCCTCAATCAGTCCGCCGAGCTGCGCCTGGCCCAGACCCGGATCGAACAGCGCGAAGCCGCACTCGGCTCGGAACGCGCCAAGCGCATTCCCGACCTGACCGTCAGCGTCGGCAGCCAGTACAGCCGCGAAGAGCGCGAGCGGGTCAACGTTGTGGGGCTGTCGATGCCGCTACCGTTGTTCGATCGCAATCAGGGCAATGTGCTCGCCGCCTCACGCCGTGCCGACCAGTCCCGTGACGTGCGCAATGCCGTCGAACTCAAGCTGCGCACCCAGACGCAATCAGCCCTCGATCAGTGGAGCACCGCGGCACAGGAAGTCGAGTCATTCAACAAGGTCATCCTGCCTGCCGCGCAAAGCGCCGTTGACACCGCAACCCGTGGTTTCGAGATGGGCAAGTTCGGCTTCCTCGAAGTGCTGGATGCGCAACGCACATTGATTTCGGCCCGTAGCCAGTACCTGGAGTCACTGGCTACGGCCACCGAAGCGCGGGTCGCCATCGAGCGTATCCACGGTGATCTCAACCGGTTCAGCTTCACCCCCTGACTGTCTTTTTTCCGCCTACATCGAGCGTATCCAAAGGTGCTGCACGTACCTGATCGCCGGGAGCCTTCATGAATAACAAACGAAGCATTGCCATCGCACTGGCGGTGGTGGTCATCATTGGTCTGGGCAGTCTGACGGTGAGCCAGCAGATGCTGCCCTTTGCCGCTGAAACCGACGCCTCGGACAAAAAGCCTGCAGATAAGGAGCATGGCCATGAGTCAGAGGACGCCCACGGCGACGATGACCACGCCAGCGACCCGAAAAAGGCGAGTGCCGCAGCCGCAGAACAGCCCCATGAAGAGGAGGAAGAAGGCCACATCGAGCTGACCGCCGAGCAGATCAAGACGGCCGGCATCGAACTGGCCACCGCCGAGCCTCGGCAAATGAGCACCACCGTGACCTTCCCCGGCGAAATCCGCTTCGATGAAGACCGCACCGCGCATGTGGTGCCCCGGGTCAGCGGCGTGGTCGAGTCGGTCAAGGTCGATCTGGGTCAGGCTGTGAAAAAGGGCCAGGTGCTGGCGGTCATCGCCAGCCAGCAGATCTCCGACCAACGCAGCGAACTGAATGCCGCGCAGCGACGTCAGGAACTGGCGCGCCTGACCCTGCAACGCGAGAAGAAACTCTGGGAAGACAAGATCTCCGCCGAGCAGGATTACCTGCAAGCGCGCCAGGACTTTCAGGAAGCCGACATCAACCTCGCCAATGCCCGGCAGAAGATCAGCGCCATCGGTGCCAGCCTCAGCCCCTCCGCAGGCAATCGCTACGAGCTGATCGCGCCCTTTGACTCGATGGTCGTGGAGAAACACCTCGGCATCGGCGAGATGGTCAACGAAGCGAGCAACGCGTTCACCCTGTCGGATCTGTCCCGCGTGTGGGCGACCTTCGGTGTGGCGCCAAGGGATCTGGACAAGGTGGTGGTCGGTCGCCCGGTCATCGTCAGCGCGCCTGATCTGAATGCGCGGGTCGAAGGCAAGATCGGTTACGTCGGCAGCTTGCTGGGCGAACAGACCCGCGCCGCCGCCGTACGCGTCACACTTGCCAACCCGCAGGGCGCATGGCGTCCCGGCCTGTTCGTGTCGGTCGAAGTGGCTGCCGAGCAGTCCAGTGTCGCGGTCAGCGTGCCCGACTCCGCAATCCAGTCAATTGAAGAAAAACCGTCGGTGTTCGTGCGTAACGCTGAAGGTTTTCAGCTGACGCCGGTGACGCTCGGCCGCCGCGATGGCGGTCATGTGGAAATCGTCAAAGGCCTGGCCGCCGGCACGCAAGTGGCCGCCGCTGGCAGCTTCATCCTCAAGTCGGAGCTGGGCAAAGGCTCCGCCGAGCACGCCCATTGATCTGCGCCACACGAGTACACCTCCATGTTTGAACGGTTGATTCAATTCGCGATTGAACAGCGCATCGTCGTGATGCTCGCTGTGTTGCTCATGGCTGGGCTGGGCATTGCCAGTTACCAGAAACTGCCCATCGATGCCGTCCCCGACATCACCAACGTTCAGGTGCAGATCAACACCTCCGCGCCCGGCTTCTCACCGCTGGAGACCGAGCAGCGGGTTACCTTCGCCATCGAAACCAACATGGCCGGCCTGCCTGGCCTGCAACAGACCCGCTCGCTGTCGCGCTCGGGCCTGTCCCAGGTCACGGTGATTTTCGAAGACGGCACGGACTTGTTCTTTGCTCGCCAGCTGGTGGGCGAGCGCCTGCAGATTGCCAAGGACCAGTTGCCCGAAGGCGTCGATGCCATGATGGGGCCGATTTCCACCGGCCTCGGCGAGATTTTTCTGTGGACGGTCGAAGCCCGCGACGGCGCGCTGAAAGAAGACGGCACGCCTTACACGCCGACGGACCTGCGAGTGATCCAGGACTGGATTATCAAGCCGCAACTGCGCAACGTGCCGGGCGTGGCCGAGATCAACACCATCGGCGGTTTCGCCAAGCAATACCAGATAGCCCCCGACCCGAAAAAACTCGCGGCCTACAAGCTGACCCTAAACGACCTGGTGGCCGCACTGGAGCGCAACAACGCCAACGTTGGCGCGGGTTACATCGAGCGCGGCGGCGAGCAACTGTTGATCCGCGCACCGGGCCAGCTCGGCACGGTGGACGACATCGCCAACATCGTCATCGCCAATGTGCAGGGCACGCCGATCAGAATCAGCAGCGTGGCCGAGGTCGGCATCGGCAAGGAAATGCGCTCCGGCGCCGCGACTGAAAACGGTCGGGAAGTGGTGCTCGGCACGGTGTTCATGCTGATCGGTGAAAACAGCCGGACCGTTTCGCAGGCCGTGGCGGCCAAACTTGCCGACATCAACCGCACACTGCCCGAAGGCGTCGAGGCGGTCACGGTGTATGACCGCACCAACCTGGTCGAAAAGGCCATCGCGACGGTGAAAAAGAACCTGATCGAAGGCGCGATTCTGGTCATCGTGATTCTGTTTCTGTTCCTGGGCAACATCCGCGCCGCACTGATCACCGCCATGGTGATTCCACTGGCCATGCTCTTCACTTTCACCGGCATGTTCACCAACAAGGTCAGCGCCAACCTGATGAGCCTGGGCGCGCTGGACTTCGGCATCATTGTCGATGGCGCGGTGGTGATCGTCGAAAACGCCATCCGCAGGCTGGCACATGCCCAAAAGAAATACGGCCGCATGCTGACCCGCAGCGAGCGCTTCCACGAAGTGTTCGCCGCCGCCCGAGAAGCCCGTCGGCCGCTGATATTCGGCCAGTTGATCATCATGGTCGTGTACCTGCCGATCTTTGCCCTCACCGGCGTGGAAGGCAAAATGTTTCACCCGATGGCCTTCACCGTGGTCATCGCCCTGCTCGGCGCCATGATCCTCTCGGTGACCTTCGTGCCGGCCGCCATCGCCATGTTCGTCACCGGTAAGGTCAAGGAAGAAGAAGGCTTTGTGATGCGCACCGCTCGCCAGCGCTATGCGCCGATCCTGAGTTGGGTGCTGGGCCATCGCGCCATCGCCTTCGGCATGGCCTTCGTGCTGATCGTGCTGTCCGGCTTCACTGCCAGCCGCATGGGCAGCGAGTTCATCCCAAGCCTCAGCGAAGGCGACTTCGCCTTGCAGGCGCTGCGCGTACCCGGCACCAGCCTGAGCCAGTCGGTGGACATGCAGCAGCGTCTGGAAAAAGCCATCATCGAAAAAGTGCCGGAAGTGCAGCGCGTCTTCGCCCGTACCGGCACCGCCGAGATCGCCGCCGACCCGATGCCGCCCAACATTTCCGACAGCTACGTGATGCTCAAGCCGCAAAGCGAATGGCCGGACCCGGACAAATCCCGCGAAACGCTGATCGCCGACCTGCAAAAGGCCGCCGCCAGTGTGCCGGGCAGCAACTACGAACTGTCCCAGCCGATCCAGTTGCGCTTCAACGAACTGGTTTCCGGGGTGCGCAGTGACGTGGCGGTGAAAGTGTTCGGCGACGACATGAACGTGCTCAACCAGACCGCCGCCAAAATCGCCGCCACGCTGCAAAAAGTGCCGGGCGCCTCAGAAGTCAAAGTCGAGCAGACCACCGGCCTGCCGGTACTGACCATCAACATCGACCGCGACAAGGCTGCGCGTTACGGCCTCAACGTAGCCGACGTGCAGGACGCCATCGCCATTGCGCTGGGCGGTCGTCAGGCAGGCACCTTGTATGAAGGTGATCGGCGTTTCGACATGGTGGTGCGCCTGTCCGAGCAACTGCGCACCGACGTGAACGGGCTGTCCAGCCTGCTCATTCCGGTGCCCGCGAACGCGAGCAGCCAGCAGATCAGCTTCATCGCCCTGTCCCAGGTCGCCAGCCTTGATCTGGTATTAGGCCCGAACCAGATCAGCCGCGAGAACGGCAAGCGCGTGGTGATCGTCAGCGCCAATGTGCGCGGTCGCGACCTTGGCTCGTTCGTCGAAGAAGCGGGCACCACCATCGACAGCGGCGTGCAGATCCCGGCGGGCTACTGGACCAATTGGGGCGGCCAGTTCGAGCAGCTGCAATCGGCCGCCAAACGCCTGCAAATCGTCGTGCCGGTGGCATTGCTGCTGGTCCTCGCACTGTTGTTCATGATGTTCAACAACCTCAAGGACGGCCTGCTGGTGTTCACCGGCATACCGTTCGCCCTCACCGGCGGCGTCATGGCCCTGTGGCTGCGCGACATTCCCCTGTCGATCTCCGCAGGCGTGGGCTTCATCGCCCTGTCGGGTGTGGCCGTGCTGAACGGCCTGGTGATGATCTCTTTCATCCGCAGCCTGCGCGAAGAAGGCCGCTCGTTGCACGACGCCATCAACGAAGGTGCCCTCACCCGCCTGCGCCCGGTACTGATGACCGCACTCGTCGCCTCCCTGGGCTTCATCCCCATGGCCCTCGCCACCGGAACCGGCGCGGAAGTGCAGCGGCCACTGGCAACGGTGGTGATTGGCGGGATTCTGTCGTCTACGGCGCTGACGTTGCTGGTGTTGCCGGCGCTGTATCAGTGGGCGCATCGGCGCGAGGAGGAGCAGGAAGAGGATGAGGTTAAGGTGCTGAAATAGTTTTAACCGCCAACCACTCACGCTTCAGGAAGCTCAAGACAGGGCATCCTGAAGCTTTCACGTGCCGATAGTGAACTTTCGGTTGAGCAAAGGTCGAACGCTTAACTTTTGCAAGTAGAACCTGTCCGTAGCCTTTGTCCCACAGGGTTTTCAGTTTTTTCCATGTCGGCCGTTCGCCGTTGGAGATGCAACCGGCTCGTTCAAATGCCTATCGTCAGCGCACAAATGGGTGTCTGGCGCGGCATTGACCGACGCCCCCCTGCATAAGGAGATGTAGACATTGATGAACAAGGCCAAGGCTCTATGACACGACCCAGTCTCTACGACCGTATCTCCGAGCGCCGACTGGCTAACGAAGCCCTGGCGCGCGAGGAAGCTGAACGCGCCGCTGCGCAACGTGAACTTGACCTCATTCAAGCGGCCATTCCCGTTCCACAGCCCTTGCTCGACGCCCCCTGCAGCTTCAACTTCGGCGGGTTCCATTTCGGCTTCCCGGAAGGGTTCCGCTGTAGCGCGATTGAAGCCACTGTTCACGTTGAGGGAGAGCCTGTTGTCGTCTCCATTCAGCGGCGCGATGTGCCTGAAGGGGCAAACCTTGCCGAGGCATTCGACGAAGCCGTCAAGGCGCTAAAGCCCCTGCATGGCGAGGTCCGGATCATTCGCCACTATGAAACGCTGTTGGCCGGTAATGCGGCGCTGGGGCTGGACTTTCACTTTCGCGAAGGCTTTGAGGAGCGACACGGGCGCTTGATCGGCGCCATCGTACCGGTCGCCGATCACAATCAGCGTCAGTGGCTGAGCGTGGGCTGCGTGATCGACTCTGAAAAACCCGCGCTCACCACCTGGCTGCTGGATTTCGACAGCATGCTTGAAGGCCTGACCGCCTCCTGAACTCTACTTCACCGCTGACAGGACACGTTTTAATGGACTATCCACTGCACAACATCAGCCGCACTCCCGGTGACGCCCCCTCAACTGTCCGCAGTCTGCAGGAGTAACGGCGATGTTCGAGGCGGCGCGGTTGATGGATGAGATTGATCACACCAGTGCCATGACAGGCTTTATGCTCGGTGCGATTGTGGGCATTGCGGCAGTGGCGTATGTGTCGTTCACCGTCGCCACCTGCGGGCTGGGCGGGATTTTACTGGGTCTTGCGGTCGGTCTGGCCGGTAATGCCATTGCCAGCCTCGGGGAGAGTATCGGCGCCGCCTTCAGCTCTGCGGCGGGGCAGATCGAATCGGGCTCGCCCAACGTGTTCATCAACGGTCGCCCCGCCGCGTTTGCCATCGACAGCACGGCGGTGTGCGAAAAGCACTCGCCCATCGTCAAGGTGGCCGAAGGCTCCAGCAATGTGTTCATCAACGGCAAGCCTGCCGCGCGCAAAGGCGACAAACTGACCTGCGGCGCAAAAATCGGCACCGGCTCCAACAACGTGTTCATTGGCGGCGGCACCCATCGCTACCTGGCGGTGGACGATGAAGTGTCGGCGACAGCCCGCTACACCGTGGACATTCTGCTGGTGGTCGCAGGCGGTGCCAAAGCGGTGGGCAGCATCGCCAAGCTGGGCCTGCAGGCCGGGCTCAAAGCCGCTGGCCCTTGTGCGCTGCGTTTTATGGGCGGCATCGTGTTGAGCGATGCCATCGTTCGCTTTGGCGTCGCCCCGCTGGCGGAAAAAGTGCTCGGCGGCCTGCACGGCAACCCGGTGGACACCACCACCGGGCGCAAACTGCTGATCGACGAGTTCGACTTCAGCCTGCCCGGCCGGATGCCCATCGAGTGGACACGCTTCTACGCCAGCGACCTCAATGTCGACAGCGTGCTGGGCAAAGGCTGGGTATTGCCGTGGGAACAAAGCCTGCGCCGCAAGGGCAGTTTTTTGTACCTCAGCGACAATCAGGGCCGCAGCGTGCCGTTCGTGACACTGGACTACAACCAGCGCATCTACAACGCACAGGAACAGCTGTACCTGGTGCGCACCAACGGCGGTCATTACCTGGTGCAAACGCTGGACAACGTTTTCTACTACTTCGGCGAAGTACCCGACGACAACCAGCCGGTGCCGCTGGAACGCATCGAAAACGCCCTCGGGCATTTTCTGCATTTTGTGCGCAGTGAAGACGGTGTGCTGACCGACATCTGCGCCACCGGCGGGCAGCGCGTGCACCTGCACTACGACGAAGTGTCCCACCGCCTGAGCACCGTCAAACGCATCGTTGACGGCAAGGCGGTCGAAACGCTGGTGCGCTACCACTACGACAGCAATGGCCAGTTGAACGGCGTGTACAACCGCAATGGCGATTCGGTGCGCACCTTCAGCTACACCGACGGCCTGATGACCCGCCATGCCAATGCGCTGGGGCTTGGCTGCGAGTACCGCTGGGAAGTGCTGGATGACAAGCCGCGCGTGGTCGAACACTGGACCAGCGACGGCGAGCACCTTCACTTCGATTACGATTTCGAGGCGCGCCAGACCCGCGTAACCGATGTACTGGGCCGCTGCGCCGAAGTGACCTACAACAAGGACCGCCGCGTCATCGCCAGCACCGATTTCGGTGGCGAGCAGTACCGCATCGCGCTGGACGACAGCGGCAACATCACCGGCCTGACACTGCCCGACGGCAATCAGCTGGGCTTTGAGTACGACGAACTGTCACGCCTCACGGCCGAAACCGACCCACTGGGCCGAACCACGCGCTTCAAACATCATTACAAGACCACGCTGGTCAAACAGGTCACCTACCCCGACGGCAGCACCTGGCAGGCCCGTTACGATGATCGGGGCAACCTCATCACCGAAATCGATGCGCTGGGCAACAAGACCGAGTACTACAACGGCGAAGACGGCCTGCCGCACACCATCACCGACGCGACCCTCAAATCAAAATACCTGTGGTGGAACAGCCTGGCGCAGGTCGAACGCTTTCAGGACTGCTCGGGCAAAAGTACCCATTACCGATACGACGAACGCCATCAACTGATCGCCGTCACCGATGCCCTGAACAACACCACCACGCTGGAACGCAAACCCGGCGGCGAAGTGCTGCGCATCGATCACCCGGACGGCAGCCGCGAACGCTTTACCTACAACGCCCACGGCCAGGTGCTCACGCACACCAACGGCAAGGGCCAGACCACCCACCTGGCACGCAACGCCCGTGGCCTGCCGGTCCGCCGCCAGGACCCCAAGGGGTTGATGGTCGCGTACCAGTACGACAAGGCCCTGCGCCTGGTGGCACTGACCAATGAAAACGATGCGACCTACACTTTCGCCTACGACCATTCCGACCGGCTGATCGAAGAAAAACGCATCGACCAGCTGACCCGCCGTTTCAGTTACAACCTGGGCGGGCATCTGACTCAGGTTGAGGAAACCGGCTACGGCGAAAAAGGCGAACGGCCACAGCGCAGCACGTATTTCGAGCGTGATTCGATTGGCCGTTTGCTGGCCAGACTCAACGACGACGCCCGTCAGGATTTCGCGTACGACGACAGCGACCGCCTGCTGTCCATTCAGCGCAAGCCCACCGACAGCGGCAGAAAACTCGGAGTCACGGCTGAAAAGCTGGAATTTGCCTACGACATCCTCGGCCGCCTGACGAAAGAAGCCTCGCCCCAAGGCGCGTTGACCTACGACTACGATACGCTCGGCAACCTGACCACGCTGACCCTTCCCACCGGCCAGCACCTGAACCACCTGTATTACGGCAGCGGCCACCTGCACCAGTTGAACCTCGACGGGCAACTGATCAGCGACATGGAACGCGACGACCTGCACCGCGAGATCTACCGCACCCAAGGCAAACTGACCAGTTGCTTCGGCTACGACGCCGTCGGTCGCAAGGCCTGGCAATACGCAACCACCCTGCCCGCTGAAAAACTGTCACAGATCCAGAACCCGCTCATCAAACCCGAGCGCTACGTCGAGCACGCCTACAACTCAATCCACCGCCGTTATGAATACGACCTGGCCGGTGAACTGAGCCGCACCCTCGACAAGCTTCGCGGCGAAGTCAGCTACGAATACGAAGCCAACGGCCGCCTGCTGGAACAGAACCCCAAAAAACGCTTCGAGGGCGAAGCGTTCCGCTACGACGCCGCCGGCAACCGCCTGAACTTCAACACCAGCCGCTTCGACCACGTCAAAGACAACCGCCTCAAGGAGTGGCGCAACCACGAATACAAATACGACGCCTGGGGCAACCTGATCGAGAAAATCGTCGGCATCGTGCGCTGGCAAACCTTCACCTACGACAGCGAAAACCGCCTGGTCAAAACCGAGACCATGGCCAACAGTCAGGTAGAGACGACCAGCAGTTACCAGTACGACAGCCTAGGCCGACGCGTGGGCAAACAGTCCGACATCAAAGGCCGGACCGACCAGAAACACTTCCTCTGGCAGGGGCTGCGCATGCTGCGCGAAGAAAGCCCCGAGCAGAGCAGCCTGTACCTCTACGAGCCCGGCAGCTATGCGCCGCTGGCCCGTGTTGATCAGAAAGAAGGCGAAACCGAGAACACGATTTACTACTATCACACCGACCAGATCGGCACGCCGCTGGAGATGACCGACGCCGAAGGGCACATCGTCTGGCAGGCCAAGTACGCGCCGTGGGGGCTGATCAAGCAACTGGTGGTGAACGAGGTCGAGCAGAACCTGAGGTTTCAGGGACAGTATTTTGATGTGGAGACAGGGCTTCACTACAACACGTTTCGGTATTACGATCCGGAGATCGGACGGTTTATAACCCAGGACCCGATTGGGTTGAGTGGGGGGGATAATCTTTATCTGTATGCGCCTAATCCTTATGGGTGGGTTGATCCTTGGGGTTTGTGCAATAGTTCTTCGAGTGGTACAAAAGAAATTGGAACGATTACTACCAGAACGACAAAGAACATCACTCGACTGGGTGGTGAGGCTGGTGAGCCGGGGGTCAAAATAACCTATAAAGATCGTACAGAATTCGATATGACTAGCACTCGAGTTAAAGAAACAGAAGCCAACCCATATGTATCTGGAGCAACACGCCCAGTTAGATATAAAGACGCTTTAGATAATAAAGGTATCAAACGAGCGCCTACTCAGCAGGAGTTGGACTGGTTTAACAGCATTACGTGGTAGGTGAGCTATGATTGATTCAAAAATCGGAAAGAGGGTGACGGTGTTTATTCATTCGGAATATGGGCCTTTCATTAGAATTTCAACATACGATGATGCAGGCGCATTAGAGGATTTGCTGGACGAAAAATATTTCGTGCTGTATTGGAAGTCGACACCCCCTGAACTGGTCGATGATGGAGGGAATGAATATTATTTTGGGAATGCTGCAGACCCTGTAAAACTACAGTTTATTTTGGACTCAATTGTTTTTGACTGAACTGCTGCTCAAAAGGGGCGACAAATAGCCTTTTAGCTTCCGCCTTATCGCCATTCAAAGGCGGCCAAACTATTACCAGTGCCGGTAGAGTCGTTACTAAACACTCTGAATATTTTGGATTCAATTCTACACAAGAGTTGCGTGAGGCAGAAAACACGATTTGCTACTTCCACCCCCATGAGATCGGTACCCCGCTGGAGATGACCGACGCCGAAGGGCAGATCGTCTGGCAGGCCAAGTACGCGCCGTGGGGGCTGATCAAGCAACTGGTGGTGAACGAGGTCGAGCAGAACCTGAGGTTTCAGGGTCAGTATTTCGATGTGGAGACAGGGCTTCACTACAACACGTTTCGGTATTACGATCCGGAGATCGGGCGGTTTACTACGCAGGACCCGATTGGGTTGAGTGGGGGGGATAATCTTTATCTGTATGCGCCTAATCCTTATGGGTGGGTTGATCCGTTAGGCTGGTGCGTCAGCGCGAATGTCACTCGAGGGGCTGCGGGACAGCCTTTGCGAGCGACGGCTACAATTACCAAGAACGACATCCAAAAAGGCGGAACGGCTACAAACGCGTCATCACGGAGTTGGGCGAGAAGCCTTGGTAATGCAAATGATGATGCGGGGCACATAATCGCTAAGCTTCTCGGTGGTTCGGGGGGTAAGGATGGGGTATTTCCGCAGTTATCAAAAGTTAATCGAGGACTGTTTCGTAACTATGAGAAGATCATCGCTAAAGATGTGCGAGACAACGGCCCAGTCAATATAGACATAGCTTTCAAATATGCCAATGGTGGAACACGACCAACTGACATTATTTACAACTATTACAGAAAAGGGGTATTAATAGATGGACGAGTATTCACAAACTAACACCACAGCAGCCTTAACAGCTGAGATTGTCCGAAATACGTTTTCTGCATTTGCAGCCGCAATGTATAGCTGGGAGAAGGACTTTTATAAAAAAAGGCTGGAGGTTCTAGATGGTAATGGGTGCAGATCAACACTACTCGAAAAAGGGCGTGCTGATTTGCTGATTATTTTTTCTGAGCACGTTATAGATAAAGGCAGAAATTACGACCGGGTAGAAAATTTAGTTTGCGGAGCAAATCCTGAATATGACATAAACGAAAAATCGGTCAAAGTATCTATTACAAAAAAAAATACTGCCACTGTCGTGTTTGAAAAAAACTCCGGATCATTTGAGCAATATCGCTTAAGTCTTACCGAAACTAACGGCAAACTAATGATCCAAAACCGTAAATTTAATGATCAAGAAAAATGGATATCCACTTACGTTTAAAATAAAATTTCTGGCAGTTAAAATATGGTTGCAAATATGGATATCACACTGGAATAGTAACTGACAAGCTAGCCGTTACAGCGAGAGAAAAATTGTTCAATAATAAATATTCCAGGCAACTACTAATCAGTTAAATTCAATATTCATATCAGAGCATTTGATCCAATACATGGCGACTTCGGACCAGCGCTAGCTGTAGTTACCGTCCATCGAGTCGATGAGGCACCATTGATTGAACCTCTGCTAGTTATTGATTCTGGGTATTAAAAACCAGCTCTTTAAAAACTGAATCAGAAACCACCACGCTGAAACGCAAACCCGACGGCGAAGTGCTACGCATCGACCACCCGGACGGCAGCCGCGAACGCTTTACCTACAAAGCCCGCTTCGGCTACGACGCCGTGGGTCGCAAGGCCTGGCAATACGCAACCACCCTGCCCGCTGAAAAACTGTCACAGATCCAGAACCCGCTCATCAAGCCTGAGCGCTACGTCGAGCACGCCTACAACTCAATCCACCGCCGTTACGAATACGACCTGGCCGGTGAACTGAGCCGCACCCTCGACAAGCTTCGCGGCGAAGTCAGCTACGAATACGAAGCCAACGGCCGCCTGCTGGAACAGAACCCCAAAAAACGCTTCGAGGGCGAAGCGTTCCGCTACGACGCCGCCGGCAACCGCCTCAACTTCAACACCAGCCGCTTCGACCACGTCAAAGACAACCGTCTCAAGGAGTGGCGTAACCACGAATACAAATACGACGCCTGGGGCAACCTGATCGAGAAAATCGTCGGCATCGTGCGCTGGCAAACCTTCACCTACGACAGCGAAAACCGCCTGGTCAAAACCGAAACCATGGCCAACAGCCAGGTAGAAGTCACCAGCAGCTACCAGTACGACAGCCTCGGCCGACGCGTGGGCAAACAGTCCGACATCCAAGGCCAGACCGACCAGAAACGCTTCCTCTGGCAGGGCCTGCGCATGCTGCGCGAAGAAAGCCCCGAGCAGAGCAGCCTGTACCTCTACGAGCCCGGCAGCTATGCGCCGCTGGCCCGTGTTGATCAGAAAGAAGGCGAAACCGAGAACACGATTTACTACTATCACACCGACCAGATCGGCACGCCGCTGGAGATGACCGACGCCGAAGGGCACATCGTCTGGCAGGCCAAGTACGCGCCGTGGGGGCTGATCAAGCAACTGGTGGTGAACGAGGTCGAGCAGAACCTGAGGTTTCAGGGTCAGTATTTCGATGTAGAGACAGGGCTTCACTACAACACGTTTCGGTATTACGATCCGGAGATCGGGCGGTTTATAACGCAGGATCCGATTGGGTTGAGTGGCGGTGATAATCTTTATCTGTATGCGCCTAATCCTTATGGGTGGGTTGATCCTTGGGGTCTGTGCAATAGTTCTTCGGGTGGCGCGAAAGGTACTGGTACCTCGCTGGACAACATAGCCAGCAACATTCATACTGGACAGCAAGGCAAGCATATTATAGGACATAACAATTTTATTCCCGGACGCAGTTATTTTAATGAGGGAGTCGATCCTCAGAGACTTTTGAATGGCGCTCGTGCTGGAGAGTTTTCCGTCATAGGTTATGGTTCACGAGGACAGCCAATAGTTGATTTTGGTAAAAATATTGGTATTGACGGCTCTTCAGGATTGGCAACGAGATATGGAACAATACACTCAGGAAAAAGCGGAGCACATATTGTCCCAACAAACCCTAACACTATCGGAGCGGCACCATGAAAAACTTGCCTGACTGGTTAGTTCTGTGTGTGTGGCGCGCTTTAATTGGTGAAATATATCCTGCAATTAGAGCGATCGCTCTTTCTCTAACGGACGATCGAACACTGCTTATTCGTTACTATCTTGACAGAGAACCTATAGACTTTGATTGGGAAAGTTTAGAGGTCATTGCTACAAATATTTCAGCGTCAATTGGTCAAGATAAAATTCTTCTTATAAACTTGGAATGCAAATTTGAGCAAGATTCGATTGGAAGTCTCGAACGCTTCGGAGGCTTTGTCTATTGTCGCCGAGAGTATGAGCTATAGATACAAGTGGGGCAAGCTAAGGCCTGGCAATACGCGACCACCCTGCCGGCTGAAAAACTGTCACAGATCCAGAACCCGCTCATCAAACCCGAGCGCTACGTCGAGCACGCCTACAACTCAATCCATCGTCGTTACGAATACGACCTGGCCGGTGAACTGAGCCGCACCCTCGACAAACTGCGCGGCGAAGTCAGCTACGAATACGAAGCCAACGGCCGCCTGCTGGAACAGAACCCCAAAAAACGCTTCGAGGGCGAAGCGTTCCGCTACGACGCCGCCGGCAACCGCCTCAACTTCAACACCAGCCGCTTCGACCACGTCAAAGACAACCGCCTCAAGGAATGGCGCAACCACGAATATAAATACGACGCCTGGGGCAACCTGATCGAGAAAATCGTCGGCATCGTGCGCTGGCAAACCTTCACCTACGACAGCGAAAACCGCCTGGTCAAAACCGAGACCATGGCCAACAGCCAGGTAGAAGTCACCAGCAGCTACCAGTACGACAGCCTCGGCAGACGCGTGGGCAAACAGTCCGACATCCAAGGCCAGACCGACCAGAAACGCTTCCTCTGGCAGGGCCTGCGCATGCTGCGCGAAGAAAGCCCCGAGCAGAGCAGCCTTTACCTCTACGAGCCAGGCAGCTATGCGCCTTTGGCCCGAGTTGATCAGAAAGAAGGCGAAACCGAGAACACGATTTACTACTATCACACCGACCAGATCGGCACGCCGCTGGAGATGACCGATGCCGAAGGGCACATCGTCTGGCAGGCCAAGTACGCGCCGTGGGGGCTGATCAAGCAGCTGGTAGTGAACGAGGTCGAGCAGAACCTGAGGTTTCAGGGCCAGTATTTCGATGTGGAGACAGGGCTTCACTACAACACGTTTCGGTATTACGATCCTGAGATCGGACGGTTTATAACGCAGGACCCGATTGGGTTGAGTGGGGGGGATAATCTTTATCTGTATGCGCCTAATCCTTATGGGTGGGTTGATCCACTTGGATGGAGTTGCTGGTCACCAAAAAATGTGGCAGGCAGAAAAGTTTATCAGCGAAACGATCTTTTCGACCCTAACTATATGGATGAGTTAGGTAAAACCAATATTCAGCGTATGAGAAAAGGGGAAGCACCTATAGGCAAAGATGGAAGCGAGGTAAACTTGCACCATCTTACTCAAGACGAACCGGGATCCATGGCGGAGATTTTAAGCAGTTTCCACTCAAAGAATGATCGAGTGCTACATATGTATTCTAATCAATGGGATAAGACTTGGGTGGGAGCAGATGGTAGTAGAAGGCTTTATGCTAGTGCTCCTTCAAGCATGAATCGCGGCCCTTTCAATACGTGGAAAAAAAGTTATTGGAAACAGCGTTCCCTAGATTTTTGAGAGGTTTCTATGAATTACCTAGATATTATTGAGTCAGAAATTAATGCAAGTGGTGAAGAGTTGACGTGCGCAGGAGGTGCAAGCGATAGCCTAATTCTAGATTTCGAGAAAGAAATGGGTATCGCGTTCCCTGCATCATATAAGCTATTTCTTAAAAAATTTGGCGCATTATCATTTGCAGGAGACACATATTATGGAGCAACCAAAAGCGGATTAGCAGCCACTTCAATTCCCAGCGTATTTTTTGCGACAATGAAAGCTCGCTCACAAGGCGATGCGGATTCAAAAATGGTGGTCATTTACTCTTCTGGATACGGCCCAATATATTCTATAGATACATCGATCAACAGTGGACCCAACGAAAACCCCATAATAGAAACAGAGTTATCATTCAAAAGAGACCCTGTCAAAAAAAAAGTTTTTGAAAACTACGAAACCTTTTTACTATCTACAATCAGAAAAGCAATCGAAGAGCTTTGAAAATAGCCTGAATTAATAATTGAAATTCGCGCGTAGAGGCGAATGTCACTTAAGATCCGGCAGGAATGCTCCTAGAGGAAACAATTAAAATTACAGACAATATCTCCTCGTGGGGGCTGATCAAGCAGCTGGTGGTGAACGAGGTCGAGCAGAACCTGAGGTTTCAGGGTCATTATTTCGATGTGAAGACAGGGCTTCACTACAACACGTTTCGGTATTACGATCCCGAGATCGGGCGGTTTATTACGCAGGATCCGATTGGATTGAGTAGGGGGATAATCTTTATCTGTAGGTATCGCAGAAACTTTTCGAGTGGATACTAAGGGGGAGCCTGGAGAATATTTGGGAGGGAAAGGAGCTGTACATGATGCAACTTTCCACGTGCTAAAATATCGGTGATTTATGAAAAAAGACGATCGAATCTATTTTGAGAACGAATTGCAAAAAGAGCTTAAGGCTATTGAGTGCAAGGAGTTAACCGTCACAGCGGTTAAAAAAGGCCTGAGATTTCGCCTGGATAAGGAAATAATTGCTGTGCTCAATTTTCAATACTTAGTCAAGTCACACGAGTTCATGCTCGGCGGGCGCGTTTTCGGCGGGCCAATCTTTGATTGCATGTCTAAAATAGATATGCCTTACAAAAGCAATTTGGGCAGCGATTCATGTTTTGCATTTATTACTGATGGAAGACAGGACAAAAAGTTCAGCCCCAGCATTAATGGAACCATAGCTGTCCCCCGCCCGGAAAATGCAAATGAGGTTTGTAAACATATTCGGCTCTCACTTGAAGAGTATTACACCCCTCTAGTTGTTGGCTGCATACTGCCTAGCGAGCGAACTATTGATGATGTTCTCTACTCACCAAGAGATTACTCATATCCCGCTGCATTTATTCATTGTGCCGCCACTTGCAATCCATTGATAGTGAGAAATGGAGTAATGGAGAAGGTCAAAGCCAATAAGCATATAATTAAAAACAAGGCTTTTGACCTTGAACTTCTAAATAACTGCACCTTATGAACTCTCGATGTTTTTTTGCTCTTTAAAAGCCTAGAACTGAAATTAGTGCTAACACCGCCTCGGCCGCCCCTTTTTTATAAAGGCAGTAGCTTCGTAACAGACAAGCGAACGCTTTACCTACAACACCCACGGTCACTACTAATATCTATTATGACTTTTACCGTAATGGGAAGTTAATCGATGGCGCAGATTTTAAAACCTAAAATCGAAACAATTATCAGCGAAGAAGTTGTGGAGCGCTCATTTCGTGATTTTTCGACTGCAATGTGCAATTGGGAACTTTGGCTTTACGAACACAAAAGAGCAATGAGAGATGTGGAAAACGATTCATCTGATGCCGATGAGCGTGCGTATGCCGAATTACTAGCAATCTTTTCTGCTCATGTCACCAGGAAAGACAGAAACTATGACAGATTAGAAAATTTAGTGTGCAGCGTGCATCCTGATTATGAATTTGAACACAACTCGGTGAAGCTAGAGATTTCCTCACAAAAAAAGGCAACTGTTATATATAAGAAAAAACACGGACTAGCCCAGACATACAGATTGACCTTCTCGATAGTCGATAACGCATGCAAAATACAGAAATGCGAATTTCAAGATGATGACAAATGGAGAACTACTTATATTTAACATTAAATAGCTCTTTAAAAACCAAGCAGACAGAGGGTACTGCTAACATCGCGTTAGCCTTCTTCATGCTTCAATGAGGCGGCCCTCAAGTCAAAATACCTGTGGTGGAACAGCCTGGCGCAGGTCGAACGCTTTCAGGACTGCTCGGGCAAGACCACCTATTACCGATACGACGAACGCCATCAACTGATCGCCGTCACCGATGCCCTGAACAACACCACCACGCTGGAACGCAAACCCGGCGGCGAAGTGCTGCGCAAGCCCACCGACAGCGGCAGAAAACTCGGAGTCACGGCTGAAAAGCTGGAATAATGAGATGGTCAGCCCGATCCGAGAAACCCGGAGTGTCTACACTTTCCGGGT